>NZ_JANYEK010000065.1 GCF_025363195.1 Sphingomonas sp.
GAGCAAGCTCAGTTTGCGTGCCTCGATCACCGGCATGATCATGATGGACGAGGTCGAGGTCGGTGAGGACGCGCTGCTGCCCGACGTGCAGGGCCTGAAGGGTCCGTTCGGCTGCCTCAACCGCGCACGCTACGGCATCAGTTGGGGTGCGCTCGGCGCGGCGGAATTCTGCATGCACGCCGCCCGCCAATATGGCCTGGACCGTAAGCAGTTCGGTCGGCCGCTCGCAGGGACTCAGCTTTACCAGAAAAAGCTCGCCGATATGCAGACCGACATCGCGCTCGGTTTGCAGGCATCGTTGCGCGTCGGTCGCCTGATGGACGAAGGCCGCTTCGCGCCGGAAATGGTCTCGATCGTCAAGCGCAACAATGTCGGCAAGGCGCTGGATATCGCCCGCATGGCGCGCGACATGCACGGCGGCAACGGCATCAGTGGCGAATATCAGGTCATGCGCCACCTGATGAATCTGGAAACGGTCAACACGTACGAAGGCGCTCACGACGTTCACGCGCTGATCCTCGGTCGCGCGATCACGGGGATCGCCGCGTTCTGAGCGTGGCCGATCTCCAACCGACCCTGACCGGCGACACGGTCGAATTGTGCCCGACACGCCCGGAGGATTGGGCGGGGCTGTTCGCCATAGCCTCCGACCGCGAGATCTGGGCGGTCCACCCGGCGCATGATCGCTGGCAGGAGCCGGTGTTCCGTCGCTATTTCGAAGATGCCCTAGCCAGCGGCGGCAGCCTGACGATCCGCGAGCGCCTCTCCGGTCGCATCATCGGTGCGAGCCGTTACCGCCCCGATCCGCAGGCGCCCACGACCTGCGAGATCGGGTGGACGTTCCTCGCCCGCGATCATTGGGGCGGCGGCACCAACCGCGAGATAAAGGCACTGATGATCCGGCACATATTGCAATGGTTCGACACCACCGCCTTCATGGTCGGGGAAACCAATCTCCGCTCGCGCCGGGCGATGGAAAAGATCGGCGGCGTGCTCACCGACCGCACCCAGATCACCGAACTCGCCGATGGCCCGGTCGTCCACGTTATCTACGAAATCGGGCGTGACGCCATGATCGCGAAAGCATGAAACCCCTTTCCGGAATCAAGGTCGTCGAACTCGCCCGTATCCTCGCCGGACCTTGGTGCGGGCAGTTGCTCGCCGATCTCGGCGCCGAGGTGATCAAGATCGAACGCCCCGGCGCGGGCGACGACACCCGCCATTGGGGGCCGCCCTTCATGATCGGCCCAAACGGCGAGAATCTCGACGCGGCCTATTACCACTCCACCAATCGCGGCAAGACGAGCCACGCGGTCGACATCGCCACGCCGGCAGGCCAGTCCGAAATTCGCGCCCTCGTGGCCGACGCAGACGTGGTGATCGAAAACTACAAGGTCGGCGGCCTCGTCAAATACGGTCTCGACCATGCATCGCTCGCCAAGCTGAACCCGCGGCTGATCACGTGCTCGATCACTGGCTTCGGGCAAACCGGCCCCTATGCCCACCGCGCCGGATATGATTTCATCATCCAGGGCATGGGCGGCATCATGTCGCTGACCGGCGACCCCGACGGCGCGCCGCAGAAATCCGGCATTGCCTATGCCGACATCTTCACCGGCGTCTATTCTGCCGTCGCGATCCTCGCCGCCCTGCGCACCCGCGATCGTATCGGAACCGGAGCTCATATCGACATGGCCCTGCTCGATACGCAGGTCGCCGTGCTGGCCAATCAGGCGCTCAACTGGATGGCCAGCGGCAAGGTGCCGCACCGCATGGGCAACGGCCACGCCAACCTCGCGCCGTACCAGAGCTTCGCCGCCTCGGACGGGGACCTGATCATCGCGGTCGGCAATGACAGTCAGTTCCGCAAACTCTGCATAGTGCTGACCCTCCCACTCGCCGACGACGAACGCTTCGCCACCAACCCGGCGCGCGTGCAGAACCGTACCGACATGATCCCGCTGCTCAGCGACGCCATCGCGACATGGCGCAAGGCCGATCTCGCCTGGGCGCTGGAGGAACAGGGCGTCCCCGCCGGCCCGATCAACCGCGTCGATGAGGTGTTCGCCGACGCCCAGGTCGTCGCGCGCGGCCTCGCCATTTCGAACGGGGGCATCCCCGGCGTCGCGTCGCCCATCGTCATAGACGGCGAGCGTATGGTCTCCGACTCCGCCAGCCCGCCGAGGCCATGACGACACAACACCGGAGAGCTCAATGACCACGCCCCCCCTCCACGGCATCCGCATCGTCGAAATCGCCGGCATAGGCCCCGGCCCGTTCTGCGGCATGATGCTGGCGGACCACGGCGCCGAGGTAATCCGCATCGAACGCCCCGGCACGCAGACCATCACCGCGCTCTCCAAGGATCCGCTGCTCCGCTCGCGCCGCACGATCGCGATGGACCTGAAAAACCCCAACGCCATCGCGGCGGTCAAACGCATCGCCGCATCCGCCGACGGCCTGATCGAAGGCTTCCGGCCCGGCGTGATGGAGCGCCTCGGCCTCGGCCCCGAACCCCTGCTCGAAACCAACCCGAAGCTCGTCTACGGCCGCATGACCGGCTGGGGCCAGACTGGCCCGATGGCGCCGCAACCCGGCCACGACATCAATTACATCGCCCAATCGGGCGCGCTCCACGCTTACGGCACCGCGGGTGGCAAGCCACAATTCCCGATCAATATGGTCGGCGATTTCGGTGGTGGCGGCATGATGCTCGCATTCGGGATGCTCGCCGCCATCCTTCACGCCAAGGCGACCGGTGAGGGTCAGGTGGTCGATTGCGCAATGACGGAAGGCTCGTCGGTGCTGATGAGCATGATCTGGGGCTTTCGCGGCATGGGCCGGTGGAACGACGAACGCGGCACCAACCTGCTCGATGGCGGCGCACACTTCTACGACACGTATGAAACCTCGGACGGCAAATGGGTCTCGATCGGTGCGATCGAGCCGCAATTCTACGCCGCCTTGCGCAAGGTCATGGCACTCGACGGTGACGAATGGTCCGCACAAATGGACCCGCGCGCCTGGCCCGCACTGAAAGCCCGCTTGGCCGACCAGTTCAAAACCAGGACCCGCGACCAATGGTGCGCAGATTTCGCCGGCCATGAGGTGTGCTTCGCCCCCGTTCTGGCCTTCGACGAGGCGGTCGCCGATCCGCACAGCGTCGCCCGCTCGGCTTTCGTCGAAGCAGGCGGCATCACGCAACCCGCCCCTGCCCCGCGTTATTCCGCCAGCCCGACCGTGGCGCCGGTCATGCCTGACGGCCCTGATGAAACCCTGCTCGCCGAACTCGGTTTCACCGCCGACGAGATCGCCGCCTTCGCCTGATTTGCAGCCTGCAAGCCCATGCGATACAGCATACCGACACACCGAAAATCCGGAGAGCACAATGGCCACCGCAGTCCTTCGCAACAGCCAGATGACCGAATCCGAATGGGCAGCGCGGCAGGAACTTGCCGCCTGCTACCGCGTCTTCGACATGCTCGGCTGGTCGGAGATGATCTACAACCACATCACCGTGAAACTGGAAGAAGAGGGTGCGTTCCTGATCAACCCGTTCGGCCTGCATTTCAGCGAAGTCACCGCCTCCAGCCTCGTCAAGATCGACATCGACGGCAACAAACTCGATGACAATCCCTATCCGGTGAATCGCGCCGGGTTCGTCCAGCATGCCCTGTTCCACAAGCATCTGCCCGATGCGCATTGCATCATGCACACGCACACCACGGCGGGCATGGCGGTCAGTTCCGCCGAGGGCGGGTTGCAGCCGATCAATTTCTACGCCTGCAACTTTGCCGGGCAGATCGCATACCATGATTTCGAGGGCGTCACCGTGCGGGACGAAGAGGGCGAGCGCCTGCTCGAACATCTCGGCAGAAAGCGCGTGATGCTGCTCAAGAATCACGGCATCCTGGTCATGGGCAAGACTTTGCCAGAAGCCTTCATCAAGCATTGGTCGTTGCAACGCGCCTGCGAAATCCAGCTCGCCACCCTCAGCATGGGCAAGCCACTGGTGGTCGAACAGGACGTGATCGACGTCCACCAGCGCGATCTCTACATGGCGCAAGCCAGCGCCAAGCCCGGCGAAGCCGACTTTGCCGCGATGGT
>NZ_JANYEK010000073.1 GCF_025363195.1 Sphingomonas sp.
GTCACTGCACCCTGCGTCGAACCGTTCGACACGTCAGGTGTAGCCCCTTTCTGAACGAACGCCAGCGCGAGCCGGCAACCCGAGCGCGTCCAGGTGGAGCGGTTCGGCGGGCTCGTCACCAATGCTTTGTGGTGCGCATGGCTCACCGCCAAGAACCACCCCCTTGGGGCCATGGATCGGACCGGGTTGGCCGATGTCGGCACGGTCACATTGTCGGTCCCCCGACGGCTCAATTTGCCGCCGGCAGCCTCAGCCGCACCAGCAATCCGCCCAGATCCTCGCTCTCTTCCAGCGAGACGGTGCCCTCGTAGATTTCGGCTACATCGCGGACGATCGCCATACCGAGACCGGTGCCGGGTTTACCGGTATCCAGCCGCACCCCGCGATCGAAGATGCGCACGCGCTGTTCCTCCGGGATGCCCATGCCGTCATCCTCGATCAGGAATTCGACGAAGCCCGAATGCTGGCCCACCGTCACGAACACGCTGCCGCCGCCATATTTCGCGGCATTCTCGATCAGGTTGCCGAGCATCTCGTCCAGATCCTGTCGTTCGACATGGACCTGTAGATCCTTCGGCCCGTCGGCATCGATCCGGACGTGGCGATACAGCACGCCGACTGCGCGTTCGACCGATTCCAGGCTCGGCCACACGTCGGCGCGGCTGTGCGCGGATCCGCGGCGCCCGACCGCCCGGGCGCGCGCCAAATGGTGATCGACCTGCCGCCGCATCGTTCGCGCCTCGCGCACGACCGTCTCGCCGAGATCGTCGGCCTTTGCCGTCGCGGCGTTCATGATCACGGTGAGTGGGGTCTTCAGCGCATGCGCCAGGTTTCCGGCATGGCGGCGCGCCTCTTCGGCCTGGCGTTCGTTATGCGCGATCAGCCCGTTCAGTTCCTCGACCATCGGTGCGACCTCGATCGGCATCGGGCGTTCGATCTGGCGCGACTGGCCGCTGCGCATCCGGGCAATCTCCTCGCGCACCTTCCTCAGCGGCCACAGCCCGTAAAATGTCTGGAGTGCCGCCATCACCAGCAAGCCGAGGCCGAGCAAGGCGAAACTGCGCACCAACGTCTTGCGCAGCGCGCTGATTTGCGCGTCGAGCCCTTCGCGGCTCTGCGCGACCTGGAAGCGCCAGCGCACCGTCGACCCGGGCAGCTTCACGTCGCGTTCGAGCAGACGCAACTTCTCGGTCGCGAACTGCGTCGTATCGTAGACATGAACTTCGCGGTCTGTATGCGCGGTCCCATACGCGAGACGTCGATCCCAGAGCGAGCGCGACGGGAACGCCTCGCGCGCCTTGGCCGATACTTGCCAATACAGACCGGAATAAGGTTCCAGGAAACGCTGATCGGCGGGCTCGCGGTTGAACACCACTTCGCCGTCCGGGCCGATCTCGGCCGAGACGATCAGGGCGGTCAGCACATAGTCCAGCTGATCGTCGAAATTGCGCGTGATCGCGGACGACAAGACCCTATCGAGCGCGAACCCGCCACCGGAGAGCAGCACCAGGATCCACACCGCGGCGATCAGGATCATGCGCCGCGACAGCGACCCCGTGGTGCGGACGTACCCGCGCGCGGTGAGGGCCTCGGCCTCCGCGTTCGGCGCAGCGACGGGCTTCGCCGGTGCGCCGCTATCGTCAGGCATCGGGATCTTCGAGGCTGTAGCCGAGGCCCCGGATCGTGGTGATCACGTCCTGCCCGAGCTTTTTACGGATCCGCGTGACGAACACTTCGATCGTGTTCGAATCGCGGTCGAAATCCTGATCGTAGATATGCTCGATCAATTCGGTGCGGCTGACGACCTTGCCCTTGTGATGCAGCAGGTAGCTGAGCAGCTTATATTCCTGTGCGGTCAGCTTCACCGGTTCGCCGGCCCGGGTCACCTTGCCCGACCGCGTATCGAGGCGGATGTCACCCGCCATCAATTCGGACGAGGCGTTGCCCGATGCGCGACGGATCAGCGCGCGCAGGCGAGCGATCAATTCTTCCGACTGGAACGGCTTGGCGACATAATCGTCGGCGCCCGCGTCGAGCCCGGCCACCTTGTCCGACCAGCTGTCCCGCGCGGTCAGCACCAGCACCGGGGCGGTGCGACCTTCCTTGCGCCAGCGGTCGAGCACGGTCAGTCCATCGATCTCGGGCAGGCCCAGATCAAGGATGATCGCGTCGTAATTTTCGGTCGAGCCCATGAAGTGGCCTTCCTCGCCGTCGGTGGCGAGATCGATCGCATAGCCCGCGCCTTCCAGCGTGGTCTTCAATTGCTGGCCGAGATTGGGTTCGTCTTCGACGATCAGGACGCGCATGTTCTTCCCCTGCAAATCTGTTTTAATTGTGGTTCAGTTGCCGGTGCGGCCGACGATCCGGCCCGACGCGCCCTCGACTTCGATCCAGATCACTGTGCCATCGCGCAGGAATTTCAGCGTGTAAATGCCGTTATACGAATCGAGTTCGACGCCGAGATACTGGCTCCCGTGCATTTGCGGTACTATCCGGCGCTCGATTTCGCGAAGCGGCAGAATCTTGCCCTGTCGCCGCGCCTCGAACGCCTCGACCTGATCGCCGCGACGCTGTGGCGGCGGCGCAGGTTCGGCCAGCGCGGGTGCGGTGATGAGGCAGAGAAGGAGGGCGGCGGGCATCTTCATTGGGTGTTACATAGGTGTGCGGGGTTGAACAGCCTGTGAATGCGCCAGTCAGGCTGCGTGCAACTTGCCGCGCCGCAGCAATCCCCCTAACGGACCGGTCACATGGCAGCACCAATCCTCGCATTCGAAAATCTCGGCCTCGTCCAGGGCTCCGGCTGGCTCTTTCGCGGGCTCGACGTGCATGTCGGTCCGCGCGACCGGCTGGCGCTGATCGGGCGCAACGGCGCGGGCAAGACGACCTTGCTGAAGCTGATCGCCGGCCAGATCGACGCCGACGAGGGCCGGCGAACGATCCAGCCCGGCACGCGCGTCATCCTGCTCGAACAGGAGCCGGACCTGCGCAGCTTCGCGACGCTTGGCGATTACGTGCTCGGCGGGGACGATGCGCCGTTGCAATATGAGGCGGAGGCGATCGCCGATCAGCTCGGCATCGACTTGTCGCGCGAGGCGGCCTCGGCGTCGGGCGGGGAGCGGCGGCGTGCGGCGATTGTCCGCGCGCTGGCGCAGGACCCGGACGTGTTGCTGCTCGACGAGCCGACCAACCATCTCGACATCGCCGCGATCGACTGGCTGGAGGAATGGCTCGGGCGGTTCCGCGGTGCATTCATCGCCATCAGCCACGATCGCACCTTCCTGACCCGGCTGACCAAGCAGACCCTGTGGCTCGATCGCGGCACCGTCAGGCGCGCGGAAATCGGTTTCGGCGGGTTCGAGGCATGGACGGAAACGGTCTATGCCGAGGAACAGCGCAACGCCGAGAAGCTCGACGCCAAGCTGAAGCTGGAGGAGCATTGGCTGCTGCGCGGCGTGACTGGGCGGCGCAAGCGCAACCAGGGCCGCCTGACCAAATTGTTCGAGATGCGCGAGACTCGCGCGGCGATGATGGGGCCGCCGGGCACCGCGAACCTGACGATCGGCAGCGACGATGCGCGCAGCAAGATCGTCATCGACGTCAAGCATGTGTCGAAGGCGTTCGGAGACCGGCCGATCATCACCGATCTCACCCTGCGCGTGTCGCGGCGCGACCGCATCGGCATCGTCGGCCAGAACGGCGCGGGCAAGACGACCTTGCTCAAGCTTTTGACCGGCGAGATGGAGCCGGATTCGGGCACCGTGAAGCTCGCCCAGACGCTCGAACGCATCGTCATCGATCAGCAACGGAGCAAGATGGCGCCCGACCGGACCGTGCGCGACGTGCTGGCCGATGGCGGTGACTGGATCGACGTGCAGGGGGTGCGCAAGCACGTCATCGGTTACCTCAAGGAATTCCTGTTCGAACCCGGTCTGGTCGACGCGCAGGTCGGCACGCTGTCGGGTGGAGAGCGCTCGCGCTTGTTGCTGGCGCGCGAATTCGCCCGGCCGTCCAACCTGCTGGTGCTGGACGAACCGACCAACGATCTCGATCTCGAAACGCTCGATCTGCTGCAGGAAGTGATCTCGGATTATGACGGCACCGTCCTGATCGTCAGCCACGATCGCGATTTTCTCGACCGCACGGTAACGATCACACTCGGGCTCGACGGTTCGGGCATGGTCGATGTGGTCGCCGGCGGTTACGAGGATTGGGAGGCCAAGCGCAAGGCGGCGGCGCCCAAGCGCGGCGGCGGTGGGCGCAAGGTGCAGGCCACCGCGCCCCCGCCCCCGCCGCCCCCGCCGCCCAAGGTCAAGCTGACCTACAAGGATCAGCGCGATTACGAGACCTTGCCCAAACGCATCGAAGAGCTCGATACGGCAATTCAGCGTGACGAAAAGGCGCTGGCCGACCCGGCGCTCTATTCGCAGGACTTCAACCGGTTCGAGCTGTTGACCAAGGCGGTGGACAAGGCACGCGAGGACAAGGAAGCGGCGGAACTGCGCTGGCTGGAACTGGCCGAGATGGTCGAGGGCTGACGGACGGCGTGGCGTGTCTCACCCCAGCGCCTTGCCGTGCCGACCGGCGAGATCGACGATGTAATGCCAGGCGACCCGGCCCGACCGGCTGCCGCGCCGGGTCGCCCAATTGACCGCTTCGTGCGGATCGAACGGCAGGCCGTGCGTGGCGGCATAGCCCTCGACCACCGACAGGTACAAATCCTGATCCATCACATGGAAGCCCAGGCTGAGCCCGAACCGGTCGGCCAGGGCCAGTTGATCGTCCACCGCGTCGCGGGGGTTGATGGCACCTTCCTGGTCCGCAATGTCGCGCGGTATCAGGTGGCGGCGGTTCGAAGTGACGAGTAATCGCGCATTGGCGGGTCGCGCCTCCGCCCCGCCTTCCAGCATCGAGCGTAAGGCACGCGCATCGCCAGCGGCATCGAAGCCGAGATCGTCGATGAACACCGCGAAAGCGCGCGGCACAGCGGCGATCAATGCGAACAAGGCGGGCAGGCTGTCGAGGCTGATCGCGGCGACCTCGACCAAAGCGAGGTGGCCACCCTCCGCCTGCACATGCGCGACGGCGCTTTTGACCAAAGCCGACTTGCCCGTGCCGCGCGCGCCCCACAGCAACACGTCATGGGCGGCATGCGCGTGGGCGAGGCGATGGAGCGTGGCGACCAGGGCCGTCTTCTGCGCATCGAGCCCATGCAATTGTGCCAGCGGCAGGGCGGTGAAGGCGCGCGCCGCGACCAATGTGTCTCCACGCCAGACATAGGCCGGATGTGCCAGCGGATCGGCTGATGGCGGCGGTGGCGGCGCGATGCGGTCGAGCGCGGC
>NZ_JANYEK010000115.1 GCF_025363195.1 Sphingomonas sp.
CGACGAAGATCTCGCCGGGCGAGGTGTCGAACACCTGCGCCGGGTCGACTCGGCTGTCCGAACAGGCGATGATCATCACCTTGGGGCTTTGCCCTTCGGACAATTCGGCCCAGCGATCGCGCTGGCGAGTCCAGTCATGGACACGAAACCGGCCATAGCCAGCGAGCAGTTCGGTAAAATCGGCCATGCCCGCGCTGTACGGGCGAGAGGGAGGGGCTGGCAAGCGCACGCATCAGTCGCTATCTGCTGAGGCATGAATGAGATGTCCCCGCTCGCCCGCCTGCCCCGAGAGCGCAAGCCAGACTGGATCCGGGTCAAGGCTCCCGGCGGCACTGCCTTTGCCGAGACCAAGGCGATGATGCGCCGCCTCTACCTCAACACGGTGTGCGAGGAAGCGGCCTGCCCCAATATCGGCGAATGCTGGACCAAGAAACACGCGACCGTGATGATCCTCGGCGACACGTGCACGCGCGCCTGCGCGTTCTGCAACGTCAAGACCGGCATGCCGCGTGCGGTCGACATGCTCGAACCGCAGCACACCGCCGATGCCGCCGCCGAACTGGGCCTCTCGCACATCGTCATCACGTCGGTCGATCGCGACGACCTGCCGGACGGTGGTGCGGCGCAATTCGTCAAGGTCATTCAGGCGCTACGCCGCACCACGCCCGGTACGACGATAGAAATCCTCACACCCGATTTCAGGAACAAGGCGCAAGCCGCTGTGGAATCTATCGTCGAGGCTGGGCCAGATGTGTACAACCACAACCTCGAAACCGTGCCGCGTCTGTACCCGACGATCCGGCCGGGCGCGCGGTATTACGCTTCGCTGCGGCTTTTGGAGAGCGTGAAGCGGCACGATCCTTCGATCTTCACCAAATCCGGCATGATGATGGGCCTGGGCGAGGAGCGGATGGAAGTGCATCAGGTGATGGATGACATGCGCAGCGCCGATGTAGATTTCCTGACCTTGGGCCAATATCTTCAACCGACGCCGCGCCACGCCAAGGTGATCGATTTCGTGACGCCGAAAGCCTTCGACGCCTACGCCGCGATCGCCCGCGCCAAGGGGTTCTTGCTGGTCGCGGCCTCACCGCTGACGCGCTCGAGCTATCATGCCGGGGACGATTTCATGCGCCTGCGCGCGGCGCGTGAGGCGAAGCTCGCGAAAGCCTGATGCCCCGGCATTCCGAAACCCGGCGCCTGCCGTATAGCTGCGAACAGATGTTCGATCTGGTTGCCGATGTCGGGCGCTATGCCGAATTCCTGCCCTGGGTCACGGCGATCCGGGTACGGTCGAACGGTGCGACCGAAATGGTCGCGGACATGATCGTCGGGTTCAAGGGACTGCGTGAGACGTTCACGTCGAAGGTCGAGAAACGGCGGCCTGAAGCGATCAAGGTCGATTATCTCGACGGACCGCTGAAATATCTGCGCAACGACTGGACGTTCCGACCCGACGGCGAGGGCGCATGCTTTGTCGATTTCACCGTCGATTTCGCATTCAAGAACCGGGTGTTCGAAATGCTGGCTGGGCAAGTCTTCGGTGCGGCGCTGCGCAAGATGATCGGCGCATTCGAGGAACGTGCGGCGGTGCTTTACGGTGCTTCAGCGGCTTCAGGTGCAGGAGCCGGCGGCAACAACAGCTCGAGCGCGCACAGCGCCGCCTGAAGGCGCACGCCACCGCGCCCGATATCGCCATATTGCTTGCGGTCGGCGACGATATTGGCCGGGTCCGCGCCCTTTTCGGCCCGCGCGAAGACGACGGTGCCAACTGGTTTCTTGTCCGATCCGCCCTCTGGCCCGGCAATCCCGGTGATCGCCACCGCGACATCCGCGCCGCTGCGGTCCAGGGCTCCCTGCGCCATGCTCCACGCAACCGCGATCGATACGGCACCGAAGGTGTCCAGCACGTCCGGACTGACCCGCAGTAGATCGTGCTTGGCCTCGTTCGAATAGGTGACGAAGGCGCAGCCGAGGACTTCGGAGGAGCCGGGAATCTCGGTGATCGCGGCCGCGACCAGTCCGCCAGTACAGCTTTCCGCCACGCTGATGCGGCGACCGATGGCAAGATTCTGTTCGACCACCTGCCGCGCGGCCTCGATCAGTTCGGCCGGCAGAATAGTGTGCATCGTCATGGCTTCGGCTCCGGGCAGATCGGCAGATCGGACACATCCGTCGCGCGCCTGCCACCCTCTGTCTTATGCGCCTTCAGATACTGCAGCGAGCTTACGATCAAGCCCGCCGTGTTGCGGGGCGGAAGCGGCTCCAGCAACGACGCCATGCGATCGATCGCCCCGCAATCGCGCACGTCGATCCTGCCGACGATCTGCGACACGGCGAGCGTGGTGAGCATCTGTCGCGCAACCTGGGTGTTCAGCAACGGCTCGATGATCGGATCGGAGAGTTTCAGCAAAGCCTTTTGCGCGGCGGGCCAGGCGCGGTCGGCTTCGGCCTGATATTTCGCGATGAGCGGGCGCGCATTGCTGCGCACGAAGGAGGTGGCGGGCAGGGTCGTGGCGCAGGTGCGGGTGGCTTCGCGCAGGATGTCGGGCAGGGCCACCAAGGCCAGCGACTCGGCTTCCGCTGGCTTGAGGCAGCGGAGCGGCTGCGCGGCAGCCGGCGCAGCGATCATGCTGGCGACCAGGATGCTGGCAAACACTGATTTCATGCCGGAATTCGGATCGTTGCCATCGCCTGCGCCGCAATGCCCTCGCCACGCCCCGTGAAGCCGAGCCGTTCGGTGGTGGTGGCCTTCACGCTCACCTGTCGCACGGTCAATTGCAGCAAGGCGGCGATGCGAACGCGCATGGCCGCGCGGTGCGGGCCGATTTTTGGCGCCTCGCACATCAAGGTCAGGTCGATGAAATCGATGATGCCACCGTCGGCGCGCACCAGGCTGGCGGCATGTTCCAGGAATTGGGCGGAATCGGCGCCCTTCCATTGCGGGTCGCTGGGTGGGAAATGCGTGCCGATGTCTCCCGCTGCTATGGTCCCGAGCAGAGCATCGGTGATGGCGTGGAGCGCGACATCGGCATCGCTATGGCCCGAAAGACCCTTGTCGTGCGGGATCAGCACCCCGCCGAGCCACAATTCCTCGCCAACCTCCAGCCGATGCACATCAAAGCCGCTGGCGCTGCGCGAGATCAGCGCGGTGGCCGCACGCGCTTCGGCGGCGGCGAAATCTGCGGGGTAGGTGATCTTGTCGAGCATCGTATCTCCTTCGACCATTGCGACCGCGCCGCCAAGCCGCCGGACCATCTGGGCGTCGTCGGTCGGTTCCTCGAACGTCCAGTTACGGTGCGCATCCAGGATAGTTTCGAAGCGAAACGCCTGCGGGGTCTGCACCCGGTGCAGGCCGTCCCGATCTATCGTCTCGCCGAGCAAGCTGTCGCCACGCGCGAGCGTATCGGCCACCGGCAGCGCGGGCAGCGCACCCTCCGCCTCTCCAAGAGCGGCGATCAGGCGATCGATTATCGCAGCTGGCAGGAAAGGGCGCGCGGCGTCATGGATCAGCACCGCATCGATATTATCACCGGCCAGCGCCTCCAAGCCCGCCTGCACCGACAATCGCCGGGTTGCGCCGCCGGTGACGCTGACCGCTCCGGGGACAGCATCGGCCAGCATCTGTTCCTGCCCCTCACCGATCACCACGAGAATATGCGAGATCGCCGGGTGCGAGGCGAGCGTGGCATGGCTGTGGGCGATCATCGGTTGGCCGGCGATGGTGGTGAATTGTTTCGGGGTTTCGCTGCCGCTGCGCGATCCGGAACCGGCCGCGACGATGATAGCTGCAATTTGAGGCGACGTCATGGCCTTCGCCTAGACCAAGCGCGCCGCCCTCGCCAGCCTTGCCATTACAGCCTCGCGCCGCTACTGCCCGTTTTTCAGGCACATGATATGAAAACACTTCAACCTATCCAGATCGGCCCCGTCCGGATCGACCGCCCCGTCGTGCTCGCGCCGATGACCGGCGTGACCGACCTGCCGTTCCGCACGCTCGTCCGCCGCTACGGCTCGGGCCTCAACGTCACCGAGATGGTCGCCAGCCAGGCGGCGATCCGAGAGACGCGCCAGTCGCTGCAAAAGGCTGCGTGGCATGCGAGCGAAGACCCGGTCTCCATGCAATTGGTCGGCTGTACGCCGCACGAAATGGGTGAGGCGGCCAAGCTGAGCGAAGATCGCGGCGCGGCGATCATCGACATTAATATGGGCTGCCCGGTGCGCAAGGTGACCAATGGCGATGCAGGATCGGCGCTGATGCGCGATCTCGACAATGCCGCTGCTATTATCAAAGGCGTGGTCGAGGCGGTGACCGTGCCGGTGACGCTGAAGATGCGGATGGGCTGGTGCCACGACAGTCTGAACGCGCCGGAACTGGCGAAAATCGCGCAAGGATTGGGCGTGAAGCTGATCGCGGTCCATGGGCGCACGCGCAACCAGATGTACAAGGGCAGCGCCGACTGGGCGTTCATCCGCAAGGTCAAGGATGCGGTGGAGGTGCCGGTGATCGCCAATGGCGATATCAACACGATCGCGGATGCCGAGGCGGCGCTGGAGCAGTCGGGCGCGGACGGCGTGATGATCGGGCGTGGCGCTTATGGTCGGCCGTGGTTTCTGGCGCAGCTAATGGAATGGTTCTCCAGCGGGCGCCATATTCCAGATCCGGGCCTCGAAGAACAATATGACGTTATTGCTGAACATTACGATGCGATGCTTAGCCATTACGGCACTGAGGTCGGCGTCAACATGGCGCGCAAGCATATCGGCTGGTATACGCGCGGCATCCACGGATCGGCGGAATTCCGCAACCGGGTGAACCAGATTCCCGATCCCAAGGTTGTGCAAACGATGCTGGCCGAATTCTACGCACCGTATCGCAGCCGCGCGGCAGCGTGATCTTGACCGCATGAACGGGGCGCCGGGGCCGGGGTTCGCCGAATTGTTCGCGGCGCTGCCGGTCGGGGTGATGGTCATCGATCCCGAGGGCGCGATCGCCCATGCCAATGCCGATTGCGAGGCGCTACTCAACCTTTCCGAACGCGCGATGCTCGGTCAGACGCTCGAGTCCGTGTTGCGGTCCCCGCGCGATCCGGCGCGGCGTGAAGATCATGGTTTCGCGGCATTCGACACCGAGATCGAACTGACGCGCGGCGGGCGGGTACGGGTCGATTTCATCGAGGCGGCGATTGCGGATTACCCCGGCTGGCGGACGATCACGCTGCATCATGCTGCCACCTCCCGCCGGCTCGGCCAAAGTGCCGATCGGGCCTCCGCCGCTCGCGCCGCAGTGGGTGCGGCGGCAATGCTGGCACATGAAATCAAGAACCCTCTCTCCGGCATTCGCGGCGCGGCGCAATTGCTTGGAAGCAGCCGGACCGGGGAGGGTGAGGAACTCACTTCGCTGATCGTGACCGAGGTCGATCGCATCGCGGCCTTGATCGACCGGATGCAGGATTTCACGGACACGCGCCCGCTGACCCTTGGATCTGAGAATATCTATCCATTGCTCGATCATGCGCGCCGGGTCGCGACCGCTGGTTTCGCTGCAAACGTGACGATCGAGGAACGCTTCGACCCCTCTTTGCCGACGGTGCTAGTCGACCGCGACGCGATTTTGCAGGTGATCCTCAACCTGCTCAAGAATGCCAGCGAGGCAATGGTGCAGCAGGCCGATGCGCGCATCACGCTTGCAACCGCCTACCGCCACGGCATGGCGGTGAGCGCAGCGCCGGGCCGACCGCGCCAAGCGTTGCCGATCGAGATCTGCGTGATCGACAACGGCCCCGGTGCGCCGCCGGACATTGCCGATCATTTGTTCGACCCTTTCATCAGCGGCAAGCCCGAGGGGCATGGGCTCGGCCTCGCTTTGGTCGATAAATTGGTGCGCGATATGGGCGGGATCATCCAATATGCGCGGGAGGGATCGCCCGAAGCGACCGTGTTCCGCATTCTTTTGCCGAGAGGGCAGTAAGTGACCAAGGTCGGCCATATCCTCGTGGTGGATGACGATGCGGCGATCCGCACCGTCGTCACGCAATCCCTAAGGCGGGAGGGGCACCGGGTCACTTCGGTCGCGACCTTGGCTGAGCTTGAAGTGCAGTTGGCGATCGCAATGCCGGACGTGCTGATCTCCGACGTCGTGCTGCCCGACGGCAACGGGTTGGACCGGATCGCGCGACTGACGGTCGAGCATCCTGACTTGCCGGTGATCGTGCTGTCGGCGCAGAACACGCTGAGCACGGCGGTGCGCGCGACCGAGGTCGGGGCGTATGATTATCTGCCCAAGCCGTTCGATCTCGATGCCCTGTCCCGCGCGGTGCAGGGCGCGCTGGCGCGCGACAAGGGCGGACCGATGGATCCGGTGGGGGAGGATGATTCCACCCTCCCGCTGATCGGGCGATCGGCGGCGATGCAGGATGTGTACCGCGTCATCGCCCGCGTCGTGTCGAACGACCTGACCGTTTTGATCTCTGGCGAATCCGGCACGGGCAAGGAACTGGTCGCGCGCGCGATCCATGATCTCGGGCCACGCAAGCGTTTCCCGTTCATCGCCATCAATATGGCAGCGATTCCGCGCGAGTTGATCGAGGCCGAACTGTTCGGGCATGAACGCGGTGCATTCACTGGCGCGCAGGCGCGGTCGGCCGGGCGATTCGAGCAGGCGGCCGGCGGCACGTTGTTCCTCGATGAGATCGGCGACATGCCGATAGAGGCGCAGACGCGGCTATTGCGGGTGCTGCAATCGGGAGAATTCACCACCGTCGGCGGCGCGCGGACGATTCGCGCCGACGTGCGCATCGTCGCGGCGACGAACAAGGATCTCGCCGGGCAGGTCGCGGGCGGACAGTTTCGCGAAGATCTATTCTACCGCCTGAACGTGGTGCCGGTGACGCTGCCGGCGTTGCGCGCGCGGCGCCAGGACATCGCTCTGCTCGCCCGCCACTTCCTCGACAAAGCGGCGGAAAGCGGACTGCCGCGCAAGCAACTGGAGCCGCAGGCGATCGTCGCGCTGGAGCATTACGACTGGCCGGGCAACGTGCGGGAGTTGGAGAATATCATGCGCCGCATGGCCGTACTGGCGCGCGACGAGCGGATCGATGGGAGTGAAGTGCGTGCGATGCTCGGCGCGGCCGGGACCACGCGCCCGCAGTTCGACGGTGATGCGGGCATCGAGGCGGCGGTGCAGTCACGGCTCGAACGGCTGGCGCGCGAGGACCCGGCGGCACTGGACGACGGGTCGCTTTACGACCGGATCATCGGCGAGGTCGAACGACCGTTGATCGAGGCGATACTCGCGCGTCACGGCCAAAACCAACTACGGGCAGCGCGGGCGCTCGGCATTAATCGCAATACCCTACGGAAAAGGCTCGATACTTTGGGGATCGATCCGGGAAGTGGGCGTCCGGGCGAGCCCGTTGCGGGATAGGCCGACGACAAACTGTGTTCTAATTGCCACAATTACGTTGTAGTAAGGCCACGATGACGGCCGAAGCCTCGACGATGGACGCCCCCACACCGACGAACCCCCGGTTCAGCGTGATGCCCGTTGTCGAGCTGCTCGTGCTCGGCGTGACGTTGGCGATTGCGACGGGGACATATTTCCTGCTGCGATCCAGCGGCACGCCGCAAAGTGTGCTGACGCCGCCTTGGGTCGCATTTCTGCTCGTGGCCAACCTGTTGCCGGGAATTGCTCTGCTCGTGCTGCTCGGGCGGCGCATCGCTGTTCGCCGTGCGGCACGCTCACCGATCGGGGGCAGGGCGCGATTGCATGTCCAATTGGTGGCGATGTTCTCGCTGATCGCCGCCGTGCCGACCTTGCTAGTGGTGATCTTCGCCTCGCTGCTCTTCCAATACGGCGTCGAATTCTGGTCGTCGCAACGCACAGCCGCTCTGGTCGGCAACGCTCGGTCGCTGGTGCAGGAGAATTTCCAGCGCGAGGTGGAGCGAGTCGAGGGCAATGCGGTGGCGATGGGGCCAGATTTGGTCGGCTATCTCCAGACGATCCCGATCGATGCCAAGCGCTTTCAGGAATTACTGTTCCTGCAAACTTATAATCGCGAACTTTCAGAGGCGATGATCGTCCGCAAGGGCGAGGCCAATCCACTGATCGTGCTTAACCCATATGGCCGATCGACCGAGAATATCATCAGTCGCGCCGTGATGGATCGGCTTGATCGCGGCGAGCAGGTGGTGCCGATCACCGACAACAAGCGCGTCGGCGCGGCGGTGAAGCTGGGCTATGGTAAGGATACCTATCTCTACACATCGCGACTGATCGAGGATCGGCTGGCGGTGCAGTTGAAGCGCGGCGATGCGATCATCGCCGATTACAGCGCGTTGCAAATCAGGTCGCGCGCGCTGCAATTGCGCTTCAACGCGGCGTTGATGGTGGTGTCGCTGCTGATCGTCGGAATCGCGGTGTGGATCGCCCTTGTGGTGGCGGATCGGCTGGTGCGCCCGGTCGGGGAACTGGTCGCCGCCGCGCACAAAGTGGCCTCGGGCGATCTCACCGCGCGCGTACCCCTGTCGAAGAGCAACGACGAATTCGGAACGCTGGCCAAGGCGTTCAATGTGATGACCGACCAGTTACAGGCGCAGACAGGAGCGTTGGAAAGCCGGCGCGCGCTGATCGAGGCGGTGATGTCCGGGGTCAGCGCCGGCGTCGTCTCGATCGCCGGGGACGGGACGATCCGGCTGATCAACCGCTCCGCCACCGAATTGCTCAACACCGGCGTGAACAGCCCTGTCGGGCGACAACTAGCCGAAATCGCGCCCGAACTGGCCGCCCTGATCGATACCGACCAGCGCGATGCGATCGTCGAGGTCGATGCACACGGTGAGGCACGGACCCTGGCGGTGCGCATCGCGCGCGCCGACGCCGGCCCGATCCTGACCTTCGACGACATCACCCAGCAATTGCTCGACCAGCGCCGCGCCGCCTGGTCCGACGTGGCACGACGCATCGCGCACGAGATCAAGAACCCGCTGACCCCGATCCAGCTCGCCGCCGAACGACTGCAACGCCGGTACGGTAAGCAATTGCCCAATGATGATGGCACGTTCACTCGCCTGACCGAGACGATCGTGCGGCAGGTGGGCGATCTGCGGCGCATGGTTGACGAATTCTCCTCCTTCGCGCGCATGCCCAAGCCGTTGTTCAAGCGCGAATCTCTGGTCGATATCGCACGCCAGACCCTGTTCCTGCACGAGGTGGCGCACCCCGGCGTACGGATCGCGCTGGAACATGGACGCACGCCGTTCGACCTAGTGTGCGATCGCCGTCAAATCGGCCAGGCATTCACCAACATCGTCAAGAACGCCGTCGAGGCGATCGAGGCGCGGAACGCGGAAGACGGCGAGGTCATCATGACGCTGTCGGGCGACCCCGCGCGGCAGGTGACGGTGGAGATTTCCGACAATGGCGTCGGCCTGCCCGCCGCGCGAGACCGTATCGTCGAACCTTATATGACGACGCGTGCGCGGGGCACCGGCCTTGGCCTCGCGATCGTCAACAAGATCGTCGAGGAGCATTGCGGCACGATGACGTTCGGCGACCGCGAGGGTGGGGGGACCCTCGTGACGATGCGCTTCGATGCCGCCGCGCTGGCGCGGCTCGATACGGGCGGCGAAGACGAAGACGACGAAAACCGGCGCCCCTCAGACCTCAAGATACGGACATAAATCATGGCGCTCGACATCCTCATCGTCGACGACGAACGCGATATTCGGGAGCTCGTCTCCGGCGTCCTGGAAGACGAAGGCTATGAAGCCCGCACCGCCGCCGACAGCGATGCCGCATTGGAGGCGATCGCCGCGCGGCGACCCTCATTGGTGCTGCTCGACGTGTGGTTGAAGGATTCGAAGCTCGACGGGCTGGATCTGCTCGACGAGATGAAGCGGCGCGATCCGTCGATTCCGGTGCTGGTCATTTCGGGCCACGGCAACCTGGATACCGCGGTCGCGGCAATCCGGCGCGGGGCGGTGGATTTCATCGAGAAGCCGTTCGAGGCCGAGCGCCTGTTGCTGATGGTCGAGCGCGCGACTGAGACGGAGCGGCTGCGGCGCGAGGTGGCGAGCTTGCGCGCCAGTGTCGGGCGTGATGACGACCTGACCGGCAGCTCGACCGCGATCAACGGCGTACGCGCCACCCTGAAGCGTGTCGCCTCGACCGGCAGCCGCGTGCTGGTGATGGGCGGGGCGGGGGTCGGCAAGGAAGTTGCCGCGCGCCTACTTCACGGCTGGAGCCAGCGCAGTTCAGCCCCGTTCGTGATCGTCAGCGCGGCGCGCATGACGCCGGAACGGGTCGAGGAGGAATTGTTCGGTATCGAGGAACATGGCGGGCTGGTTCGCCCCGGCCTGCTCGAACAGGCGCATGGCGGCACCTTGTTCCTCGACGAGATCGCCGACATGCCGATCACCACACAGGCCCGGATCCTGCGCGTGTTGACCGACCAGAGCTTCACCCGCGTCGGCGGGCAGCGTGTGGTCAAGGTCGATGTGCGCGTGGTTTCGGCCACCGCGCGCGACCTTATGCAGGAAATCGCTGAGGGGCGGTTCCGCGAGGACCTGTATTATCGGCTCAACGTCGTGCCGGTGCTCATCCCCGGTCTGGCCGAGCGACGCGAGGACATTCCTGCGTTAGTCAGTCACTTCATGGCGCATTACGCCTCCGAACGGCGCGTGCCGACACCGGAGATCGCTCCCGATGCGATGGTCGCGCTACAAAGCTACGAATGGCCGGGCAATGTCCGCCAGCTCCGCAACGTGGTCGAGCGCACGATCATCATGGCGCCGGGTGACCGCATCGGGCGGATCGATCTCGATCTCCTGCCGGCCGAGGTGCTGGGCGACCCGGGGGAGATGGGCGGTGGGACAAACGCGATCATGGGGTCACCGCTGCGTGAAGCGCGCGAGACGTTCGAGCGGGAATATCTCCGCGTGCAGATTCGCCGGTTTTCGGGAAATATTTCCCGGACGGCGCATTTCATCGGGATGGAGCGATCGGCGCTGCACCGCAAACTCAAGCTTTTGGGGATTACCGAGACGCGGGAGGAGTAGGGTTTCGGTGGTCATCCAGCACCACGTCAAGCATGGCGGCATGGTGGATGTGGCGCGCAAGAAATCGCCAATTTGAGGGGGCAACGACCGCACCGAACGGCATTGTCATGCCATCGCCAGTGGACGTTGCCCACATGGCACCCTAGATTGTCATTGCACGGCAACGCACCCGTGTAATCCGACGCCGGGAACCGGCGCACTGCGGGCAAATCTCCCGCCAAGAACATAGGATCGACCGATGGCCGACAAGCAAACCTCTCTTCAGGATCTGTTCCTCAACGCCCTGCGTCGTTCCAAGACGCCGGTCACTATGTTTCTCGTCAAAGGCGTGAAACTGCAGGGCATCGTGACGTGGTTCGACAATTTTTCCGTGCTGTTGCGGCGCGATGGGCAGAGCCAGCTAATCTACAAGCATGCCATTTCAACGATCATGCCGTCGGGCAGCGTGGATGTCGCCGCGATCGTCAATGCGGTTGGCGAGGCGCAGAAGCGGGCGCCGTTGTTGCAGGAGATATTCCTGAACGCGGTGCGCAAGTCCGAGGACAGCGTGACGATGTTCCTCGTCAACGGTGTGATGCTGCAGGGGCAGATCGCTGCGTTCGATCTGTTTTGCATGCTGCTCCAGCGTGATGGTATGTCGCAGCTCGTCTACAAGCATGCCGTCTCGACCATCCAGCCGGCCCACCCCCTGAATCTGGCCGATGAACAGGCCGATGGTGAGGACGATTGAGCAACACCGGTTTCGAACGCGGCGGCTTTGAGCGGGACCGGGATGAATTCGCTCGCGGCGCACGCTGCATCGTGGTGTTTCCCGAACATGGGAGTTCGTCGCGGGACGTAACCGCGCGATTGGAGGAAACGGCCGGGCTCGCCATGGCGATCGGCGTTGTCGTGGCGGATAAGGTATCATACCGTGTGCGGGCACCGCGCCCTTCGACCCTGATTGGCAGCGGGCAGGTGGCGATGCTGGCCGCGACGGTGCGAATGGAGGAGGCCGATCTCGTCGTTTTCGATGCTGCACTGACCCCGGTGCAGCAGCGCAATCTAGAGAAGGAGCTCGGCTCCAAAGTGATCGACCGTACTGGTCTGATCCTCGAAATCTTCGGCGAGCGCGCGGTAACGGCGGAAGGGCGCTTGCAGGTCGAACTGGCGCATTTGGATTATCAGGCCGGGCGGCTGGTGCGCAGTTGGACCCACCTTGAACGTCAGCGGGGTGGCTTCGGCTTTCTCGGCGGCCCGGGCGAAACGCAGATCGAGGCCGATAGGCGGTTGATCCGCGACCGCATGGCGCGGCTCAAGAGGGAACTCGAGCAGGTCAGCCGCACGCGTGGGCTTCATCGCGATCGGCGACAGCGCGCGCCGTGGCCGGTGATCGCTCTGGTCGGATATACCAATGCCGGAAAGTCCACTTTGTTTAATCGTTTGACCGGCGCCGACGTGATGGCGGAAGATCTATTGTTTGCCACGCTCGATCCGACGCTGCGACAGATCAGCCTGCTTGGCATCGACAAGGCGATCCTTTCCGATACCGTAGGCTTCGTATCCGAATTGCCGACGCAATTGGTTGCAGCGTTCAAGGCGACGCTGGAAGAGGTGATTTCTGCTGATCTGCTGATCCATATCCGCGACATCGCGCACCCTGACACGATGGCGCAAAAGGACGATGTCGAAGCGGTACTGCGCGATATCGGCGTGAACGATACGACGCCGCGGATCGAGGCGTGGAACAAGCTCGATCTGCTCGACGAGGACGATCGGGTGGAATTGCTCGGCGAGGCGGCCCGACGCGACGACGTGGTCGGTATCTCGGCGTTAAACGGGGAAGGGGTGCCGGGCCTGCTAGACACCATCGCCAATGTGTTGACCGCAGGGCACCGTCGCTATGTCATCACACTGGAAGCGGGCGACGGCGCGGGCGCGGCCTGGTTGCACGCGCATGGCGAAGTCCTGGGCCAAGAGGTTGAGGGAGACCGGGCTGCCTATGACGTGCGCATGGCACCGCACGATCATGAGCGTTTTCTGCAGCGAGGTGCCTGAAGGCGCCGATCCCGGGAGCTTGTGGCGAGCTGGCTCTGTGGCCAGTCGATCGCGCGCGGACTGCCCGAGCCGGCGGCCGATCATGGTGGCTCGCATATAGCGTTTTTGCCGCCCTCCTCACCGGAGATCGCAGAATTGGCTTGGACGATCGACCGCCCAAAGATTTCCTTGAAGAGGTACATCGAGGATGCGGCGGATCAAATGCTGGCGGACAGCGTCTGAGTCGCCATAACCGCTGGTGCCTTTGACTATCTGTTTTTGAACGATTTTACCGTCTGCCAGAGCGCTTCCTTCGCGTCGAGATCAAGCGCATCGAAACCGTTGCCCGCCTGCGCTTCCATCGCCGCGAAACGCTGCTCGAATTTCGCGTTGGCCGCCCGCAATGCCGCCTCGGGATCGACTCCTAGGTGGCGCGCCCAATTGACGACCGAGAATAACAGATCACCGACTTCTTCCGCCCGCTCGACCTCGGATGCGGCGTCGATCTCGGCGATTTCCTCGAACACTTTGGCGCGCGGGCCGCTGGCATCGGGCCAGTCGAAGCCCGTGCGCGCGGCACGTTTCTGGAGTTTCTCGGTGCGGAGCAAGGCGGGCAGGCCGATTGCCACGCCCTCCAGCGCGCCAACGGGGACATCAGCCCGCCCGTCGGCGACGCCCTTGGCAGCACGTTCCTCGGCCTTGATCTGCTCCCAACCTTGGTGGCTGCCGCTGATCGCGTCTCCAAAGATGTGCGGGTGGCGGCGCTCCATCTTATCGCTGATGCTCGCCGCGACCTCCTCGAGCGCGAACAGACCGGCTTCCTCGGCCATGCGGCTGTGAAAGATCACCTGAAGCAGCAGATCGCCGAGTTCATCCTTGAGATCCGCCATATCGCCGCGCGTGATGGCATCGGCGACCTCATAGGCTTCCTCGATCGTGTAAGGTGCGACCGAAGCGAAATCCTGCGCGACGTCCCATTCGCAACCCGACACCGGGTCCCGCAGCCGCGCCATAATCTTCACCAGTCGCTGCATCTCGGGAAACACCAAATCCTTCGAAGGGGACCCCTCTTCAATCGCCATATCCAAATCCGATAATATACATTATGTTAAATAGACGGCCTACGCGGTGGGGGGGCTTCTCTTCAACCTTTCGGCTCAAAAACCAAAATATTGCCTTCCACGCGCCATGATTTGAGCCGCGACAAAAAATTCATCCCTATGACGTCGGTTTCGCCGAACGCCGATGACACCACAGTCGGCAACTCGGTCGCGCTGATGCTGCCGATGTCTAGTCTGGCGATTGTCGTGCGCTGTGCGGTAACCGGACCGTTGGCCGTGTCGAGCATGGTCGGTACGATGCTCGCGTTTAGATCGAGCCTGGCAGCTTTCGCGGTACTGCTCGACAAGGCCGTCGTCGTCGCGCCGCTATCGACCAGCATCCGTCGCTGCACGCCGTTGATCATCACGTTCGCCCAGAAATGCCCGTCCTGCGCCATGCGGATCTGTACCGTCGAGCCCGATACCGACTGATCGCTGATGCCCAAAGTGTCGGCTACGGGCTGGATCAACGGCACCACGCGCCCCCAATTGCCGACGATGATGGTCAGGACGCCGAAGATCGCCGCCCAGGCCAGCGCCATTTTCACCGTGCTGCCGAGCGCCAATCGCCGCGCGATCAACGCCGACAGCGGCAGGATCAAGATCAGCGCCAGATACGCGACATCGAATCCCCGATCGTTCATGCCCACAGCTCCAGACCGTCATAGCCAGGCTCCACAGACTCCGGCAGTTCGGCGATCAAAGTGGCATAGTCCATCGAATGATCCATATGGATCAACGCCGAACGACCGGGGCGCAATTCCCCGATCCAACCAAGCGCTACGGAGAGTTGCGGATGCGACGGATGCGGTGAGCGACGCAGGGCATCGACTATCCAAATATCGAGGCCTTGATAGAGGTTTCGCATATCACTGGTTAAGATATTGAAATCCGTCGCGTAGCCGATGGATTCTTGACCGCATTCAAACCGTAGCCCCGCGGAATGGATAGTGCCGTGGGGCTGATCCGTAACGCGGATCCAGATGTCGCCGATGTGGATTTCGTCGGGCAGAATTTCGGCGGCGATCGTAGGCGGATAGCCGGCACGACCGTTGAAGGCGTAAGCAAAGCGCGTGATCAAATGATCGAGCGTCCTTGCCCGCGCCAGCCCGCGCACCGGTTGGTCTCGCTTATGATAGACCTGCCGCAGATCGTCGATACCGTGACAGTGATCGGCGTGATCGTGGGTCCAGATCACCGCATCCACATCGGAAACCTCGGCGGCAAGAAGCTGTTCCCGCAGATCCGGACTGGTGTCGACCAGAATGCGCGTCGTCGCCGTTTCGACGATGATCGAGGCGCGGGTGCGGCGGTTGCGTGGATTGGCGGGGTCACATGCACCCCAATCGTTGCCGATCCTCGGCACGCCGGACGACGTGCCCGAACCGAGGATGCGGACCTTCACGCGCCCGCTTTCGACGTGGCCGCTTGAAACTTAACTCCCGTCACGAGACGGTTTTGGTGAACAGGGTGTGGAAGTTGCGCGCGGTGGCTTCTGTCAGCGCCTCGACGGTTTCGCCACGCAGGGTGGCAAGAAATTTCGCGGTATCAGCGACGAAGGCCGGTTCGCCGGTCCTGCCCCGGTGCGGCACGGGCGCGAGGAACGGTGCGTCGGTTTCGATCAGCAGCCGATCGAGCGGAAGGCGCGCGGCGGTATCCTGCAGATCCTTTGCATTCTTGAACGTCACGATGCCGGAAATCGATATGTAGCAGCCGAGATTAAGCGCGATATCGGCGAATGCGCCGCTGGCAGTAAAACAGTGGATGACGCAGGGATAGGCCCCCTTCCCCATTTCCTCGCCCAAGATGGTCGCGGTGTCTTCCTCGGCATCGCGCGTGTGGACGACAATCGGCAATTGCGTCTCGCGCGCGGCAGCGATGTGCGCGCGGAAGCTGGCCTGTTGCCGGTCGCGGTCGCTGTGGTCGTAATAATAATCGAGCCCGCTCTCGCCGATACCGACGACGCGCGGATGGCGAGCGCGGTCCACCAGTTTGGCGGTGTCGATATGGGCGTGTTTGTCCGCCTCGTGCGGATGAATGCCGACAGTGGCCCAGACATCGTTCTCCCGTTCGGCAGTGGCCAGGACATCGTCCCATTCGCTCTCGCGCGTCGCGATGTTGAGCATGGCGGTTACGCCACGCGCGCGCGCGCGTTCGAGCACGGCCTGCTGATCCTCGGCCAAGCCTTTGTAATTGAGATGACAATGACTGTCGGCGAGCATCAGTCCTACTCCGCCGGAAGTTCGAGACGGGGAAACACGCCTTGGGGAGCGGGCAGGACGATACCCGGAACCAAGGGCACGCCCAAAGCGGCGAAATCGCGCGCATCGGGTGACTGGCCAAGCTGATCAAGCAGCTTATCCGCGCTCTCCGGTACGACCCAGCGCACTAGTATCGCCAACTGCCGTACGACTTCCGCAGTGTGATACAGGACGCCATCGGCGCGTCGTGGATCGGTCTTCCTGAGAGCCCAAGGTGCCATGTCGGCGAAATAACCGTTGGCGATCCGCACGCCTTCCCAAACCGCTTCGAGCGCTTCGTTGAGTTTCAAATCGGCCATGAGTTCGGAGACATTCGCAAGTATATCACCCATAAGCGGTGGGCGCGTATTCCCGATATCCGCTGGCACCACGCCATCGCAATTCTTGGCGATGATCGACAGGCAACGTTGCGCCAGATTGCCCAAGCCATTAGCGAGATCGGCATTGGCGCGCGTGACAATCGCCTCGCCGGAATAACTTCCGTCTTGGCCGAAGCTGACTTCGCGGAGCAGGAAATAACGTAGCGCATCGACCCCGAAAGTTTCCGACAGCTCGATCGGATCGACGACGTTGCCGATCGACTTCGACATCTTTTCACCCCGGTGGAGCAGGAAACCGTGGCCGAACACCGTCTTCGGCAGCGCCAACTTCGCGGACATCAGGAAAGCCGGCCAGTAAACCGCATGGAATCGCACGATATCCTTACCGATCAGGTGGAGATCGGCGGGCCACCATTTTGCGAAACCCTCGGCATCATCGGGGTAGCCCGCGCCAGTGAGGTAGTTGGTCAGCGCATCCACCCACACATACATGACATGGCCGTCGCTGCCGGGCACCTTGACCCCCCAGTCGAAGCTGGTGCGCGAGACGGAAAGATCCATCAATCCGCCTTCGATGAATTTCAAAACCTCGTTACGGCGACTTTCCGGGCGAATGAACTCGGGATTAGCGGCGATATGGTCAAGCAAAGGCTGCTGGTATTTCGAGAGGCGGAAGAACCAGCTTTCTTCGGCGGTCCAGTCAACCGGCGTGCCCTGGGGCGAAAGTTTCACGCCCCCTTCCCCCTCGACCAGCTCCTTTTCCTCGTAGAACGCCTCGTCCCGCACCGAATACCAGCCCTCGTAGCGGCTGAGATAGAGATCATCATTGGCGGCCATCGCCTGCCAGATCGCCTGACTGGCGCGGTGATGATCGGGCTCCGTGGTGCGGATAAAACGATCGTAACTGATGTTCAGGGCATCATCCATCGCACGGAAATGCGCGGACATTTCCGTCGCCAGATCAGCTACTTCGACACCGCGATCGCGCGCGGTCTGAACCATCTTCAGCCCGTGTTCGTCGGTGCCTGTCTGGAACACAACATCACGCCCGGCTTGGCGATGGAAGCGCGCGATGGCATCGGCGGCGATCGCTTCGTAGGCGTGGCCGATATGCGGGCGTCCATTGGGGTAGCTGATCGCAGTGGTGATGTAATAGGGTTCGGCCATGCCGCGGCTCTAGCGCGGTTTTCCGGGGGGTGGAACCACCCGCGTCTTCGACCGCGATCTGGCCGAGAAAATCAGGCGCGCGGCGCCAGTGTCGCCACCAGACCGGCCATCTCGAACACCGTCGCCTGCGCATCCAGCGATAACCCGCGTGCGCTGGCAGCAAGCGAGCGGGCGTCATCGTAACTGTCGAGCGCGGTGCGCAGCGCCTGTCCCTGTCGCCCGGGTGCCGCCGCCGCAATGAAGGCGGGCGCGCGGTCGAGGAACGCTTCGTAGCGCGGTTGCGCGGCCTTGGGCGCGAGGGCCTTGGCCAGTTTCGCGCGCTGGGCGTTGCTTGGGTCGCCGTCCCTCGCGATGGCGACCATCGCTCTGTCAAGCGCGGCCATGTCGAGACCGGCAAAACCAAGCGCACGACCGGGCGAGCCGTGCCCGGCGGCCATCAAGGCGGCGATCTCGGTATCCGGTGCGGTTGGTTGGCGCATGCGTAATACCTGCCCCATCGTCTTTTCGTCGAGCGAGTCGAACCTCAGCGCACGACAGCGCGAGCGGATCGTCGGCAACAGCCGCCCCGGCGCGTGGCTGATGAGCAGAAAGACGGTGCCCTGCGGCGGCTCCTCAAGGTTCTTGAGCAGGGCATTGGCACCGGCGCGTTCGAGATCGTCGATCGCATCGATCAGGACCACCCGCCGCGAGGACATGCTTGGCGTCACTGCGAACAGCGGCTGGAGGGCGCGAACCTGCGCGATCGGGATAGAGCGGGCGAGATCCTGGCCGGGCTTGTCCGGATCTTTCGGCGCACGGGCAAGTTCGCGGTAATCGGGGTGCGACCCCGCCGCGATCAGGCTGCGCGTATAATTGTCGGCCGGCACGTCGAAACCGGGCGGCAATGGCGCGCGCGCCGCGCCCTCCGCCAGCAAGCGCAGCGCCGCGATCCGCGCGAACGTTCCCTTACCGACCCCCTCTGGCCCGGCGAACAGCCAGGCGTGGTGCAGCGCGCCACTCTTCATCGCCGCGGCGAAGGCGGCATGGGCGGCTGCGTTGCCCAGCGGTAAGGTCATGGCAGCAGGTCGGCGAGGCCGTTGAGCAAAGCCTCCGTCACGACAGCGGCGCTGGCCGATGCATCGATCAAGCGCACGCGATCCGGCTCGCGCTCGGCATAGCCGCGAAAGGCGGAGGCGACGGCCTGATGGAAATCGTCACCACGTGCGGCGAAGCGATCTGCCGCCGCGCCATCCCGCACTTCGGCCCGGGCGCGGCCCTGTTCCACCGGCACTTCAAGCACGAAGGTGCGATCGGGCAGCAATCCGCGCGACCCCAAGCCGTGCAGGGCAAGCACCGCGGCATCGTCTATTCCGCCCGCCACGCCCTGATAGGCACGACTGCTGTCGATGAAGCGGTCGCAGATCACCCATGTGCCCGCGCCCAAGGCGGGCTGGATCTGCTTTTCGACATGGTCCGCACGGGCGGCGGCAAACAGCAAGGCCTCGCTATGCGGACTCCAGCGCT
>NZ_JANYEK010000116.1 GCF_025363195.1 Sphingomonas sp.
CTTTCGCATCGCTCCGAATGGCCGCTGACGAAAGGCCCCCAGAAAGGCCCCCACTTTTTCGCGATTGTTGGCGACCGCCAGCAATCGAGTGCGGTCAATGCAAGGGTTAAACTAGCGGATTTCTGCGGTTCTTTCAACCTATCGCGGGCATCGGCGTATAGGTAAGTGGTGCCCAGAAGAGGACTCGAACCTCCACGCCCTTGCGAGCGCCAGCACCTGAAGCTGGTGCGTCTACCAATTCCGCCATCTGGGCACGGGGTAGGGGGCGGCCTTTAGGGGGGGCGTGACGGCCTTGTCAACACAGCAGGTGCTGGGGCAAGGGGATCAACGGAAATAATCGAGGGCTGTGGTCGCAATGAAGGACAGACTAGTTACGCTGATCGGAGGCGGCGGGTTCGTCGGCCGCTATGTCGCGCAGGATCTGCTCAAGGCCGGGGCGCGCGTCCGGATCGCGCAGCGCGATCCAAAGTCGGCGTTCTATCTCAAGACGCAAGGGGGGCTTGGGCAGACGCAATTCGCCGCTGTGGATGTGACCAAGCCGGAATCAATCGCGCGGGCCGTGCACGGCTCGGACGCGGTGGTGAATTTGGTCGGCATACTCTCGGGCGATTTCCACCGGGTGCAGACCGAGGGCGCGGGCAACGTGGCCAAAGCCGCTGCAGCTACGGGCGTGGCGGCACTGGTGCATGTATCTGCGATCGGGGCCGACACCGAATCGCCTTCCGCTTATGGTCGGTCCAAGGGGGAAGGCGAAGCGGCGGTGCGCGCGGCGTTTCCGACCGCCACGATCTTGCGTCCGTCGATCGTGTTCGGGCGCGAGGACCAGTTCGTGAACCGGTTCGCGGGGATGATCTCCGCCGTGCCGGTCGTGCCGGTGCTGCGCGCGAAGGCAAAATTCCAACCGGTCTATGTCGGCGATGTCGCCAAGGCCGTCACGCAGGCTCTGGCCGAGCCAGAGCGTTTCGGCAGCACGACGTACGAACTTGGCGGGCCAGACGTGTTGACGATGGGGGCGCTAATCCGCTGGATCGCTGAGGCGATCGGGCGCGATCCGACGATCATCGAGTTGCCGGATGTTGCGGGGGCGGCGCTGTCCAATCTTGGTTTCCTGCCCGGCGCGCCGATTACGCGGGACCAATGGAAGATGCTTCAGAGCGACAATGTCGTGACCGGTGCCAACGGTCTGGACATCTTCGGTATCGCTGCCACGCCGCTGGACAGCGTGGCGCCCGGGTGGCTGGTGCGCTATCGTCGCGAAGGGCGCTTCGGTCCGCTCGGCCAGGCGGCCTGAGGCTTTAGAACGGCTCAAAAGAGGAATTGTTCGTGGACCTGTTTATCATCATCCTGCTCGGCATCGTCGAGGGGGTGACCGAGTTCCTGCCCGTCTCGTCGACCGGCCATCTGATTCTGGCCGGAGCGCTGCTCGGCCTGCCGCAAGCGGATGCGACGTTCGACATCGTGATCCAGCTGGGCGCGATTTTGGCGGTGGTGGTGGTGTTCTGGGGTCGGTTCATGAAGGTCGGCCGCGGCTTGCTGGCGCGAGATCCGGCAGCGATCCGCTTCACCCGCAACGTGCTGATCGGCTTCCTGCCTGCTGCTATCGTCGGCGCGGTGGCCTATAAGGCGATCAAGGCCGTACTGGAGGCACCAACCGTCGGTCCGGTGGTGGTGTCGATCGCTCTGATCGTCGGCGGCGTGCTGATCCTGATCATCGAGCGGCTGTCCAAAACGATCACCACCCGGTCGGTGGAGGATATGCCGTGGCGCACGGCGCTGATCATCGGCGTGGTGCAGTGCCTCGCGATGATCCCGGGCGTCAGCCGCTCCGGCGCGACGATCATGGGCGCACTGACGCTTGGCGTGGACCGCGAGACGGCGGCGGAGTATAGTTTCTTCCTCGCAATCCCGACGATGGCAGGCGCGACCACGCTGGCGCTGTTCAAGAGCCGGCACGAACTGGGCGACGCACATTTGACCGCGATCGCGATCGGCTTCGTGGTGTCGTTTCTGGTCGCCTTGGTGGTGATTCGCTGGTTCATTACGTTTGTCGGGCGACATGGGTTCGCGCCATTTGCCTGGTATCGGATTGTGGCCGGCTCGGTGGCGCTGATCGCGCTGCTGTATCGATAAGACCGAAGTGGCCATAATAGGCCAGGTCTCGCCGCGTAATCGGAAGCCAGATTCGACGATCCATATATTTAGGGAAGGACAACTTACCTAAAAGACGTTTCTGTCGTGACTCGGGCGGTAAATTGAAATATTGGGTCCTCGATCAAGTGAGCGAGGCCAATGACCGAGACCATGCTGAAATTCGTGGGCACGCCCCAAGCGTTTCCCGGCAAGCGCGCCCCGGAATTACGGGCGGAGGATTTCCGCGAGATCGCCGATCGTTATGCGGTGCCGACCGCCGAGGACCAGGCCGGACGCTGTTCGCAATGTGGTGTCCCATATTGTTCGGTTCATTGTCCGCTGCACAATCATATTCCGGATTGGTTGCGCCTGACGGCCGAAGGGCGATTGCGCGAGGCCTATGAGCTAAGCAACTCGACCTCGACCATGCCCGAGATCTGCGGTCGGATTTGTCCGCAAGACCGGCTGTGCGAAGGCAATTGCGTGATCGAATTTTCCGGCCATGGCGCGGTGACGATCGGTTCGGTCGAAAAGTTCATCACTGACACGGCGTGGGAAGAAGGCTGGGTCGAGCCGTTGACCGCCGGTCCGTCGCGGGGCCAGTCTGTCGGCATCGTCGGGGCCGGGCCGGCGGGGCTGGCAGCGGCGGAATATCTGCGCGGCTATGGTTATGAGGTCCATGTCTACGACCGGTACGACCGTGCGGGCGGGCTGCTGACTTACGGCATCCCCGGCTTCAAACTGGAAAAGCATGTCGTGATGCGCCGGGTGGAGCGACTGAAACAGGGCGGGATCGTGTTCCACGAAAGCTTCGAGGTTGGGCGTGATGCCAGTCTCGACGAACTGCGGCAGCGCCACGACGGCGTGTTGATCGCGACCGGGGTCTATAAGCCGCGTGCGATCAAGGCGCCGGGCGTGGGCAGCGCGGGGGTGGTCGATGCATTGGATTTCCTCACGGCCTCAAACCGCAAGGGTTTTGGCGATACGGTGCCGGCGTTTGACGACGGGTCACTCAATGCGGCGGGCAAGCATGTCGTGGTCATCGGTGGTGGCGACACGGCGATGGATTGCGTGCGCACCTCGATCCGTCAGGGTGCGGCGAGTGTTAAGTGCCTGTATCGCCGAGACCGGGCCAATATGCCGGGGTCGCAACGCGAAGTTGCCAATGCCGAGGAGGAGGGTGTGGAGTTCGTCTGGCTCTCCGGTCCGGAAGCGTTCGTCGCCGCTGAGCGCGTGACGGGCGTGAAGGCCGCCCGCATGCGGCTTGGCGCACCCGATGCAAGCGGGCGGCGGGCGCCCGAGATCGACCCGGCAGGCGGGTTTGATGTGCCGGCCGATCTCGTCATCAAGGCGCTGGGTTTCGACGCCGAGGACCTTCCGACGGTGTTCGGCGCGCCGGAACTGGGCGTGACGCGCTGGGGCACATTGCTGGTCGGCAAGACGCTGATGACGTCATTGGACGGGGTGTTCGCGGCAGGCGATATCGTTCGTGGCGCTTCGCTGGTGGTGTGGGCGATCCGCGACGGGCGCGATGTATCGGCGGCGATGCACAAATTTCTGAAGGCCAAGGCGACGGCCGAAAGGCAAGCGGCATGAAGAGCCTGTTACTGGCCGCTTTGTTGCTGCCGATGCCGGTTGCGGCACAGGTGGCCGCGCCTGCAACCGTCCCGGTCAGCGCCCCCGATCCGTCGCGCGTGGTCGTCGCGCGCCGATTGATGGATCAGATCATGCCGCCCGCGACGCGCGATCAGATGATGCGATCGATGATGGGCGCGATGTCGCAGAACATGGTGGGGGCGCTGCGCCAGAACGCCCAACTCACAACGTCGTTGGAAAAACTGCCGGGTGCTCAGGCCGTGTTCGATCGATTCCTGCAACGGCAGATGGAGATCGGTACGCAGGATCTGGTCGCCAATTTGCCGACGATGCTCGATGCGATGGCCAAGGCATACGCGCGGCGCTTCACGCTGGTGCAGTTGAAGGAGATGGGCGTGTTTTTCGCAACGCCGACGGGCCAAGCTTATCTGATGCAGGCGCCGACGATCATGTCCGATCCCGATGTGGGTGTGTGGATGAATCAATTGATGACGCGATCGATGCAGCGACTGCCCGAACAGATGGCGAAATTGAAGGCCGACATCGAGGCGTTGGACAAGAAGAAGACCGGATCATGAGCATCGAGTCCGAACGCGAACGTCTCGCCGAACACGGCATGTACCGCCCCGAATTCGAGGGCGATGCCTGCGGCGTCGGGCTCATCGCCACGACCGACGGCACTCCGTCGCGGCGCGTCGTGCAGTCTGCGATCGATGCGCTGAAGGCGGTGTGGCATCGCGGCGCTGTCGATGCGGATGGTAAGACCGGCGATGGTGCTGGCCTGCATGTCGATCTGCCATTGAAATTCTTCGACGATGCTGTCGCGGCTTCCGGCCACAAGGCGATGCCGAACCGACTCGCGGTCGGGATGATCTTTCTGCCGCGCACCGATCTCGGCGCGCAGGAAGATTGCCGGACGATCGTGGAATCCGCGATCATCGAGGAGGGTTACACCATCTATGGCTGGCGGCAGGTGCCGGTCGACGTGTCGGTGATCGGGCAGAAGGCGCAAACGACGCGACCGGAGATCGAGCAGATCATGATCGCCGGGCCGTTGCCGGACGAACAGAGCGCAGCCGAGTTCGAGAAGAATCTGTACCTCGTCCGCCGCCGGATCGAAAAGCGCGTCATCGCAGCGCAGATCCAGGGTTTCTACATCTGTAGTCTGTCGTGCCGGTCGATCATCTATAAAGGACTGTTCCTCGCAGAGTCGCTATCGCTCTTCTATCCCGATCTGCAGGACCAGCGTTTCGAAAGTCGCGTCGCGATTTTCCACCAGCGCTATTCGACCAATACCTTTCCGCAATGGTGGTTGGCGCAGCCGTTTCGTTGCTTGGCGCACAATGGCGAGATCAATACGATCCGCGGCAACAAGAATTGGATGCTCAGCCACGAGATCAAGATGGCGGCCAATGCGTTCGGCGAGCATTCGGAGGACATCAAGCCGGTGATCCCGGCCGGGGCGTCCGATACCGCTGCGCTGGATGCGACGTTCGAGGCGATCTGCCGGTCGGGCCGCGACGCGCCGACCGCCAAGCTGATGCTCGTGCCCGAAGCCTGGGGTCTCAAAGGTGAGATGCCCAAGGCGCATCTCGACATGTACAAATATCTCGCCAGCGTGATGGAGCCGTGGGACGGCCCCGCCGCCCTGGCGATGACCGATGGTCGCTGGGCCGTCGCGGGGATGGACCGCAATGCCCTGCGTCCGTTGCGTTACACGCTGACCGGCGACGGGCTGCTGATCGTCGGATCGGAGAGCGGCATGGTCGTCGTGCCGGAATCCACCATCGTCGAGAAAGGGCGATTGGGGCCGGGCCAGATGATCGCGGTCGATCTCGAACAGGGACGGCTGTTCAAGGATGCGGAGATCAAGGACAAGATTTCCGGCGAGGCCGATTATGCCGCGATGATCGGCAAGTTTCTGGCGATCGACGATCTGAAGACTGAAGAGGGCGACACTGTCACGCGCTACACTCGCGCCGATCTCACCCGTCGCCAGATCGCCGCGGGTCAAACCCTGGAGGACATGGAGTTGATCCTGTCGCCAATGGTCGAGGGCGCGAAAGAGGCGATCGGGTCGATGGGCGACGATACGCCGTTGGCCGTCGTGTCGGATAATCCGCGCCTGATCAGCCAGTTCTTCCGGCAGAATTTCTCGCAGGTCACCAACCCGCCGATCGATCCTTTGCGCGAACGCCATGTGATGTCGCTGAAGACGCGCTTCGGCAACCTCGCCAATATCCTCGATACCGGCGCCCGACAGGATGGCGTGCTTGTGCTCGAATCGCCGGTGCTGACCGGTGCGGACTGGGCGCGGCTGAAGGGGTTCTTCGGCCCGCAGGTTGCCGAGATCGACTGTACGTTCGCGAGCGGCGGCACGCCCGACACATTGCGCGGCGCCATTGCGCGGATCCGCAGCGAAGCGGAACAGGCCGTGCGCGAGGGCAAGAGCGAATTGTTTCTGACCGACGTCAATATTGGGCCGGAGCGCGTCGGTATCGCCGGGGTGCTGGCGGCGGCAGCGGTGCACACGCACCTCGTACGCAAGGGGCTGCGGTCTTATGCCAGCATCAACATCCAGACGGCGGAATGCCTTGACACGCATTATTATGCCGTGCTGATCGGCGTTGGTGCGACCACGGTGCATGCCTATCTGACCGAGGCGTCGATCGCCGACCGGCATGAGCGCGGCCTGTTCGGCGAATTGTCGCTGGACGAGTGCCTGGCGCGACATCGCACCGCGATCAACGAGGGATTGCTGAAGATCATGTCGAAGATGGGGATCGCGGTGATCTCCTCCTATCGCGGCGGGTATAATTTCGAGGCGGTCGGGTTATCGCGCGCGCTGGTCAACGATTTCTTTCCCGGCATGCCGGCGAAGATTTCGGGCGAGGGTTATGCATCGTTGTTCGTGAACGCTACCGATCGCCACGAGGCCGCGTACGATGCCGTGGTGACGCATTTGCCGATCGGCGGCTTCTATCGCCAGCGTCACACCGGCGAAACGCATGCCTATTCCGCGCAACTGATGCATCTGCTGCAAAGCGCGGTCGCGACCGACAGCTATTCGACCTATCTGCAATTCTCGCGCGGGGTGGAGGCATTGCCGCCGGTCTATCTGCGCGACCTGTTGCAGTTCAACTTTCCCGATGAGGGCGTCGCGGTTGATCAGGTCGAGGCGATCACCGAAATCCGCAAGCGCTTCGTCACGCCGGGCATGTCGCTCGGCGCACTGTCGCCTGAGGCGCACGAGACGCTGGCGATCGCGATGAACCGCATCGGCGCCAAGGCGGTGTCGGGCGAGGGCGGCGAGGACAAGGCCCGCTACACGCCCTATGCGAACGGCGACAACGCCAATTCCGGCGTGAAGCAGATCGCCTCGGGCCGCTTTGGCGTCACGGCGGAATATCTCGGCGCATGCGAGGAGATCGAGGTCAAGGTCGCGCAGGGGGCGAAGCCGGGCGAGGGCGGTCAGCTGCCCGGCTTCAAGGTGACCGAGTTTATCGCGAAGTTGCGCCACGCAACTCCCGGCGTGACCTTGATCTCACCTCCGCCGCATCATGACATCTATTCGATCGAGGATCTGGCACAGCTGATCTACGACCTGAAGCAGATCAACCCGCGCGCCCGGGTGTGCGTGAAGCTGGTATCCTCGGCGGGCATCGGCACGGTCGCGGCCGGGGTGGCCAAGGCGCATGCCGACGTGATTCTCGTCGCCGGCCATGTCGGCGGCACCGGGGCCAGCCCGCAGACCAGCATCAAATATGCCGGTACGCCGTGGGAGATGGGGCTGAGCGAGGTCAACCAGACATTGACCCTCAACGGGCTGCGTGGCCGCATCAAGTTGCGCACCGATGGCGGCCTCAAGACCGGGCGGGACATCGTCATCGCCGCGATCCTTGGCGCGGAGGAATTCGGCATCGGCACTTTGAGCCTGGTCGCGATGGGCTGCATCATGGTCCGGCAATGCCATTCGAACACCTGCCCGGTCGGGGTGTGTACCCAGAACGAGGCGTTGCGGGCTAAATTCACCGGCAATCCTGAAAAAGTCATCAATTTGATGACGTTCATCGCCGAGGAAGTACGCGACATCCTCGCGCGCTTGGGATTCAGGAGCCTGGACGAGGTGATCGGGCGGACCGAATTGCTGCGGCAGGTCAGTCGCGGTGCCGAGCATCTCGACGATCTCGATCTCAACCCGATCCTAGCCAAGGTCGATGCGCCCGACGATCAAAGGCGTTTCAGCCTGAAGACGTGGCGCAACGAAGTGCCCGATAGCCTCGACGCACAGATGATCCGCGATGCCGCCGCCGTGTTCAGCCGGGGCGAGAAGATGCAGCTAACCTATTCGGTGCGCAACACGCACCGTGCGGTCGGCACGCGACTGTCGGCCGAGATCACCGCCAAGTTTGGCATGTCCACGCTCGCCGACGGGCATGTCCACGTTCGTTTGCGCGGTAGCGCCGGACAGAGCCTCGGCGCGTTCCTGTGCAAGGGCATCACGCTGGAAGTGTTCGGCGATTCCAATGATTATGTCGGCAAGGGTCTGTCCGGCGGCAAGATCGTCGTGCGCCCCATGGTCAGCTCCACGCTCGCCAGCCAGAACAACACCATCATCGGCAACACCGTGCTGTACGGCGCAACCTCAGGCAGCCTGCTCGCGGCGGGGCAGGCCGGCGAACGGTTCGCGGTGCGCAATTCCGGCGCGACCGTGGTGGTCGAGGGCTGCGGCGCGAACGGGTGTGAATATATGACCGGCGGCGTGGCGGTGGTGCTGGGCACGGTCGGTGCGAATTTCGGTGCGGGCATGACCGGCGGCATGGCGTTCGTCTATGACGAGGACGACAGTTTCGTGCGGCGCGCGAACCCCGAGAATATCACCTGGAACCGCTTGGCGTCGATGCATTGGGAAGCGGTATTGCTCAACCTCGTCCGCGCGCACCACGCTGCGACGGACAGCAAATGGTCCGGGGCGCTGCTCGACAATTGGGGCCGCGCGGTGGAGCGCTTCTGGCAGGTGGTACCCAAGGAAATGTTGAGCCGTCTGGCGCATCCGCTCGACGACAGCCTGGAGGTGATCGCGGCGGAATAGTGCATTCCACGCGCGTTTCGCCGCTTCCTTCGCCTGCCCGCCCGGCCTAAACCGTCGCCCATGTGGCAGCTTCATCAATTCGCTCTGTGTCCTTTCTCGCGCAAGGTGCGCCTGCTGCTCGGCGAGAAGGGCGTCGGTTACGATCTCGTGCGCGAACGGCCATGGGAGCGGCGCGACGAGTTTCTCGACATGAATCCGGCTGGGCAGGTGCCGGTGATGACCGACGAATCGCGCAAGATCCTGCTGATGGATTCGATGGCGATCTGCGAATATCTCGAAGAGACGGTCGATAAGGCGGCGATGATCAACGGCACCGCCGGTAACCGTGCCGAAATCCGCCGGCTGGTCGCGTGGTTCGACACGCACTTCTTCGCCGATGTCACCGCGCCGTTGCTCCACGAACGGATGATGAAGCGCCTCGTGACCAAGGAATCGCCCGATTCGAAAGCTTTGCGTGAGGCGATGAAAGGAGCGGTGCGTCACCTCGATTATACCGATTACCTGTTGGGACATCACAATTGGATCGGCGGCACGACGATGAGCCTCGCCGATCTGGCGGCGGCGGCGCAGATTTCGGTGACCGATTATCTCGGCGGCATCGACTGGAAGAACCACGAGGAAACCGCGCGCTGGTACGCCGGTATGAAAAGCCGACCGAGCTTCCGGCCGTTATTGTCGGAACGGATGGAGGGCATTTCCCCCCCGGCGCATTATGACGACGTGAACTTCTGATGCACATGCGCCACGACGCGGATGCGGGTGCGGCGAACACGATCACGTTCGACGATTTCCTGAAGGTCGACATCCGCGTCGGGACGATATTGGAGGCGCTGCCGTTTCCGGAAGCGCGCAAACCGGCTTACAAATTGGTGATCGATTTCGGGCTCGTGATCGGGGTGAAAAGGTCCTCTGCGCAGATCACCGAACATTACCGTCTTGAGGATTTGCCGGGTAGGCAGGTGGCCGCGGTGATCAACTTCCCCGCGCGACAGATCGGCAAGGTTCTGTCCGAGGTGTTGACCTTGGGCTTTCCGGACGCCGAGGGGAGGGTGGTGCTGGTGACACCGGGCGTGGATGTGCCGAACGGGGGACGGCTGTTCTGATCTGCTCCCCTTCCTGAAAGGGAGGGGAGCAAGAAGTAGGAGGCGGCTTCCTTGCCTCCTAGCCCGCCAAACTCTTCGATGCCTGTTCGAACATGTCCTTCGACAAGCCCGGTGTCCCGACAATGCGTTCCAGCTCTCCGCGCATCAATGCCGCGCGATCTTCGGCAAACCGCCGCCAGCGCCCGAGCGGCGGGATCAGCTTCGCCGCCGTCTGCGGGTTGAGCTTGTCGAGCGCGATCAACTGGTCCGCCACGAAACGATATCCTTCCCCGCTCGCGGCGTTGAATGCGCGCTGGTTCACGCTGAACGCGCCAATCAGCGCACGCGCGCGGTTCGGGTTGGCGAGGGTGAAATCGCGGTGCCGCGACAACATCTCGACCTGTGAGAGCGTATCGTCGCGGGCCGACAGCGCCTGCGTCTGGAACCATTTGTCCAGCACCAGCGCATTGTCGGAATAGCGATTGTAGAAGATGTCGAGCGCCGCGACCCGCTCCGCTGCATCCCCGGCGACAAGAGTGCTGAGCGCACCCTGCCGATCGGTCATGTTGTCCGCCGCCTCGAACTGCCGGAATGCCAGACTCCCCGCATCGGCGGCACCGCTTGCCGCGATATAGCCGAGCGCTACCGTCTTCAGGCGACGCAGGCCCTTTGCAGCGGGCGAATAGACGAATTTGTCGGCGCGCGCGCCTTCATACGCCGCACGCCAGCGCGCATCGAGTGCCCTGCCGAGATCGCGCCGCAGCGCTTCGCGCGCGTGGAAAATCGCTTCGGGATCGACCAGCCTCATCTGATCGCCGATGAAGCTGTCCGACGGCAACAGCACGACTTCCGCGATGAACGCGGGGTCGAGTGCGGCATCGTCCAACGTGTTAGCCACCGCGGCGATCACTGCCCGATAATCTGACGCGTGATCGGTCATGCCGGCACCCGCGCTTTCGACGAGCGTGTCGAGCATCAATTGCTGCATCGCCTCGTAACGCGCGAACGGATCGTCGTCATGCGCGCTCAGGAAAGCGAGATCGGCGGCAGTGCGATCCGTTTCGACCACCACCGGTGCCGAGAAGCCCCGGTTGATCGACAATACCGGGCGTTCGGCAATGTCGTCGAACACCAGTTGCTGAGACGGCCCATCAAGCAGCAGCAATTGCTCTGCCGCAAGCGTCTGCGCGGTGTCTGCGCCGAACAGTTTGAGCCGCAGCGGCAGCACCATCGGCTGCTTGTCCGACTGGCCCGGCGTCGGCGGTACGCGCTGCGTGAGGGTCAGCGTCGCGCGGTGACGATCGGCATCGTGCGACAGCGCCGCAGTGACGCGGGGCGTGCCGGCCTGCGAATACCATAAGCGGAATTGCGCCAGATCGGCCCCGCTGCCGGCTTCCATCGACGCGACGAAATCCTCGCAGGTCGCGGCCGTGCCATCGAAGCGATCGAAATACAGGTCGGTCGCGGCCCGAAATCGCTCCGGCCCCAGGATCGTGGCGATCATGCGGATCACCTCGGCACCCTTGTTGTAGATCGTCGCGGTGTAGAAGTTCGAAATCTCCTGATATTCGTCCGGGCGGATCGGGTGGGCAAGCGGCCCGGCATCCTCGGGAAATTGTGCCGCGCGCAAGCCCCGCACATCCTCGATCCGTTTGACCGCCGCACTGCCCTGATCGGCGGAGAAGCCCTGGTCGCGGAATACGGTGAAGCCTTCCTTGAGACTCAGTTGGAACCAGTCGCGGCACGTCACGCGGTTGCCCGACCAATTGTGGAAATATTCATGCGCCACCACGGCGGCGATCGCGTCGAAATCGTAGTCCGTCGCGGTGTCGGCGTCGGCGAGGACGTAACGGCTGTTGAAGATGTTCAGCCCTTTGTTTTCCATCGCACCGAAGTTGAAATCATCGACCGCGACGATGTTGAACACATCGAGATCATATTCGCGACCATAGACATCCTCGTCCCACTTCATCGAAATCTGCAGGGCGGACAAAGCATGGGCGGTCTTGGCCAGATCGGCGGCGCGCACCCAGATGCCGAGCGCGACCTCGCGGCCTGACCGGGTCGTGAAGGTCGCGGTGTTGGCGACCAGATCGCCTGCCACGAGCGCAAACAGGTAAGCGGGTTTGGGAAAGGGATCGTGCCATTCGGCCCAGTGGCGTCCATCGCCCAGATCGCCCGCGGCAACGGGGTCACCATTGGCGAGCAGCACCGGATAGCGCTGTTTATCCGCCGCCATGCGCACCTTGTACACGCTCAGCACATCGGGACGATCGGGGAAGAAGGTGATGCGGCGAAAGCCTTCGGCCTCGCACTGCGTGCAAAGATTGCCGCCCGAGGCGTACAGTCCCATGAGCTGCGTATTGCGATCGGGCGCGATCTCGACCTCGGTCTCGATGACATGCGCCGAAGCGGTAAGCGGGACGATCAGAGCGCCGTCTTCCAGCCGCCAGTCGTTGATCGCGACGCCGTCCACCTTGACCGATCGTGGAACCTGCCCACCACCATCAAGCACCAGCGGGCGGTCGTGCGTGCCGACACGCACCACGTTGAGCGTTGCGCGCACCTGGGTCGCGGCGGCATCCAGCGCGAAATCCAGCGCAATCTCGGGCACCTGCCAATCGGGTGGGGTGTAATCCACTCGGCGAGTGACGTGCGGCGTTGCGGTGGCGGTCTGGATATCAAGCATGGGATTGGACCTACAGGAGGGCGCGGCGGCTACGCCATAGAAATCGCCAATAAAGGTTGTGGCTACGCTGGGATAATGCCTGCACGGGGGTGGTAAGCTTGGCCCGCTTGCGCGCCGCGCCGGACGTGCTACCCCGATGATACACAACAAGATGTAAAAGGCAGGATCGCATGTATCGCACTATCGGCGCAGGATTGCTGCTCGTCATGGCAAGCACCGCCAGCGCTCAGAAGCCGCCCGTTGCACCGGTGGCGCCCGCCCCGGTTCCGGTCGTGAAGCCGCGCGACATGAAGGCGATCAACGCCGAATTGACCAGGCCGCTGCCGGACGACCAATTGGCGATGAAGGCGCATGTCGTGTTTCTCGCCTCCGATGCGATGCGAGGTCGCGAGGCGGGTTCCCCGGAATACGATATCGCCGCGCAATATGTGGCGTCGCAATTCTATGCCGCCGGCCTGCGTCCGGCGGGCGATGACGGCGGCTATCTGCAGAAGGTGCCGCTGACGACCTACCATGCCGCGGATCGGGGCGACCTGATCCTGACCGGCAAGGGTGCCGCGCCGCAGAAACTGGTGTTCGGCGAGGATTATTCCCCCGGTGTGGATCCGGGTGCGCGCGCGACGGTGATCGACGCGCCCGTCGTGTTCGTCGGCTACGGCCTGGTCGCACCGGATATCCAGCGCGACGATTATGCCGGGGTGGATGTGAAGGGTAAGATCGTAGCCTTCTTTAACGGTGCGCCGGCCAGTCTGCAAAGCGAGGAGCGCGCGCACTTCTCCAGCCCTGCGACGAAGGCGGCGATTGCCGAGGCGCAGGGCGCTGTCGGCGCGATCATCCTGTCGCGCGAGGGCGGCGCGGCCTTTACGCGGATCGCGCAGCGTTGGGATAATGCCCGCACGACCTGGGCCAAGGCGGATGGCACCGGCAATAGGAGCGGCGTGCCGACGCTTGGCATAGTGAGTCCGGCGGGCGCGGCCAAGCTGTTCGCCGGCGCGCAGACCCCGTTCGCCGATGTGCAGAAGCGCGCCGCCGACAGCGAGGCGAAGTTCACCGCCGAGCAGTTGCGGGGCAGCCTGGCGGTATCGATCAAGACCAGCTTCGAGCCCGGATTGAGCAGCAATGTGGTTGGGATGATCCCGGGCAGTGACCCGAAGCTGGGCAAGGACGTCGTCGTCCTGTCGGCGCATCTCGACCATCTCGGGGTGGGCCGCGCGGACGAGACGGGGGATACGATCTATAACGGCGCGGAGGACAATGCGGTCGGCATCGCATCGCTGATCGAGGAGGCTAAGCGCTTTAAGACGAGCGGCAAAACCCCGCGCCGCAGCGTGATGTTTTTGGCTGTGACGGCTGAGGAAAAGGGGCTGGTCGGCGCGGATTACTTCGCGCATTTCCCCACCGTGCCGATCGCGACGATCGTCGCTGACGTCAATCTCGACATGCCGATCCTGACGTTCGCGTTCGAGGACATGACCGTTTACGGCGCGGATCGCTCGACGCTTGGTCCGATCGTGGCCAAGGCGGTCGCGGCACTTGGTGTGCATATGGGGCCGGACCCTGACCCGTCGCAGGGCTTCTTCGTGCGCTCCGACCATTATCGCTTCGTGCAGCAGGGCGTGCCCTCGGTGTTCCTGTGGCCTGGTCAGGCCGGGCCGGGCAAGGCGGCCTATGCCGACTTCTTCGCCAAGCATTATCACAAGCCCTCGGACGAAGCGTGGCAACCGCTCGACTGGGCGCAGGGCGTGCGGTTCGTCAGCGTGAATTACGCCATTGCGCGCGAGATCGCCGATGGCGACGATCGCCCACGCTGGAACAAGGGCGATTTCTTCGGGCTGCTCTACAAGGGCTATGGGGCGAAATAAGGGGATGATCATGCGCGGGGGATATTGGCTGGGAATCGGGCTCGCTGTGGCGGCGTTACCGGTGGCGGCGCACGCAGCGGTGGGCAATCCGGGCTTCGACGTCGAGGCGGCGACGCACGCGTATCTGGCCCTGCTGCAAGGCCCGGCGCGGGCCAAGTCGGATGCGTATTTCGAGGGCGGATATTGGCTGCCACTCTGGTCCACGCTGGTCAGTTCGATCGTCTACATCGCCTTGTTGGCGAGCGGCCTGTCGGCGCGGATGCGCGATTGGGCTGAACGGGTCGGGCGCAAACGCTGGATCGCCCCGGCTTTATACTCGGTGCCGTTCGCCGTCGTAACGACGATCGCCACGTTACCCTGGTCGATTTACACCGATTTTCTGCGCGAGCAGCAATATGGCCTGATGAACCAGGGCTTCGGCGACTGGGCGCTGGATGCGGCGAAGAATTTTGGCATCGGGCTGGTGATGAACGCCGTGCTGTTCGTCACCTTGTTAGCGGTGATCCGCCGTTTCCGCCGCAGTTGGTGGTTGATCGGTACGGGCGTGATGGCGGTGTTCGTCGCGGTCGGCGCCCTGATCACGCCGGTGTTCATCGCGCCGGTGTTCAACACCTATACCGAATTGCCCGCCGGGGCGTTGCGCGAGCGCATCGTCGCCATCGCCGCGGCCAACCATATTCCGGCCGCACACATCTATGTTTCGGACGCCTCGCGTCAAAGCAAGCGCATCTCGGCCAATGTCTCGGGCGTCGGGCCGACGATCCGCATCACGCTCAACGACAATCTGCTCAAGCGCACCGCGCCCGAGGAAGCCGTCGCTGTTATGGGGCATGAGATGGGCCATTACGTGCTCAACCACGTTTGGAAACTGATCGGCGCGTTCACGCTCGTCTTTCTCGGGCTGTTCTTCGTCATGTTCTGGAGCGCCCCCCGGCTGATCGCTCGTTATCCACGCTGGCGCGTGCGCGACGTGGGCGATCCGGCGGCGATACCGGTGCTGTTGCTCCTCGCCGGATGCTGCATGCTCGTACTAACGCCGATACAGAATTCGATCGTCCGCCAGAACGAAACCGAAGCCGACGTCTTCGGTCTGAATGCCGCGCGCGAGCCGGACGGTTTCGCGCATGTCGCGATGCGACTTTCGGAATATCGCAAGATCTCGCCCGGTCCGATCGAGGAACTGATGTTCTTCGATCATCCTTCGGGCGAGAACCGCGTGCGCCGGTCGATGCAGTGGAAGAAGGATCACGTTCCCGGCGCGACGATGGTCACGCCGCGGGCGATCGACGGGAAATGAAACCTTTTGGCCGCTCGCCCCGAGCTTGTCGCAGGGCCGGCTTTCTTCGTCCGGCGTCGAATGGGGAGAATGGCACGTCGACAGGCTTGGTAAGTACGGGAGGAGAATGAATGCGAGGAACAGCAATCCAATGTCCCGCCTGCTGATCTTCGGCCTCGGCTACACCGCCACCCGGATCGGCCGCGCGCTGGCAGCGAAAGGCTGGCAGGTGATCGGCACCAGTCGCGACGGGCGGGGCGGAACGCTGCACTTCGACGATGCGGAAGCCGTTATCCACGAGATAACTCTGGCTACGCACGTCGTTTCCTCAGTTCCTCCCGCAGACGATGCCGACCCAGTTTTGGAAGCCTATGGCGCCGCGCTTGCCCGGTCCGGCGCGTGGCGCGGCTATCTCTCCTCCACGGGCGTTTATGGCGACGCTGGCGGCGCGTGGGTCGATGAAAATGCACCGATCCGGGGAAGACGGGGCGCACGGGCGGCGGCGGATGCGGCATGGCTCGCGCTTGGTGCGCGGGTGTTTAGGCTGCCTGGTATTTACGGGCCGGGGCGCTCGGCGCTGGATCGGGTGGCGATGGGCCGGGCACACCGCGTCGACCTGCCGGATCAGGTGTTCAGTCGGGTTCATGTCGATGACATCGTCTCGGGCGTGATCGCGGCGTTCGATGGGCCGCCGGGTGCGTATAATCTCGCTGACGATCTGCCGTGCGGGCAGAACGACGTCATCGCGTTTGCCGCGCGGCTGATCGGGGAGGAGCCGCCACCTTTCGTTGCGCTCGACACGCTCTCCGTTCCGGCGCGCGCTTTCTATGCCGAGAACCGGCGCGTCGCGAACCTGAAGGCCAAGCGCGTGCTCGGCTGGCGCCCGCTTTATCCCGATTACCGGTTCGGCCTGCGCGCCCTCAAGGCGATAACCAGCCCGATCCCCGCCAGTACCGAGCCGCAGGCGGCGAGCAGCGACCAGCGATAGCCCTCGAACAGGGTCGACAACAGCATCGCGATCACCGGAACGATGACGCTGGAATATGCCGCCTTGGCCGGGCCGATCGTGCGGATGACCGTGAAATACAGCGGAAATGTCAGCGCCGATCCAAGCAGCCCGAGATACAGGATACCGCCGATATACCCGGTGCGCCACTCGATCACGGGCGGTCCCGACAGGGTGTAGGCGGCCACCGCGTCGATCGCCGTGCCGATCATCATCGCGGCGGCGAGCGTCTGGAACATCGGATAGCGTTTGGCCATCTTGGTTGCCTGCAGGATGTTGGCGCTGGAGGCGCACAGGATCGCGCTCAGCGTCAGGCCGATGCCGAGCATCGTCTCGCCCGGGCCGTTTGGTGACAGTCGCGCCTCATGCAGGAACAGCAGAGCGATTCCCGCCATCGCCACTGCCGACCCGACGAGCAATTGACGGCCCATCCGCTGGCCGAGAAAGATGCGCGAAAAGACCGCATTGGGCACCAGCAACAACGCGAATACCACCGCGACGATGCCCGACGTGATGTGTTCTTCCGCGCGGTAGACGAAGTTGAAGTTCAGCACGAATTGCGACAGGCCGATCGCGGCGGCGAACGCCCAGCCGCGCGCATCAAGCGCAAACCGGTCGCGCTTGATCAGCGCCAGTACCAGCATCGCCAGACCGGCGACGAGGAAACGGTACGTCACCGACCAACTTGGCGGCACGCTCGACACCTGGTCGCGGATCACCAGCCACGTCGATCCCCAGATGAGCGTGACGATCGCGAACGGGATGAGAATTGCGGCACGCGTCGATTGCGGGGCGGGTTCGCTCATGCCTGGTCGGAGAGCTTACGCTCGGGTCTCTGGTCGGAAAGCTTACGCTCCCAGGCCAGCGCATCCGTGACGATCAGGTCGAGATCGTCGCGCGCGGGAGCCCAGTCGAGCGTCTTCAAAATGGCTTGGTTGTCGGAGATCAAAGCAGCGGGATCTCCGGCACGACGTCCCTGCGGTTTGCGCACGATCTGGACGTTGGTCACGCGGTCGACCGCATCCAGCACCTCGTTGACGGAGAAGCCTCGCCCGTATCCAGCGTTCAGCGTGTGGCTTTTCGTCGGTTCGGCGACCAGCAATGCGAGTGCTGCGACATGCGCGGCGGCGAGATCGCTGACATGGATGTAATCGCGCACGCCCGTGCCGTCCGGCGTGTCGAAATCGGTGCCGAAGATCGCGACCGAAGCCCGCTTGCCGGTCGCCGCCTCGACCGCGACCTTGATCAGATGCGTCGCGCCCGCCGTCGATTGCCCGCTGCGACCCTGCGGATCGGCGCCCGCGACGTTGAAATAGCGCAGGGCCGCATAATTGATCGGGTGCGCCGCCGCGACATCGCGCAGCATCGCCTCGGTCATCAGCTTGGACATCCCGTAGGGATTGATCGGCACGGTTGGGCTGGTTTCCGATACGGTCTCGGTATCCGGTGTGCCGTAGGTTGCGGCGGTGGAGGAGAAGATGAAGTGCGGCACGCCTTCCGCGACCGCACTTTCCAGCAGCGATCGGCTGGCGGCGGTGTTGTTGCGATAATATTTGAGCGGATCGTTGACCGATTCGGGCACGACGACCGATCCGGCAAAATGCATGATCGCCTTGACGGCATGGGCGCGGATCGTCGCGCGAACGGTAGTGTCGTCGGCGATATTGGCCTCGACCAACGTGGCGCGACCATCGACCGCCCATGCGAACCCAGTGACGAGATTGTCGACCACGACGACACGGTATCCCGCATCGAGCAACGCCAGCACCGCGTGGCTGCCGATATAACCTGCCCCGCCCGTCACCAAAACCGTCAAGTCGGCCATAAACGCTGCTCCATCGTACCGCGCCGCCCTATCAGCGCCGATTGCACCGCGCCACCGGCTTCCTATCTTGGGGGCAACTACGCAAAAGGAGTTCCCAAATGGCAAATGAAGTCGCCACCCTCGCAGGCGGATGTTTCTGGTGCACCGAGGCCGTTTTCAGCGATGTGATCGGCGTGACGAACGTCGAAAGCGGCTATATCGGCGGTCAGGTGCCAAACCCGACCTACAAGCAGGTGTGCGGCGGCGACACCGGCCATGCCGAGGCGATCCGCATCACCTTCGATCCCGCGCAGCTGCATTATGGCGACCTGCTCGACATCTTCTTCGCGACGCATGATCCGACGCAGCTAAACCGCCAGGGTAACGATGTCGGCACGCAATATCGCTCGGCGATCTTCCCGCATTCGGAGGTGCAGGAAACCGAGGCGCGCGCGGCGATGGCGCGGGCCGGTGCGACGTCCCCGGGTCCGATCGTGACGACGATCGAGCCGCTGGCGGAATGGTATCCGGCGGAGGGCTATCACCAGGAATATTGGGAAACCTCGGGCCGCAGCAACCCATATTGCATGGCGGTGATCCCGCCCAAGCTACAGAAATTGCGCAAGAGCTTCGCCGCGCGATCGAAAGCTGCGGTATCAGCTTAAGACGGGTTTTCACCAAGGCAGAAAGTCGAGAAATAGGCGATGACCGCCTTGCCGTGCGTTCTGTTCGCGGCTTTTTGTCCTCGTACGGGGCTTTGTTTTTATCGATGCGCTGCCCGCGCGATCCGGTCGTTGATCGCCGCGCCGATACCAGTGTGGGGAATAGCGCAGATGGCGATGGCTGTCCGGGCGCTGGCATCCGCGCGGTGGAGGGCGTCGAACAGATTGGCCGCGGCTTCTGTCAGGTCGCCTGAGGTGGACAGCGTATCGTCCCCGGCGATCGCGCCGAAACCGATCAGCCATTCGCCGTCCAGCGCCTCGGTCGCGTCCAGCCTGAGCGGCTTGGTCGGCGCATAATGGTGCGCCAGCTGGCCGGGTGCAGTGATGGCAGCGTTCTCCGGCAAAGGCCAGGGTCCAGTCGCCAAGTTCGGCGTGATGGAATTCCAGCCCTCGCCCGCGAACACTGCAGCAAGCATCTCTGCCGTGACCGGCCCCTCGCGCAAAATCCTCACGCCGCCCGATGTGGCAACGATCGTCGATTCCACCCCCGCCTCGGTCGCGCCGTCATCGACCACCAGCGGAATTCGTCCCCCCAGCGTCGCCATCACGTGCGCGGCTCGCGTTGGGCTGATCGCATTGCTGGTATTGGCCGAGGGCGCCGCGAGCGGCGTGCCGGTCGCCTCCAGCAGCGCGCGCATCGCCCGGTGCGCTGGCACGCGGATCGCCACCGTGTCCAATCCGGCCGTCACCAACGACGCCAGCCCGGAATCCGCGCGCACCGGCAGCACCAACGTCAACGGCCCCGGCCAGAACGTCGCCGCGAGCACTTCCGCCTCCGAATCGAACATCGCGAGCCGCTGCGCCGCCCCGAAGTCCAGCACATGCACGATCAGCGGGTTGAAGCTCGGTCGCCCCTTTGCGGCATAAATGCCTGCCACCGCCCGCGAATCGGTCGCATTCGCCGCCAGCCCATAGACCGTCTCGGTCGGCACCGCGACGCAGCCGCCCGCCGCGACAACCCGTGTGGCTTCGGCGATCGCCGCCGTGCCGTAAGGTAATACGACCGTGGTGAGCGGAGAATTTGGATCGGCCATCGCGCGCGGCTATAGCCTGCGAAAGCCAAGAGGATAAGAGCGATGCCCTTCACCCCCGCCACCGCCGAAACGCGCTTCGTGCTGACGCACATCACCCGTATCGCGGAGCTCGCCGCGAGCGAACGCTTTGCCGCCGCCAGCGACGACGTGGTCGATGCGGTGCTCGAAGGCGTGGGGCAATTGGCGGAAGGCGAATGGGCGCCACTCGCCCGCACCGGCGACACGGTCGGCGCGAAATGGACTCCGGACGGCGTGGTGATGCCGGACGGTTTCGTCCCGGCGTATCACGATTATGTCGAAGGCGGATGGGGCACGATCGGCGTGCCGGAGGAATTTGGCGGGCAGGGCCTGCCATTTGCGATCCAGACGGCGGTGCTGGACACGCTGGGGAGTGCGAACATGGGATTTGCGCTCGCCCCCACCCTGACTGTCGGCGCGATCGAGGCGCTGGCGCATCACGGCTCGCCCGAACAGCAGGCGCTGTATCTGCCGAATCTCGCCACGGGTGCATGGACGGGCACGATGAACCTCACCGAACCACAGGCCGGGTCCGACGTCGGGGCGCTGCGCACACAGGCCAGGCCGCTCGGTGACGGTAAGTGGTCGATCAAGGGCACCAAAATCTACATTTCGTTCGGCGATCACGACATGGCGCCGAACATCGTCCATCTCGTCCTTGCCCGCACGCCGGGGGCACCGGCGGGCACCAAGGGCATATCGCTGTTCCTCGTCCCTAAATTCCGCCTGAACGCCGATGGCACGCCCGGCGATCCGAACGACGTTCGTGTCGTCTCGATCGAACACAAAATGGGGTTGCACGCCTCGCCGACCTGCGTCTTGAGCTTCGGCGATCATGATGATTGCATCGGCGAATTAATCGGCCCGGAATATGGCGGCATCCGTGCCATGTTCACGATGATGAACAACGCGCGCCTGAACGTCGGCCTGCAAGGCGTACAGGTGGCTGAGGGGGCCACGCAAGCCGCCGTCGCCTATGCGCTTGATCGGGTGCAATCGCCGCGCGCCGGGTCTGCCAGTCGCGATTCGGTGAAGATCGTCGAGCATCCGGATGTGCGCCGCATGCTGATGCGGATGAAGGCGCAGACGCAGGCGGCGCGCGCGTTGGTGTATCTCGCCGCTGCGCAGGTCGATCGCGCAACCTTGGGTGAGGCGGGCGCGCAAAACCGGCTCGAAATCCTCACGCCTTTGGCCAAGGCGCACGGCACCGACATCGGCTGCGAAGTCTCGTCGATCGGCATCCAAGTGTTCGGCGGCATGGGCTATATCGAGGAGACGGGCGCGGCGCAGTTCTTCCGCGATGCGCGCATCACCCCGATCTACGAAGGCACCAACGGCATCCAGGCGGCCGATCTGGTCGGGCGCAAACTGGGCCTCGACAATGGCGGCGCGTTCGCCGCGTTGATCGCCGACATGAGGGCGGAAGCGCAGGATCGCACGCTTGTCACGCTGATCGACACCTGTGATGAAATCGGGCGCGCAATGATGGCGCTCGACGCCGACGACAAGCTCGCTGGTTCATACCCGTTCCTCACCATGCTGTCGGTCGCGGTGTGTGGCTGGTTGATGGAGCGGCAGGGGCGGATCGTGGCGGAGTTGGGGGAGGCGTCAGATTTCCTCGCCATGAAAACCGCTGCGACCAAATTTTATATCGACCAGATCGTGCCCGAGGCGCTCGGCCTGAAAGCGGCGGCGATGGCCAGGGCTGATGTGCTGTACTCGATCGCGGCGGATGTGTTCGCGGCATGAGCTTCGACCTAGACGCCTATCTCGCGCGTATCGCGCTCGGCGCGCGGCCTTCGCCCGATGCGGAGGGACTGGAGCGGCTGCAACGTGCGCACCGGCTGGCGATCCCGTTCGAGAATCTTGACGTCATCCTCGGGCGCGGCATCCGCATCGACAGCGCTTCCGTGTTTGCGAAGCTCGTTACCGCGCGGCGTGGCGGATATTGCTTCGAACATAACCGGCTGTTCGGCGATGCATTGGATGCGCTGGGCTTCACCGCGCGCCCGTTGCTGGGCCGGGTCTGGCTGATGCCCGTGGACACCGCCGATCGAGTGCCGGGGCAGACGCACACGCTCAGCCTCGTGACGATCGACGGGCAGGACTGGATCGCCGATACCGGTTTCGGCGGCAGCTTCACCCCGCCGATGCCGCTGAGCGATGGCGCGATCGCCACTGCACCGGACACTGCATTCTTCCGGCTGGACCGCGACGAGGTGCATGGCTGGGTCCTGTCCCGCGACGCGGGCGGGGAGACGGGCGGGGTGTTCCAGCGCCAATACAGCTTCACGCTGAACCCGGCGTGGGAGTCCGATCTGCTGATGGGCAACCATTGGTGCGCCACCGCGCCGGCCAGCCGCTTCACCCAATCCCGCATCGTCAGCGTCGTCTTGCCCAAGGGGTTCGCCAGCCTGACCGGCAACGTCTATCGCCGCCGCGCCGGTGATGAGGAGACGATCGCCGAGATCACCGATCCGCGAGTCTATCGCCTGCGGTTGAGCATGATGTTCGGGATCGATCTCAGCGTGGAGGAAATATCAGCGTTCGAGGCGTTTCCGGCCCACTGATACGTGGCGCCGCTCCTCCTCTCAGAGGGGAGAGGACGTCAGACCCGCTCGCGCTCCAGCAAATCCGCCGCGTCCAGCCCGAGCAAATCGATGTGGCTTTTGATCCGCGGCCAGCTCGTCTTGAGGAATAGCTCGCGCTCGGCGATCTTCAGCTTCTCGGCCGCGCCCGGCAGCACGAACATGCCGACGCCGCGCCGCACCTCGACATAGCCGTCATCCTGAAAGCTCTGATAGGCTTTCGCAACGGTCAGCGGGTTCGCGCCGTGTTCGGCAGCCAGCGCACGGACCGAGGGCAATTGGTCTCCGGCGCGGAAATCGCCGCGCAGGATCGCCGCCGAGATCGTCGCACGCAGCTTCAGGTAAACCGGGCTGTCTTCGCTGTTGAGCGCTGTCATGCTGCCTTAATACACCAATGGGGCGTGGCGTCCAGTGTCTATTAGGCCCATATCGAGACGATCTTGGCCATGTCGGGACGCGGGCGTTCCTCCAGCGGCCGTCCCGGCGTGCCGATGAACATGAAACCGGCGATCCGCTCCGGCGCGGCGCCGAACGCATCGCGCACCGCGTCGCTGAAGCTCGCCCAGCCGGTCAGCCAGCCGCCGGCAAACCCGCTGGCGTGTACCGCATGCAGCAGGTTCATGCACGCCGCGCCCGCCGACAATTTCTGTTCCCACACCGGGATATGGCTGTGCGTTTTCGGCGAAAACATCACGACGACCAGGGCGGGCGCCTGGTGCGCGAATTGTTCGAGCGATTCGATCTCCAGCCGCGCCGCCTGCGGGCGTTCCGCGCGGTATGCCTGGACGATCACTTCAGCCAGCGCATCGCGCCGGTCCTCGGGCACGATGATGAAGCGCCACGGGGCCAGCTTGCCGTGATCCGGCGTGCGCGCCGCGATCTCCAATATCGTCGCCAGTTGGCCCGCATCCGGCCCCGGCAGGGTCAGATCGCGGGGTTTGCCCGAGCGGCGGGTGGCAAGCAGAGCGAGCGGCGTGGAGGCGTCGTTGAACATGCCAGCCATTTAGGCACGACGCTCGCGTATTTACACCCGGGCGATTGGCGTTAGTCTCCTCTGCATCAAGGCACCGCGTACGACGGTACCCAAGTGTTACCCCAAGTGTTTCAGGGAGTTATAAGAAAATGGTCGACACCCCCACCGCGGATTCCCGCGGCGAGCCGGATATCAGCCGCGTCAATCCGGCGTCGAGTGACACCTTGCTCGGGCATCCCAAGCAGCTTGGCTGGCTGTTCATCACAGAGATGTGGGAGCGTTTCGGTTATTATGGCATGCGCGTGCTCCTGACGCTGTATTTGACCAAGCATTTCATTTTCAATGACGGTGCAGCGACCGGCCTTTACGGCGGATATACCGCGCTGGTTTATCTTACACCGCTCATCGGCGGCTATCTTGCCGATCAATATCTCGGTTCCAAACGGTCGGTGAAATTTGGCGCGATCGTAATGGCTGCCGGTTATTTTACGCTGGCGTTCGGCGGACAACCAGCAAAGCCGTACGCCATACTTGATGGTCAGCGTTACGAAATTCAGGTCACCAACTTTCATGACGGCCCCACCACTGCGGCGGACTCGAAGCGACTGCTCGTCATTGGTGCCGATCGGTTCGAAATAAAAGGCAATGATGATGGCGGCGTGTCGCTGTTGAAGGCCGACGGAAGCGAAGCACGCAAGCTTGCCAAAGGACAACTCGAATCCAAGGCTGAGCAGAACCAATTGACGATTACGATCATGCTGATCGCTCTATCGTTGATTTCGGTTGGCAACGGCTTCTTCAAGCCGAACATCTCGACGATGGTTGGCGCGCTCTATGCCAAGGGTGACGGGCGGCGCGACTCCGGCTTCACGATTTTCTATATGGGAATCAACCTAGGTTCGATCCTCGGACAGCTCGCCTGTCCGTTTCTGGCGGATCACTTCGGCTGGTGGGCAGGGCTTGGCTGTGCCGGAGTGGGCATGTTGTTGTCCTGGATTCTGACCCAATTTGATGGCGGTCGCCTTGATGGGTATGGCGAACCC
>NZ_JANYEK010000179.1 GCF_025363195.1 Sphingomonas sp.
GGTTACGCCAGGCGACGCCGCGCATCGCGGGGGAGCCGTTGCAGCCCGAGCCGTTCCTGGATTTCTCGTCCGGCTATGTAACCCGGGCGATGGAAAAATTCCCCAAGCAGGGCGATCGCAAACCGTGGAAGCTGTACCAGAATTACGCCAAGGATCTGGTGACCCTGAAATACGGATCGGTCGATAAGGAGATGGAATTCTCCAACCCGGTGGAGCGCGCTGTGCGAGCCCGCGAGACTATCGACTCTTGAGGAGCGGTTTAGAGCGGGCCAGTAGGTGCCCGTCGCGGGCCTAGTGCCCAATCTATCTGACGGGAAAAGATTATTTGCTCGGCCGATGTCGATAACAAATAAGCTCGAATATCCCCAATTCGGAGCCATGCATTTGGATCGTCCCGAATCGGGAATTAACGAGTTTGCTTGAACCTGCCCGGGCAATGGAAGGGAGGTCGCGAATCACCGCAACTCTTGACACAATCGATCCGACGCCCGCCCAAACGTTTCTAATATAGAAAGATTTTATCGGACGCCGGATCGCATACCTGGTTTACCAGGGGCGAACGTTTTCACCATAGATTAGCGAAATCAAGAACTTCAGCATGGACTATCTCCCTTGTTACACTCAGTCGAGTGCCATTGATTCTTAAAGGATTCTTAACCCTAAAGCAATCGCGGTCGCGCAGCATCCATGTCTCGTTGAGGGGCGATTTAAGGGTTCCTTCAGGGGTGGCAGGATAAAGCAAAGGCGATGTCCCGCGTTTCCAGAACCATCGGTCCGAATCATAGGCCCGGCCAATACTCGCGGCTGATGGCCTCAAGTGCCGTGAGCGATATGCGCATATCCCCCGATGTTCCATTTGAGACCGAGCCCGCTCTTCGGGCGCGCGATGATAGAGAAACTCGCGGCAAATCCGTGCTGGCGGTGGTCGCCCCTGACAGCGATTGCTCGCCTTGGCCGATGGCACGCGCCTGGCAATTCCTATGCCTGACCGACATCTTGAACTTTGCCGCGTTGCGTCGGCATCTCGGGCGCTCGAGGGCGGACCAGCTGGTGCTCGATGTCAGCGATCGGATCGCCGCGGCGCTGCCCGATGCGCGCGTGGCGATCGTCGGGCGGTCTTTGCTCGAATTGGGGTTCGAAGGCGATACGATCGACGATCTCGATGCCGCCCTGGTGTTGCTCAACGACGAATTCGCCGTACCGCTCGATCTCGATGGCGAGGCGCATCAGTTGAAGATGCTGTTCGCCGCCGCAGCCGCTCCGGTCGGCAACACCGAGGACGTTCGCTTGGCCGAGGAAGCCGAGGCGGCAATGGAACAGGCCCGGATCGATCAGCGGACAGTCGTGCGCGATCTGTCGGCGGGCACTCCCGCATTCGACCGGCTGACGCTGTCGCGCGAACTGGGCCCGGCGCTCGCCAATCGCGAGATGTTTCTGCAATATCAACCCAAAGTTCATGTGCGGCGGCAGGAAATCTCCAGTGCCGAGGCGCTGGTGCGGTGGCAGCATCCCACCCGTGGGCTGGTCCTGCCCGGCGATTTCATCACGCTGGCCGAGGAGATCGGCGAGATCGGGCCGCTGACGTTGTGGACGCTCGAACAAGTGATCGCCGACCAGAAGGTGTTGGCGACCGATGGATACGATCTCACGGTCTTCATCAATATTTCTGGCCAGTTGCTGGCCGATCGCGATTTTGTCGAGACGACCTGCGCGATGGTGCGGGATTGCGGCGCGAAGATCGGTTTCGAAATCACCGAAACGGCGGTGATCCGCGACCCGGAAAGCGCGATCCGGCATCTTCAGCAATTCGCCGATGTCGGTATCACGATTGCGATCGACGATTATGGCGCCGGCCTTTCTTCGCTGGCGTATCTCAAGCAATTACCGGCGCGAGAACTAAAGATCGATAAGATGTTCGTCCTGCAGCTGACCAGCAGCAATCGCGACCCGCTGATCGTGCGATCGACGATTGATCTGGCCCATGCGCTGGAGATGGAAGTGACCGCCGAGGGTGTCGAGACGCAAGCGGCGATGGCGCTTCTGACCGTCATGGGCTGCGACATGGTGCAGGGCTATCTGATCAGCCGACCGATCTCATTCGACGCCTTCCGCCAATATTTGCGCGACGACAAATTGCATGGCGTAGATGACCAGCGCGCCAGTCTGTTCAGCCGACCGACGAGCTTCTGGAAAAGCGCTTAATCGATTGCCGATCCTGCTGGGCATTAGCGCGGATTTAAGACATCTAAACCATATCGTTTTGCGATGAAGGTTCGTCGCTCCGACGTCGTATGGCGCTATGTTGCACTGATCCTGGCGATGATCGCCCCGATCACGCCGCTGCACAGTTTCGCGCAGTCGCCAGCGGTGACTTCCGGCGCTGAGCGGGTGGCCACCCAATTTGACATCACCATCGGTGATGCCAAAGCGCAGATGTTGATCGATCCGGTCAAAGCCGTCGCCAAGGCAAAAAAGGCCGAAGCGATTGCGCGGACCTTGCCGGATGAAAAAAAATCGATCGCAATCGCCACGGCACAATGGCTGCAAGGCGAGGCTTATCTTCGACTGGACGAGGTTGCGCAGGCCGGGCCCATGATCGATCGCGCGTTGAAAGCGATTTCGGGCAACGGTCATCCGACCAAGCTGAGTGGCGACATCCTGCTGTCACGTGGCGGTTATCATACCGCCAAGGCCGATGTCGCGGCGGCCTTGTCCGATTATCAGCGCGCGCACGATATCTTTCGGGATGCCGGCGAGACGCGCAGTCGCGCGATCGCATTGCTTAGTATCGCGGGACTCTACCAAGATTCTCTAGACTATGAAAAGGCCCTGAAATATTATCAGCAAGCCCTCGAAGTCTACCCCGGCGATCCACAACTCAGCCTGTCAATCTATAATAATCGCGGTATCGCCTTCAAGGAACTGGGTCGATACGATCAGGCCAATATCGCGTTCGGCGCGGCGCTGAATCTCGCACAGGAAAAGCATAGTCCGGCGCTTGAACTGCCTATACTGCGCAACCTCGCCCGGAGCGAGTTGGCCGCCGGCCGGCTCGACATGGCCGACAAGACCATCGAACTTGGCTTCATGAAGGCGCGTGAAATACGGAACGGCCCGCTGTCGGAGCAGATGTGGGACATTGCCGCCAAAGCGGCATTCCTGCGCGGTCGGCCGGATAAGGCTCTTCCGATGATCGAGCGCAGCTTCGAAGGCGTCGATCTCCAGAATACCACGATCAGTTATCGGGAGCCGCACGAAACGGCGTTTCAAATTTACCGTGCCCTGCACGAAGGCACCAAGGCGCTGGCCCACCTCGAGGCACTGAAGCGGCTCGACGACCAAACGGCCAAGTTAGCGTCGTCCGCGAACACCTCGCTGGCTTCGGCCCGGTTCGATTTCGCGAATCAAGAACTGCGCATCACTAAGCTGAAAGCTGACGAGCTGCAGCGCAATATTGATTTTGAGCGAGCGCAGGCCAGGACCAAGCAGAACATCGCGCTGGGCCTGTCGGCGATCGTGGTGGTGATCGTCGGCATGCTCGCCTTCGGCATCGTCACCCTACGGCGCAGTCGCAACCAAGTGCGGGCGGCGAACATCGATCTGGCGGCGACCAACAGCGCGCTGGCCAAGGCGTTGGCCGCGAAGACCGAATTCCTCGCCACGACCAGCCACGAAATCCGCACCCCGCTGAACGGCATTCTCGGCATGACGCAGGTGATGCTGGCCGATCGCACGCTGGCCGACCAGGTGCGCGATCGTATCGGTGTCGTTCACAGCGCGGGCGTTACGATGCGTGCACTGGTCGACGATATCCTCGATGTCGCCAAGATGGAGACGGGCAATCTGACGATCGAACAGGTGCCGCTGGATCTGCGGGCGACGCTGGGCGATGTCGCGCGGCTATGGCAGGAGCAGGCGAGCGGCAAGGGGATCGGCTTCGTACTCGATCTCGACCAGAGCCCGGTCTGGATCGAAGGCGATGCCGCGCGATTGCGGCAGCTCGTTTTCAATCTGTTGTCCAACGCGCTGAAATTTACTGCGAAGGGCAATGTCACGCTGCGCGCAGCGAGCGCGGGCGACCGGTTGTGCATCACCGTGACGGACAGTGGGATCGGGATCCCGGCCGACAAATACGACGTGATCTTCGAATCCTTTCGCCAGGTCGATGCGGGCACGACGCGCCAATTCGGCGGCACCGGGCTCGGGCTCGCGATCTGCCGCAATCTTGCCCGCGCGATGCATGGCGACGTGCGGGTGGAAAGCGAGATGGGCGTCGGATCATCGTTCATCATCGACCTGCCGCTCGTGCTCTCCGCAGCGCCGGAAACGGAGGCCGAAGTCGCCACCGACAAGGCGCTGCTGATCGTCGATCGCAGCCCGATCACGCGTAGTATGCTGCGCGCGATGCTGGAGGCGCGGGCCGGCAGGGTGATGTTTGCCGCATCGGTAGAGGAAGCGGTGGAGACATTGCGAGGCGGCACAATCGCGCAGGTGCTGATCGACGATGCAACGATCAAGGCCATGCCGGACCGCGCTGCCGCGCTGTCGGCGATCGCAACCGCCGCGACCGCGGTCGATGCGCTGACCAGCCTGTTATGGGCTGCACCGGATGATTCGGAGCACGACGCGCTGTGTGCTACAGGGATCGTACAGGTAATCGCCAAACCGATTGCCGGCGCCGCATTGATCGAAAAATTGTACGTTTCCGACAATCCTCTCTCTGACACTGCTGGCACCCCAGAGCTTGTTTCGCGAGCGGCATGAGACGATAGGGATCAACAGAGATGCCGTACGCCATGCTTACCCCGGGCCCACGCCCATGAACGTCCTCTTCATCGAGGATGATCCGATGAATCGCCGCGTCGTCGGCGATATGCTCGACGTGGCCGGTGCGACGATGACAGGGGTGGAGAGTGCCGAACTCGGCCTGCAACTGATCGACGAACATGATTATGCGATCATCCTGATCGACCTGCGCATGCCCGGCATGGATGGCATAACTGCGATTCGGCATATCAGGGCACGGGGCGATGCCAAGGCCGGGTTGCCGATCATCGTGGTCACCGCCGACACCGCCATCGATCTGCGCGAACGCTGCATAGAACAAGGCGCTGACGAGGTGTTGTTCAAGCCGGTGGCGATGGATGCGCTGTTCGACGCAATGGGGCGCATGTTGGCCAAGGCGGCTGGCGACGGGATGATCGGATAGACCTCTGAGGCCGTCGGTGGCGCCTATCGTATCGGATGGGCAACGAGGCAGATGGTCCCGTAACCAATCGGCCGCAACCAGCGAATGGTCTTCCGGAAGACCCCGGAGATATAATGCTGCCCGAGCCCGCCCTCGATACGCTTTTGGTCACGCTGGACGTGGCGGTCGAGGCGTTTGCCGTCTGCGAAATATCACGCGGGCGTCGGCTGATCGTGTGCAGTCCGGCGATCGAGGTGCATTACGTCCTGTCCGGCACGATGCACTTGAGCGTTGCGGGGCAGGCGCCAATTCTGTGTCCACCGGGCAGCGTTGTGCTGATTCCGCCCGGCTTGGCGCAGATAATTGCTGCTGACAGCGAGCAGGGAATCGATTTGCAGCCGGGCGATCATTGTTCGCTTACCCCCGGCGGCTTGCTCAAATTCGATGCGACTGAGGGAGGACCGAGCGACCTGCGGATCGCATGCGGATTGATCGTGGCCAGTATCTCCGGATCGTTCGGGTTGCTCGACGCGGTCAACCGACCGATCGTCGAGGATCTCGGTGACCTGGAGATCGTCCGGTTGGGCTACGCGCAGATTCTCGCCGAGATCGGGACACCCGGCCTCGGGTCGCGGGCGTTGGCGGGAGCATTGATGAAGATGTGCCTCGTCCAGTTGTTGCGCCGACACTTCGCGCGCGGCGGGCACAACTCGACCCTGTTGCGATCGTTGCGCGATCCACGCCTCGGCAAGGCAGTAACGGTGGTGCTCGACAAGCCGGCAGCGGCGCACAGTGTGGCGAGTTTGGCCGGCGTTGCGGGGATGAGCCGATCCGCATTTGCGCGCGAATTCTCGGCCAATCTGGCGATGAGCCCAATGGCGTTCGTCGCGCGGACGCGGCTGCATCACGCTGCGCAATTGCTCAAAGCAACTCGCCTGCCGGTCAAGATGATTGCGGCGACGATCGGCTTTTCCAGTCGCAGCCATTTCAGCCGCGCCTTCAGTGCGGCTTATGGGGCGGACCCAAGCAGCTTCCGGATCGCACGAACGGCGGCGGACGTGCCGGAGATCGCCTTCGGTGCGATAGCCAACAGCGCAATTCGTGGGGGCAGTGCAACCTTTTCAGGAGAAGTTTCGTGACCATGAATTTCAACCCCCGATTGCTGGCCGTCTGCGCAATCGCGATGTCGGGAGGAGCGGTGGCGATCGCGCTCGCCGCTGCACCCGCACCCGCTCTGGCTAACGGTGGCGATGCCGCGCATCCGACGGTGGTTGAACTATATGAAAGCCAAGGCTGTTCCAGTTGCCCGCCGGCCAATGCCAACGTCAATGCCATCGCCGGGCGGCCAGATGTGCTCGCGCTGAATTTCGCGGTGACCTATTGGGATCAGCTCGGCTGGAAGGACAGTTTCGCCAAGCCCGCTTTCACCGCGCGGCAATGGGATTATGCCCGCGCTGCCGGGCGACCGCAGGTGGCGACGCCGCAGGTCGTCATCAATGGGCGCGGCACGGTGGTCGGCAGTAATGCCGCGCAACTTGCGGCGGCGATCAGGGCCAATGCGCGCGGTAATAGCGGCCCGGCGATCGCGCGGGTGGGCGCCGAGGTAAAGATTGGCGCAGGTGCGGGGGGCGCGGCGACGGTGTGGCTGGTCCGATACGACCCGCGCACGATCTCGGTGCCGATCAAGGCGGGGGAGAATGATGGGACGACCTTACCGCATCGCAACGTCGTGCGTTCGCTCGACGCGATCGGGACATGGAAGGGTCAGGCAATCACGATTGCCCTGCCAGCAGCCGGCGAGGCGACGTATCGCAGCGCGATATTGGTGCAGCAGGGCAAGGGCGGCAGGATCGTCGCGGCGACACGGATCTAGTCGCGCCGTTTCAGTGCGTCCGTCAGCGATGCCGTCGCGCTGCCGCGACGGGCGGGTTGCGGCTGGGTGGGCGCTGGCGCCCAACCGGTCAGGAACACGATGTCGAAGCGCTCTGCCGTGCGGCCGTCGGAATCGGCACGGTCGGTAAAGGATTGCGCGGCGCGGGCGAGAACCGCTCGGGTAAGCGATGGAGTGCCGGGCATCAGGTTGGTCGCCGCCATGCCGCGCAGATCGCGAAAGAGGCTCCAGATGTCGCCATAACGCACGTTCAACGTCTCCACGTCGGCTACCGGCAGGGCGAAACCCGCACGCATCAGCAAATCGCCCGCTGCGCGAACATCGACCTGCGGGTGGACACGGGCAGCGGGTGTGTCGCCCTCCGCGTGGCGCAAGCTTGCGCGCAGGGTGGATAAGGTGTTGCCGCCGGTAAAGGCGGCGAGGAACAATCCGTCCGGACGTAGCGCACGGCGGGCGAGGGCCAGTGCGCCGGGTAAGTCGCTGACGGTGTCGAGCGTGCCGGCGGAGACGATCAGGTCGAAGCGCCCCTCTGCGAAGGTCGGGCGATCCTCATCGGCCTGAACGCCATCGGCAGTCGTAGCAAAAACTGCGCCTGGATCCGTCCGCGTAATCCGGGCACCCGGCGGCGGCACGAACGCACCGTCGAAACAGCCCAGATCGAGTACATCCTCGAAACTGCGTGTCACGCTCGTCAGCCGTTCGGCGATGCCGTCGAGCATAGCATTCCGCAGGAAAGCGAAATCGGCATACAGCGGCGCGGCGCGATCTCGGCGCAGGCGGCGCAGGTTGCGATCGAAAATTTCAGGCGGTTCCACGGGCGGGCTTGTGCCGCGGGCAGACGGCGGCGACAAGGGCTGGTGTCGCCAGTGCTCAAACCGCTGCATTATGTCGCCGGGCTGGCGCTGCCACCGCGTTGCCCCGGATGCGGCGCGGTGACGGGCGAGGATCACCGCTTCTGCGCGACGTGTTTCGGACAATTGCGGTTCCTCGCCCCGCCATGGTGTGCGGGGTGCCATGTGCCCTTTGAATATGATCGTGGCGCGGATGCGTTGTGTGGCGAATGCTTGGCGGATCCACCGCGCCATGCCGGGGTGCGCGCAGCGGTGGCCTACGGCGACGTCGCGCGCACCGTCGCGCTCAGGTTGAAATATGGCCGGCGGACGGGTTTTGCCGAAACGGTCGCGCGGGCGATGCTGCGGTTGATGCCGGAGGAGGCCGATGTGCTCGTGCCGGTGCCGTTGCATCGCTGGCGCATCTGGTCGCGCGGGTTCAACCAGGCTGCTTTGATCGCCACGCGGCTTTCGGTGGCGAGCAACGTGCCGACGGACTTCAGCGTGTTGCGACGGGTGAAGGCGACCCCGCCGCTGCGATCGCTCGGCGCGAACGGCCGAGCGAGAGTGGTTGCGGGCGCGTTCCGCATTGCCGGGGCTGAGCGGGTGCGCGGGAAGGCGGTGGTGCTGATCGACGACATCCACACCAGCGGTGCGACGACCGACGCCTGCACCGGCGTGCTGCTGCGCGCCGGAGCGGCGAAAGTGGCGATCCTATGCTGGGCGCGCGTGCTGGACGGGACGCGCGGTTATTGAGCAGCCAAGATCGGCCGGCAACCGATTGACAAGCGCGGCGCTCGACCACATCTCAAGCACATGGCCAAAGTCGAAATCTACACCAAAGCCTTCTGCCCATATTGCGCACGGGCGATGAAGCTGTTGTCGGGCAAGCATGCGGACGTCGAAGAATTCGACATCACGATGGGCGGCCCGAAGCGCGCCGAGATGCTTGATCGGGCGAAGGGCGGAACGACTGTGCCGCAAATCTTCATCGGCGGCACCCATGTCGGCGGGTCCGACAATCTTGCCGCGCTGGAGCGTGAGGGCAAGCTGGACGCGCTGCTCGCGGGATGAAGGCAGCGGTGCTGCAGATGACGAGCGGGATCGACCCTGCCGCCAATGTACGCACGCTGACGGATGCGATTGTCGAGGCTGCGGGGCACGGCGCGGCGATGCTGTTTACGCCCGAAATGTCTGGCCTGCTGGATCGTGATCGCGCGCGTGGCGGCTCGAAGATCGTTGCCGAAGCGGCTGATATGGTGTTGGCGGCGGTGCAGACCGCAGCGGCCGAGCATAAATTGTGGGTGCATCTCGGGTCGCTTGCCGTGCTGCGGCAGGACGGGAAATTCGCCAATCGCGCGTTCGTCATCGACGATCGGGGCGCGATCCGGGCGCGTTATGACAAGATCCATTTGTTCGATGTCGATTTGCCGACTGGCGAAAGTTGGCGCGAATCCGCCGCTTATGTCGGCGGCAACAGCGCAATCGTGGTCGGTACCCCGGTCGGGCTTGTTGGCCTGTCGATCTGTTATGACCTGCGGTTCGCCGATTTGTACCGCGCACTCACCAACGCGGGAGCAACGGTGCTGGTGGTCCCGGCGGCGTTCACCCGGCCGACCGGCGTGGCGCACTGGCATGTGCTGCTGCGCGCGCGCGCGATCGAGGCAGGGGCATGGGTGATCGCGGCAGCACAGACCGGCATGCACGAAGACGGCCGCGCGACCTATGGCCACACGCTGGTGGTCGATCCATGGGGCGAGGTGGTGCTCGACATGGCCGAGGCGCCGGGGTTGGGCTTTGCCGAGATCGATCCGGCACGGGTCGCCGATGTGCGTGCGCGCATTCCGGTGATCGCACATCGCCGGGCGATCCCCGAGGTCACGGCCCTCGGCGAAACTGCCGCATGATCGTGTTCGATCTCAAATGCGCCCATGATCATGTGTTCGAGGCATGGTTCGGGTCAAGCGGTGCGTTCGAGGACCAACGGGCGCGGGGATTGGTCTCCTGCCCGATCTGTGGCGACAGTGCAGTGGGCAAAGCGGTCATGGCCCCGAACATCTCGGCTAAGAGCAACAGCCGACCATCCCCCATTCCGGTGCCTCAGGCGGCAGCACCCGTCGTCCCGATCACCCCGGAGGCGCTGAAGGCTGCGCTGCACTCCCTGGCGATGGCGCAATCGAAGGCGCTGGAAACATCGCAGTGGGTCGGGCGTGCCTTCGCCGACCGGGCGCGGGCGATGCACGCGGGCGAGGAGGACCATGCCCCGATCCACGGTCAGTCGACACTCGCCGAAGCGCGGGAACTGATCGAGGATGGTGTCAGCATTGCCCCGTTGCTCGTACCGGTGGTGCCACCCGAGGCGCTGAACTGAGCGGTGGCGCGGAGTTATCAGCCCGGCACCGATGATCAGCAACAGCCGGAAGGCGAGGGGCTCGGCTGGGACGTACCGGGGCACGCCAAACTTCCTGGTGCGCTTTTGGTCGCCGTAATGGCGGTGGCGTGGATCGCGCATATTCATTCAGGCGGCATGGCGGGTTGGGGCGTGTCCGGCGCAGCGATTGCCGGGGGGCGGTTCAGGACCATTTTTTTGCACATGTTCGCGCATGGCGGGGCGGTGCATATCGCAATGAACGGCTTCGCTCTGTTTGCGCTGAGCGGGCCGCTGGTGGCGCGGATGGGGACGCCACCGCTCGGCTGGCTCCGGTATCTGGCGTTGTTCCTGATGAGCGGTCTTGCAGGGATGACCTGCTATGTCGCAATCCATCCTTCTGGCACGGTGCCGATGCTCGGCGCATCGGGCGCGATCTACGGACTTTTAGGAGCGTTGATCCGATTGCCCCCGGAGGGCGAGATGCTGATGCCGATCCGCTCGGAGCGGACGAAGGCGATCATCATCGATCTGGTCAAGTCGAACGCCCTGCTGTTCGCGCTCTTCGCGATCCCGCCGCTCCTGTTGGGGCAATCCGGCGGGCTGGCATGGGAGGCGCACCTCGGAGGATTCCTGTTTGGCCTGATGGTCGGCCCCTGGTTCGTGCCCGGTACGACTGCGACTCGAGGATGCCCGGATTGACCGGCTTTCCTGCAAAGTTTACCAGCGGCGCCAGTGCCCCCGTAGCTCAGCCGGATAGAGCAACGGTTTCCTAAACCGTAGGCCGCGTGTTCGAATCTCGCCGGGGGCACCAATGTCGTGCTGATATCGTATTGTAATTAAATATAAATATCTGCAATTCGTGATCCGGTCGCGACGCTGGCTCCCGCAGCAAGATTTGGTGGGCTGCTAGCAGCCGCGAACAGTAAACGCCTCCAACGGTATCATCACCCGGCCGGTGCCGACGATCACTCGTCAGCTTGATCCCGGCCGGGAAATAATTCCCTAGGCGAGCGTTTTCTACCGCCGCCCGGTCGCATTGAGGATCGCGCTCCGCTTGGTCGACCCCGCACCGGTATAATCATGCTGCCCCCAGCTGCCGTATTTGCTGGTCGGACCAGTGGAATTGTATAGCATGATCGGCCCGCTGTGGACCGCCTTCAGGTCGGCAAGGTAGCGATCATACGCCGCGCCCATCAATGGGCTGCGCTGAAACTCGACGTTCACCGCTTCGTTGGCGTCGGTCGAGATCGTGCCCTGGCCACCCTCATAGATCATCGAGAGCTTGCCATATTGCTTTGCACTGGCCGCGACGGTGCTGGTATTCTTCACGGTGGAAATGCGGGATGTCTCGAGGAGGGCAAAGAGATTGTCCTGACTGCCCGTGTACGGCGTGTCGGTGTTCAACACCTCGACCCCGAAATACGGCGCGTCGGCCAGCGCATCGACCCACTGCGCGGTATCGCGGAAGCCCATGAACTG
>NZ_JANYEK010000213.1 GCF_025363195.1 Sphingomonas sp.
AACGAGGCATTCGCAATCGCAGCGTAACCTAAAGTCCTCACGGATTTAGTTACACTGGCCGAAAGCGCGGTCCGGGCCGCACCGGGCAACAGAAGCGGACACCGGCGGTCCGGGGAGCACCGAGCAACAGAAGCTCCCCACCTATTAGTGATACTCGCGTTGCGACGAACTCGGCTCACATGCCTCTTTAGGCAGGTTGATCCTTTCCAGACTTCGGACCAGTTGGCGTATGCCGAGTATTGGAGGGTTCGATGTTTCGTCGTCAGCTTTGGATTATCACCCTTGCCGCGCTGGCGGCGTCGCCCGCGGCAGCCGGGATCCCGTGCGGCGGCGATGGACCGCCGTGCCCCCCGCCGCCGCCGGTGGCCAACCCGCTGCCGCCATCGGTTGTCAGCTATGGCTTCGTCACCGCGTTGACTACCGGTAGCCATCCCAACGAGCACGGGCAGGCCTTCACGATCGCCGACCCCGGCAAGAACTACAAAGAAGGCGTTGCGTCGGCGACGGCATCGACCGGCAGCATCACCTACGCCGGCGACGGCAGCGGCCTCGCCTCGGTGACGTCGACCGACTATCCCGAAGCTTCGGTTCGCGGTTCGGTGGCCGGCGGCGCGGGCGATCGCGGCCAGACCGGCTATAACGTTACGCTGCTGTACAGCGTCACGCTCCATGCGTCCGACATCGCCCACGCCAACGCCATCGCGGGTCTACTCAATATGAGCGGGGCGATCGCCACCATCGCCGGTCACACCACCCTCAGCAGCTACGGCAACGCTTATGGTGCGGCGCTCATCCGCACCGGCAGCGGCATCTTCGACGATTACGATACGACCGCGCGCGAACTTTACGGCTTCGTCGGCGCGTCAGGCCTGCTCGGCCGCGCCGAGTTTGGCTGCGATGCGTCGGACCAAACGGTCCTCGGCACTGCCGGCTGCGGTGACCACGACTTCCTGCTGCCGGTCAACTTTGTCCGCGCGACGAGTTACGATGGCGGCAGCAACCTCGACTTCATCGGCAACATCTCGCTGCGGGTCGGCGGGCTGGTGTTCGGCAATCAATTCGGCGGCTCGGATAGTTTCATCGACCCGACGATCACCTTGGCGAGCGGTCTCGGCGGCGGCTACTCGATCGAACTCGGTGTAGCGAATGGGGCGGGCGCGGTTCCGGAACCGGCGCTATGGGGCCTGATGCTCGCCGGCTTTGGCACGGTTGGCGTCCATTTGCGGCGTCGCCGGGCGGCGCTCGCCTGATCGCGAGGCGGCGCAGGGCCTTGACCCGGTCGACGCGGAGCGTCACCTACGCCCTTCGAGCTGAACGAGTCCCGCCCGTGAACGACACCACCGTCGACAGCCTCATTCCCTATGACGAAATCGTCCAGACGGCGCTGCGCTCGGTCGTGCAGCGCGTTCTCGAACGAATCGACGCGGAGGGTGGCTTGCCGGGCGCGCACCATTTTTACATCGCGTTTCGCACCCGTTATCCCGGCGTCGAGATGCCCAAGCATCTCCTCGAACGCTATCCCGAGGAAATGACGATCGTCATCCAGCACCGCTACTGGGACCTGACGATTACCGACGAGCGGTTCACGATCGGCCTCAGCTTCAATCAGGTTCCGGCCAAATTGCTGATTCCATTTGCTGCAGTGACCGGGTTCGTTGATCCGGCGGTCAATTTCGCCCTGCAATTCCAGCCGAACAACGAGGTCGCCGAGCCGACGGAAGCGCCGCCGCCACCACCGCCGATCGAAGACGGCTCGAACGTCGTCACGCTGGATCGCTTCCGCAAGAAGTAGGGCTTGCGGCGGGTATCCAAGTCGCGCCGATCAGCAGCGATTGACTTGGACCATGCCGCCGGCAACGGCTGGAAGGCCGGAAAAGTGTCGGATTTCTTTACACTTTAAGCTGCCAGCTGTGCCTCCAATGCTGTAAAATCAGTGACTTGAAGTTATGGCACGAGTCTTGCTGTGTGAAGATTGGTCTAGGAGATATCCGATGTTTGTGCGTGTGATTGCCGCTGCTGCCCTCGCTATCGTTCCAATCATGGCAAGTGCCAGCACGATCGTTGATGGCAGCTTCGAAGCAGCCGGCACCGGCATTGCCGACTACTGCTACGATGGCCTGCCTTATGGTAGCGGTCCGTGCCCGGCCGGCGCGTGGGGTAACGCGGCAGGCGTGATCCGTTCAGGCAGCGGCGCATGGGGTGGTACGACGGCCGCCGACGGCGACTATTACGGGATGCTGCAGGGTGGCCAAGTTCTGTCACAGACTTTTGTTGCCGCTGAGACGGCGGGTCTCATGCTTAACTGGGCCGACGCGAACCGGACCAACAACGGCGGTGCCCACAGCTATACCGTCACCGTCAACGGCGCGACGGTCGGCACGTACACCAGCGGCTTCGGCGGGTTCGTCGCCAAGTCGTCGGCGAAATTCGGCGTGGTCAGCGGCCAGTCCTACACCGTAGCCTATAACGGGATTGTCGACGGCGACACGACGTCGTTCATCGACAGCGTCAGCCTGGCGACGGTTCCCGAGCCGGCTTCATGGGCATTGCTCATCACTGGTTTCGGCTTCGTCGGGCTCGCGCGGCGTCGCCGGAACAAGCGCGTGGGCGTGAACTTCGCGTGAACTTCGTCAAGCCAGCTTGACACTTCTCGGGCGGGTGGTTGCCGCCGGGGAGCCGGGTGATCGTTTGCGTGGCGGTGGACCCTTCGGTAGACAGCGACCGACGCCGTTTCCGGAGCAGCCATGACTACCCGCAGCGAGACCGACAGCTTCGGTCCCATCGACGTCGACGCCGCCGTTTATTGGGGCGCGCAGACGCAGCGGTCGATCGGCAACTTCCCGATTGGCACCGACCCGGCCGCCGCGCTGCCCGAGACAGGCGAGCGGATGCCGTTGCCTCTTGTCCACGCCCTGGGCCTCGTCAAGCAGGCGGCGGCGCGGGTCAACGCGCGGATGGGCGTCCTCGACGACAATCTCGCACCGGTGATCGAGCAGGCGGCCAACGAGGTTGCGCGCGGCAAATGGGACGACCAGTTTCCCCTCGTCGTGTGGCAGACGGGGTCGGGAACGCAGTCGAACATGAATGCGAACGAGGTCATCGCCGGGCGCGCGAACGAGCTTTTGACCGGCACGCGCGGCGGCAAGTCGCCGGTCCACCCCAACGACCACGTCAATGCCGGAGCGTCGTCGAACGATACGTTCCCGACCGCGATGCACGTCGCCGCTGCGCGCGAGATCGATGCGCGGCTGATCCCGGCGCTCAGGCACCTCCACGCCGCGTTGCAGGCGAAGGTCGAGGCGTGGCACGACATCATCAAGATCGGGCGGACGCACCTGCAGGATGCGACCCCGGTCAGCCTCGGCCAGGAAACGTCGGGCTATGCACGCCAGATCGAGGACGGCATCGCCCGGATCGAAGCGGTGCTGCCGCGCCTCCACCGGCTGGCGCAGGGCGGGACCGCGGTCGGCACCGGGCTCAACACCCGCACCGGCTTTGCCGAGGCGATTGCCGCGGAATTGGCGACGCTGACCGGGCTGCCCTTCGTCACCGCGCCGAACAAGTTCGAGGCGCTGGCGACCCACGACACGATGGTCGAGCTATCGGGGGCGCTCAACGTCCTCGCGGTCAGCCTGACCAAGATCGCCAACGATTTCCGGTTGTTGGGGTCGGGGCCGCGCTCGGGACTCGGCGAACTCAGCCTGCCCGAGAATGAACCGGGCAGCTCGATCATGCCGGGCAAGGTCAACCCGACGCAGGCCGAGGCGCTGACGATGGTCGCGGCGCGGGTGATGGGCAACCACGTCACCGTCACCATCGGCGGGCTGCAGGGGCACCTCGAATTGAACGTGTTCAAGCCGGTGATCGCCGACGCGGTCCTCCAGTCGATCCGCCTGCTCGCCGACGCTGCGGTCAGCTTCACCGATCGCTGCGTCGCCGGGACCGAGCCGAACCGCGACCGCATCGCCGAGCTCGTCGAGCGCTCGCTGATGCTGGTCACCGCGCTCGCGCCCGAGATCGGCTATGACAACGCCGCCAAGATCGCCAAGCACGCGCACCACAGCGGCGGCACCCTGCTCGAGTCGGCGCTCGAGCTCGGGCTGATCGACGAAGACCGCTTCCGCCGCATCGTCCGCGCCGACGCGATGCTCGGCCCCGACCCGGCATGACGCAGTTCGCGATCCCCGCCCGCTCGTCCGCGCCCGCCCGCCGCGGGCTGATGTTCGTGCTGTCGTCGCCGTCGGGGGCAGGCAAGACGACGATGTCGCGGCGGCTGATCGTCGATGATCCCGAGATCGTCATGTCGGTCTCGGTGACGACGCGGCCGCCGCGCCCCGGCGAGATCGAGGGGCGGGATTATCGCTTCGTCGATGACGCCGGTTTCGACGCGCTCCTTGCCGACGAGCAGTTACTCGAATGGGCGACGGTGTTCGGGCATCGCTATGGCACGCCGCGCGGGCCGGTCGAGGATACGCTCCACGCCGGGCGCGACGTGCTGTTCGACATCGACTGGCAGGGGACGCAGCAGCTCCAGCAGACCGACGCCGCAAGCGACCTTGTCCGCGTCTTCATTCTGCCGCCAACGATGGCCGAGCTCGAACGGCGGCTGCGCGGGCGCGGCACCGACAGCGAAGAGGTCGTCGCGCAGCGGATGAAGCGCGCCGCGACCGAGATCAGCCACTGGGGCGAGTATAATTACATCCTGATCAACGACGATCCCGACGTCTGCCTCGGCGAAATCCGCGCCATCCTTAAGGCCGAGCGACTTCGCCGAAAGCGCCAGTTGGGACTGGCGAACTTCGTCCGCGACATGCTCGCCTGAAACCACGATTCCCGACAGCAACCGTGCAAATTCATGCTACGGTAAGGAATGCGCAGGGGTGTGCTCATTGGAACGATAGCCGTGCTATGCGCGGCGAGCGCGGCTTCGGCCGGCATCGCGGCTACGTGGCGCGCGGCGATCCACCCCGATGATCGCGTCCGGCTGTTGGGATTATGGCCGGCTTGGACCAGCGCCAAGGCCAAGGCGATCGTTCACGGCGAGACCGCCGACTGGACCGCGCTCGGTCGCCTCGCCGAACCCGCTGCCGCTGCCGATGGCGAGTGGCCGGCGGCGGGCGCGTATCGCTGCCGCGTCGTCAAGCTCGGTGCGCGGCTCCCTGGCCAGCCCGATGTCGCCGCGCCAACCGATTTCCCGTGTGCGGTGACCAACGACGACGGCGTCATCGGCTTTGCCGGACACAACGCCTTCCAGTCGTCGACCGGCACGCTGTATCCCGACGGCGAGCGGATGGTCTTCCTCGGCGCAATGACGTTGCGCGGCGACATGTCGCGCTTCGTCTATGGCGCCGACCCCGATCGCAACGAAGTCGGCGTGCTCGAGCGTATCGGCCCGGCGCGGTGGCGGCTGGTGCTGCCGTGGCCGCGCTTCCAGTCGACCCTCGACGTCGTCGACATCGTCCCGGCGAGCTGATCCCGCACCAAGGTTCACTATAACGTAATCCTGCGCTGGCTTGCGCATCCGGCTCTGCTAGAGTGGCTCCAATCAAAAAGGAGTCCTTGGGATGCGCAACTACACCAAATTCTACATCGATGGCGCGTGGGTCGAGCCGCTGGGCAGCGCCCGCCTCGATGTGATTAATCCGGCGACCGAAGCGGTTGCCGGAACGATCGCGATGGGCACCGCCGCCGATGCCGACCGTGCGGTGATGGCGGCGCGCAAGGCGTTCGATTCGTTCGCCGCGACCAGCCGCGAGGACCGCGTCGAGCTCCTCCAGAACATCCTCGCCGAATATCAGAAACGCTACGCCGACATCGCCGCCGCGATCACCGAGGAGATGGGCGCGCCCGGCTGGCTGGCGATGCAGGCACAGGCGGCGATCGGCGTCGGCCACGTGATGACCGGCATCGAGGTGCTCAAGAA
>NZ_JANYEK010000231.1 GCF_025363195.1 Sphingomonas sp.
CGATCTTGCGCGATCAGGCCGCGACCTTCGCCTGGATGGCGGCCAACCTGATCGACCTGATTTTCCTCGCCGCTGCCAAGGTCGGCGGGATCGCGGCCAATAACGACCAGCCAGGGGCGTTTCTCTACGACAATCTGATGATCGAGACGAACGTGATCGAGGGCGCGCGGGTAAACGGCGTGTCGAAACTGGTCTTCCTTGGTTCGTCGTGCATCTTCCCCAAATTCGCCTCCCAGCCAATGCCGGAAAGCGCGTTGCTGACCGGCGAGCTGGAGCCGACCAACCAATGGTATGCGATCGCCAAGATCGCCGGGCTGAAACTGTGCGAAGCCTATCGACGCCAATATGGTTGCGACTTCATCTCGGCCCAGCCGACCAACCTTTACGGTCCGTTCGATAATTTCGATCTGCAATCGAGCCATGTCCTGCCGGCGTTGATGCGCAAGGCGCATGAGGCGAAACTGGCCGGAGCCAAAGCGGTGTCGGTATGGGGCAGTGGGATGCCGTTACGCGAATTCCTTCATGTGGACGATCTCGCCGACGCTGTGGTCTTCCTTGCCAAGACCTATTCCGAAGACGGCTTCGTCAACATCGGCACCGGCGACGAGGTAAGTATAGGCGCTTTGGCCCATATGGTGGCGGATGCCGTCGGCTTCGAAGGCAGGCTGGAATTCGATGCCAGCAAGCCTGACGGCACACCGCGCAAGCTGGTCGATACGGCGAAGCTGAACGCGCTCGGCTGGACCCCGTCGATCCCGCTCGCGCGCGGCGTGGCCGAAGTCTATCGCTGGTTTCTGGAACACGGTGCCCAAGAACGCACGACACTTGCGACCTGATCCGCAGCGATTATTCTCGGAGACTTTCGACTTGGCACGACTTTACGACAGCAGAAAACGCATCCTGGTCACCGGCGGCGCCGGTTTCGTGGGATCGCATCTGATCGACCGGCTGCTCGAACAGGGGCATGAGGTGCTGTGCGTCGATAATCTGTTCACCGGCGCCAAGCGCAACATCGAGCACCTGCACAACCATGCGCGGCTGGAATTCATGCGCCACGACGTGTGCCTGCCGCTGTATGTCGAGGTCGACGAAATCTACAATCTCGCCTGCCCCGCCTCGCCGGTGCATTATCAGCACGATCCGGTCCAGACGACCAAGACGTCGGTGCACGGCGCGATCAACATGCTCGGCCTTGCCAAGCGCGTGAAGGCGAAGATCTTCCAGGCTTCAACCAGCGAAGTCTACGGTGACCCTTCGGTCCATCCGCAGCCGGAGGAATATTGGGGCAACGTCAACCCGATCGGCCCGCGCTCCTGCTATGACGAGGGCAAGCGCTGCGCCGAAACCCTGTTTTTCGATTATCACCGCCAGCACGGACTTGAGATCAAGGTCGCGCGTATCTTCAACACCTATGGCCCGCGCATGCATCCGGCGGACGGCCGCGTCGTCTCGAACTTCATCGTCCAGGCGCTGAAGGGCGATCCGATCACGATCTATGGCGATGGATCGCAGACGCGATCGTTTTGTTATGTCGACGATCTGGTCGATGGCTTCATCCGGCTGATGGAGACCGGACCCGATGTCACCGGCCCGATCAACCTGGGCAACCCGGTCGAATTCACGATGATCGAGCTAGCCGAACTGGTGCTCGGGCAGACCGGTTCAAAATCACAGCTGATCCGCATGCCCCTGCCTGCCGATGATCCCAAGCAGCGTAAGCCGGACATCGGCAAGGCCAGATCGATTCTCGGCTGGCAACCCAAGGTGCCGCTGGCCGAAGGCTTGAAATCCACGATCGATTTCTTCGTCAACCGTGACCGCTAAAAGGAATGTCTGTGTCTGAAGTCGATGCGCAGCGCCAATATCATACCGATGCGGCCGATCGATACGACGAGATGCGCGGTGCGGATGCAGACGAGGATTATCGCGGGCTCGACCGGCTGTCGGACATAATTGGCCAGCAGCAAATGACCCCGATCCTGGAAATCGTGGCCCCCGGACGCGGCCTACCTTATCTAAAGAACTGTCACGACATCCGCGATGTCGGGGTCGAGCCGGTCGCGGCGCAGCGCGAAAAGGATTGTGGAAAAGGCCTGAGCCGCGAAGAATTGATCGATGGCAACGCGCTAATCCTTGCGCTGCAAGACGACGGTGTCGACTTCGGATGCGCATTCGGCGCGTTGCACCACATCAAGGATCATCGTCGCGTCGTCTCCAAAACGTGCTGGGTTGCGAAGACAGGTATTTTCAGCTCGGGTTCACATACCTTTGGCGAGGGATCAGCCGTCGATCGCGCTCTCAAGCCAACAATCAGCGTGCTCGAGCTTTGGCAGTCCTTCAATCTCGGCATGGCCCGGGGGAAAGGTTGTAATCATTTCCAAGGCGATCGGATGTTTTACAGCCATTCAGTGTTCGGCGAAGTGCCGGTGGTTCGGAAGACATTTCCCGCATTGCGCTCCGTGACCACGACGGGTTCGACCGGGCCAAACCTGTATCGTCAGCCACCGCACATCACGCTGTTCGCCGGCCAATGATCACATCCGATCCGGCCGTCCGCGGCGCGCACGTCTTTATGTTGTTGAGCGATGCCTATGGCGGTTTCGGAGGCATTTCGCAGTATAATCGCGACTTTATCGATGCGATGTGTTCGTTGCCGGACATTGCAAGTGTTGAGGCCATGCCGCGCTTGGCGGAACAACCGCTCGGCCCGTTGCCCGATAAACTCAGCTTTCTTCTCTCAGGCGTCGGCGGCATAGGCCGCTTTGTCCGCGCCGCCTTTTGGCGCGGCCTGACCGGCCCCAGGCCCGACATCGTGATCTGCGGGCACATCAACCTGTTGCCGTTGTGCACGCTGATCGCGAAGCTCCGCGGCGCGCAACTCGTCATGCTCATATTCGGTATCGAAGTGTGGCAGCCGACCAAGCGTTTCCTGGCCGATCGGCTGGTCGGCCAGATCGATCTAGTGGTTTCCATCAGTCGCGTGACGCTGGAACGCTATCTCTCTTGGGCTTCGGGTCCCCGCGGGGGCACCGCCCTGCTGCCCAACGCCATCCACCTCGAACACTATGCCGCAGGACCGAAGGCACCGGATCTGGTCGCCGAATACGGTCTGGCCGGTCGTAAAGTGCTGATGACGTTCGGCCGGATGGCGAGCAGCGAACGCGCCAAGGGCTTTGACGAGATGATCGAGGTTCTGCCGCGCCTGCGCGAACGCGACCCCACGATCCTCTACCTAGCCGCCGGCAAGGGGGACGACCTGAACCGCCTGAAGGAGAAAGCCGCCGCGCTTGGCGTTGCTGACCATGTGGTGTTCACCGGCATGGTGCCGGAAAACCGGAAGGCGGACCATTATCGCCTGGCGGATGTCTATGTCATGCCCAGCCGCGGCGAAGGCTTCGGCTTCGTCATCATCGAGGCCTTGGCCTGCGGAGTCCCCGCCATCGCCAGCACCTTAGATGGCGGGTTTGAGGCGATCCGTGAAGGAATGCTGGGCATCGCGGTCGATCCGGCCGATCCGGGACAGATCGAACGGGCAATATTCAGCGCGCTGAAAACTCCCAAGGGCATTCCCGAAGGCCTTGACTATTTTTCTTTTCCAAATTTTATCAATCGTTTACGCGCCATCCTCTCTACTTGATCCGGATTGGCCCAATGCCTGCTTTAGAATTAGCGAGATCGCCGGTTGCATCCGGTGGCGCCAATGCATTAGCGTTGTATAACCTGTTGTTAGGCAAGGCTCGAACCGGTTGGGGGACCGTGCGCGTTGAGCCAAAGCATCAGGTCGTCCAGGGGTGGGGTATCTAAAGCCGATGTGTGGTGTGAACGGGGCATTTGCCTATCGTATCGACGTGCCCGCGCCGTCACGGGGTGAGGCGATCGCCGTGCGCGACGCAATGGCGACACGTGGGCCGGACGGGTCCGGCCTATGGACCAGCACCGACGGGCGCTGTTTGCTCGGACATCGCCGGCTGTCGATCATCGATCTCGACGATCGCGCCGTGCAACCGATGACTAGCCGCGACGGGCGCTATCACATCGTCTTTAACGGCGAAATCTACAATTATGCCGCTTTGCGGGCCGATGCGCTTGCCGCCGGCCGATCGCTGGCCACGACCTCGGACACCGAAACGCTGCTCGATTTGTACGAGCTGAACGGACCAGCGATGCTCGATCACCTGCGCGGCATGTTCGCCTTCGCGATATGGGATACAGTTGCGCACAGCCTGTTCGTCGCGCGCGACCCTTTCGGCATCAAGCCACTATATTATTCCGATCATGGCGGCACGTTCCGCTTCGCATCGCAGGTCCAGGCGCTGCGCGCGGGTGGCGCGATCGGCACAGCGCGCGATCCCGCGGGGGTCGTGGGATTCATGCTCATGGGCAGCGTGCCGGAACCCTTCACCTGGTATCGCGATATCTCGGCTCTGCCGGCCGGGCATTGCATGACGATCGATGCGGATGGCGTTGCCATGCGTCGCTATGTCGATCCGGCGAAGATATTGGCCGAGGGGGAAAACGCCGGGATCAATGCCAGCGCGGCGATCAACCAGATGCATCATGCGCTCCGCGACAGCATTGCCGCACATCTCACGGCCGATGTTCCGGTCGGTCTTTTTCTGTCCGGCGGAGTCGATTCCGCCGCGATCCTCGGCGTGGCGATGGAGCATGCGGCTCAGCCGATCCAGGCAATCACCCTGGGGTTCGACGAATTTGAAGGGATGGCAGAGGACGAAGTGCCGGTCGCGGCACGGATCGCGGACTATTACGGTGCGAGTCACAGCGTCCGCCGCATCGGGCGCGACGAATTCCTCGGCGACCTGACCGACATCCTGACCAACATGGATCAACCCTCGATCGATGGGATCAACACCTGGTTCGTATCCAAGGCCGCACGCGAGCAAGGGCTGAAGGTCGCGATGTCCGGCCTCGGCGCAGACGAGTTGCTCGGCGGCTATCCCAGCTTCACCGATATTCCCAACTGGCGCGCACGCTACGGCAAGATAGCGCGCCTGCCCTACGCCAGCGCAGCGGCCGGCATGGCCATGCGCGCCCTAGCGCCGCGTTTTCTGGCCGCCAATCCAAAAGCGACCGGACTCCTACGCTATGCGGGGTCGTTGGGCGGCGCGTATATGGTGCGGCGGGCGCTTCGGCTGCCGGAGGATTTCAATGATCTGCTGGATCGCGATTTCGTTGCGCAGGGGCTGCAGCGACTGGCGATCGTCGATCGCATGAATGCCACGCTCGATCCGATGCCCGGCTCGACCCACGGCGCGATATCTCTGCTCGAAACCAGCTTCTACATGCGCAACCAGTTGCTGCGCGATGCCGATTGGGCCGGCATGCGCCACAGCATCGAGATTCGCGCGCCGATGGTCGACATCGCATTGTTCCGAAAAGTTGCTCCGGCCATCCCGCATCTGAAACCGGGACAAGGCAAGCAATTGCTGGCGGACACCCCTGCGAAACCGCTGCCCGACTGGCACCGTCATCGCGCTAAAACCGGCTTCAACATACCCTATGACAGCTGGATGTCGGCCATTCCCGGTCTGATCCGGAAAGGCGAAATCGTCAGCAGCAAGGGCCTGCTGTCGCGCGAATGGTCGTGCTATTTGCTTGGCCACCACAACGTCGAATAAAGCAGCGCGGTAATGGACATTGCCCGGCTGCGACCTAGCCCCTAAGGGCTGGCAATGACAAAGCGCGCGCTCATCTGCGGTATTTCCGGGCAAGATGGTGGATTGCTGGCCAAGTTGCTGATCGAAAAGGGCTATCAGGTGTTCGGTACGTCGCGCGATGCCGAGGTGTCGCGCTTTTCCAATCTCGCGCATCTCGGCATACTCGACCGGATTTCGACGCTGTCGATGACGCTGACCGACTTTCGCAGCGTGCTGCAAGTATTGACCGAAACCAAGCCCGACGAGATCTATAACCTCGCCGGCCAGACCTCCGTCGGACTATCGTTTGCGCAGCCGGTCGAGACGCTGGAGAGCATCGCCTTCGGCACGTTGAACCTGCTTGAGGTGCTGCGGTTTCTAGGGGGGGGCACGAAGCTCTACAACGCTGCCTCAAGCGAATGCTTCGGTGAGACGACGCTCGCCAATGCGGCGACCGAAACCACTCCATTTCAGCCACGGAGTCCCTACGGCGTCGCCAAGGCGACCGCGTTCTGGGAAGTGGCCAATTACCGCGAGGCTTATGGCCTGTTCGCCAGTTCGGGCATTCTCTTCAATCACGAAAGCCCGCTGCGCCCCGAACGCTTCGTGACTCGCAAGGTCGTTCGCGCGGCAACCCGCATCGCTGCCGGATCTGACGAGACGCTGAAGCTCGGCGCCTTGAATGTGGTGCGTGACTGGGGTTGGGCGGAGGAATATGTCGATGCGATGTGGCGCATGCTGCAGCTCGACCACGCAACCGATTTCGTTGTCGCGACCGGGCAGAGCCACAGCCTGGAATATTTCGTTCAACGCTGCTTCGAATTGCTCGGCCTTGACTGGCATGACCATGTTCAAGTCGATCAGCGCCTGATGCGCGCCACCGACATCGGGACCAGCTATGGCGATCCCCGCAAGGCGGAATCCCTGCTGGGCTGGCGCGCAAAGGTAGATTTCGACGAACTGCTCAGTCGCCTCATCGCGGCAGAGCGCAGCATCCTCCTCGCCTGACCGCCCACCCAATGTCGCGTGCCCGCATTCTGTCTTGGCTTCGACTGCTGTTCGAATTCGGCCTGTCGAGTGGCTTCGCGCAGGCGATCGGCATGGTATCGGGCCTTGTCTATGTCCGTTATATGCCTGTGTCGGACTATGCGCTCTACGCGCTGGCCGCGACAACGTTGACATTCGTTGCGATCGCCAGCGATCTCGGCCTGAACAGCTCGATCACATATTTCTGGCGCAAGTCGCGTCATGGCGCCGGTATCGCGTTTGGCGATTATCTTGCCGGTATTCGCCGCCTGCGCCTCGTCCTCTTCGTGGCAGTGGGCGTGCTTGCCGCGGTGATCTTCCCCGTCGTCGGTGCCAGATCGCATTATGGTCTAACCGCTTTGTCGGTTGCGCTGGCACTTTTGCTCGGCAGCGCGCTGTTGCAGATGAGCTCGGGCATCAATCTGCAGGTCATGCATCTATTCGGCTGGTTCCGCCGATCCTATCTCTGCGACATTGCCGGCCAGTCGATG
>NZ_JANYEK010000013.1 GCF_025363195.1 Sphingomonas sp.
GCCGCCGAGCGGATCGGCTGGGGCTATGCCAGCCCCGAGATCATCGATGCGATGCACCGCATCCGGCTGCCCTTCTCGATCACGATTGCGGGCACGGCGGCGGCGATCGCGGCGCTGGGCGACACCGAATTCGTCGATCACACCCGTGCACACAATGCGCAGTGGCGGCGCTGGTTCACCGACGAAATCGGCCAGATGGGCAATGCCGGCCTGCGCGCCGTGCCGAGCCAGGCGAATTTCGTGCTGGTGCTGTTCGGGGGCAAGCTGAGCGCCGAGGTCGCGTATAAGGGCCTGATGGATGCGGGCTATATCGTCCGCTGGCTGCCCGGACAGGGCCTGCCACAGGCCTTGCGCATCACCATCGGCACCGCAGACGAAACGCAAGGCGTTGCCGCTGCCCTCCGCGATCTGGTCGAAGCGGCAGGCTGATGCTCCCGGCATCTTTTGAAGACGGGCGGCAACAGCCGCCCTTTGGCCGCGTCACCATCATCGGCCTGGGGCTGATCGGATCGTCGATCGCGCGCGCGGTACGGGTGGAGATGCCGACGGTGCGACTGACCGGCTATGATTCCGACCCGCACGTCCGTGCGGTCGCCGATCGCCTGCAACTGTGCGACGACATTGCTGGATCGGGCGGCGCGGCGGTGATCGATGCCGATTTCGTCATCCTGTGCGTTCCAGTCGGCGCAATGGGCGCGGCAGCGGCGGAATTCGCCGCCGATTTGCCCAGGGAAGCGATCGTCAGCGATGTCGGATCGTCCAAGGCCGAAGTGTTGCGCGTGCTGACCGAGGCGCTGCCCGGCGTCGCCGTCATCCCCGCGCACCCGGTGGCCGGCACCGAACGCAGCGGACCGGAGGCGGGCTTCGCATCCCTGTTCCACAAACGCTGGTGCATCGTGACGCCACCCGAGGACGCGGATGTGGCGGCGGTCGAGCGGGTCGCGGAATTCTGGCGACGGCTGGGCGCCGATATCGAGATGATGGCACCCGACCATCACGATCGGGTGCTCGCCGTGACCAGCCATTTACCGCATCTGATCGCCTACACCATCGTCGGCACCGCCTCCGATCTGGAGGAGGTAACGCAGTCCGAAGTGATCAAATATTCCGCCGGTGGCTTTCGCGATTTCACCCGCATCGCCGCCTCCGATCCGACGATGTGGCGCGACGTGTTCCTGACCAACAAGGACGCGGTGCTCGACATGCTGCAGCGCTTTTCCGAGGACCTGACGGCACTGCAACGCGCCATCCGGCTGGGCAAGGGCGAGGAATTGTTCGACCATTTCAGCCGCACGCGGGCGATCCGGCGCGGCATCATCGAACAGGGGCAGGATGATCCCGCGCCAGATTTCGGGCGGTCGCACGAATAGCCGATTACCGTCGCGCGGGACGTGATCGGTCCCTACCCCCGTTCGAGCATAAAGTTTCTGCGTCATCCCCGCGCAGGCGGGGATCCATAATTACCGCAGCCGGCGATCATCTCAACCTCAGCCATTATGGATCCCCGCCTGCGCGGGGATGACGTATACTTGGTCCATGGCATGAACCGCGCACAGGTCCTGGCGTGACGATGCTTGGATGTCAGCCCTGCACGTCCAGCGCGTTGATCGCGGCATGCACCCGCGCCTCGGCTTCGTCGCGCGGCAGGCCGGCGGGGATCGCCTCGCCGAAGCGGAACGTCACCACACCGGCTTGTTTCGGCCCATGCCTCGGCCACACGAGGCCCGAATCGATCGCGATCGGTATCACCGGGATCTTCAGCATCTGGTACAGTCCGGCGAAGCCCGCGCGCAGGGGCGGCTGCTCGCCCGGCGGAACGCGCGTCCCCTCCGGGAAGATCAGGATCGATCGTCCTTCCGACAGCGCCGCCTTGGCCTCCTTGACCATCCGCCGGAGTGCCCCCGCCGACGCTTCGCGGTCCACCACGATGCAGCCATAGACGCGCGCCGCCCAGCCCCACACCGGAATGTTGGCCAGTTCCTGCTTCATCACGATCGCGGGCGTGTTGAGCATCCGCCCAAGTTCCAGCGTTTCGTACATCGCCTGATGCTTGGCGGCGTAGATCACCGGACCGTCGAGGAATTGCGGCCCTTCGATATGCTGGTGAATGCCGAGAAAGGTCTTCGTCGCCCAGTGATGGAATTTGGTCCAGAGATGCGTGTTGAACACGATCGCCCCGCGCCCGAACACCGCGCTGATCGGCGTCGCCAGCACAATCGGCACGGACAGCGTGTAGAACACGATCTTGAACAGCAGGTTACGCAAGCGGTTCATCGACCGATTCCCGTCCAGAGCGCGACCCGGCGCAACAGCAATTTGTTATATTCGGCGATCAGGGTGGCGAAGCGCGGATCGCTCGGCACGCCGTCTCCGACCACCTGCACGTCGCCGTCAAGCGCATTGGCGAGTTCCATTCGCGCCCGCGCCATATGCCAGTCCGACGTGACCAGCCGTACCGTCTTGTAGCGATGGTCGCGCACCCAGCGCGCGGTTTCGATCGCGTTGGATCGGGTGTCGACCGCCTCCTGCCCGAGATCGATGCAGCAGGCGAACAACGCCAGCGGTGCCTTGTATTCGGCGGCAAGTTCGTCGGCCTCCACCTCCGGCGCGACGCCGGTGATCAGCATGCGGGTCGCTTCATGATGCTGGAGCAGGTCGATCCCGCGCGGGATTCGTCCCGCGCCGCCAGTCGGCACGACGATGGCGTCGGTTTTCATATTCTCCAGCGGTGGCGGCAGCAGGAGCATGAACGCAGCGAAACCGAGCAGCCACAGGATGAGCGCCAAAGCGAGCAGCCGCCGGATCACGCGACCATCCTCACAGGATTCTGCTCAGCGCCGCCGTCACCGCGACGCGCGCCGCCAACGTGGCGAGCAGTGCGAACACGACGGGCAGCACCAGCAGCAACATCCAGTCGCGCGGGCCCAGATTCACCCCCGACAGCAGATCGGACCCGATCGCCCCAAGCCGCCACCCGACGACCACCACCAACACGCAGGCGACCGCCGTGCCGAGCACCCCGCCGACCAACGTGTCCAGCGCGATCCGCCTTTGGAACAGGCGCGACACCTGAATATCGGTCGATCCCAGCATATGCAGCACCTGGATCGTATCGCGGTGCGTCTCGAGCCCGGCGCGCGCCGCCAGGATCACCACCGCCGCCGTCGCCGCCGCCATCAGCAGGACGAGCGCTCCGGCCAGGCTCGTCACCATGCCCATGAAGTCGCTGACCGGTGCCATCCAGCTTTCCTGGCGGTCGATCCGCGCCGTCGGAGCCACCCTGTGCACCGCCGCCGTCGTCCGCGCGATCGCCACCTCCGACCCCGCGTCCGATGCCGCAGCGAGATCGACGTCGATCATCGCCGGGATCGGCAGGTCGGGATCCGCGCCGTCGCTGCCCAACCAGGGCCGAAGCAATTTCGTCAGCTCGGCGCGGTCGACCTCGCTCGCCCGCTTCACCTCGGGCAAGACCTTGAGCGCGCCGAGCGTCGCCGCCACCTGCCCTTCGCGCACCGCTGCCTCCGGCGCGACGATCTGCACCGTCAGCCGCCCGGCCAATTGCCGGTCGAGCGACACCGCCGCCGAATGCGTGCCGAGCCCGAGCGCGGCGGCCAGCACGGTCAGGAACAGCATGATCGCCATAATCCACGTCATCGCGCGCGTGCCGCGACTTTCGTCGAGCAAGCGACGGTCCGCCGCCGAGGGGATCAGTTTCACCGCCATCAGTCGGTTTGCACCGGGGGGAAGCGCAGCGACCCGGTCGGATCGAGCAACCGGCCATTGTCGAGCCGCATCATGTGCGCTCCGGCAATGCGCCCGAGCAGATGGAAATCGTGCGTCGCCACCACCACGGTGGTGCCGAGCCGGTTGAGCGAATCGAATAGATGCAACAGCCGCTCCGCCATGTCGGGATCGACGTTGCCGGTCGGTTCGTCGGCCACGAGGATTTCGGGTCGGCCGATCACCGCGCGGGCGATGGCGACGCGTTGTTGCTCACCGCCCGACAAGGTCGGCGGCTTGGCATGGGCACGCTCGCTCAACCCCACCCACTCCAGCATCTCGCGCACCGGTGCGGCGATGTCGCTTTCGGGGACGCCCGAGACGCGCAAGGGCAGCGCGATGTTATCATAGGCCGACAGATGCGGTACGAGCCGGAAATCCTGGAACACCACGCCGATACGGCGGCGGAAACCGGGCAGCCTTTTCCGGGGGAGCGTCACCGCATCCTCACCGAACAGGCGGATCAGCCCGCGCGTCGGGCGTTGTGCGAGATACAGCAATTTGAGCAACGATGTCTTGCCGGCGCCGCTGGAACCGGTGAGAAAATAGAACGCACCGCTGGCGAGCGCGAAGGACACGTCCGACAGCGTTTCCTGACCGGTGCCGTAACGCAGCCCAACATTCTCGAACTGCACGATATTGGCCATGACCGGCGTATGCCCGCTTCGCTATCTGATCTGTCCTGACCAGCGCCTTCGCACGTTCCACGCCCGCGCCGCAAGCGCAGGGCCGCTGAGCTCGGGGCCCGTCTGCACCCGATCGCCGCAGGATATCGTGCGCACTTGCCAGTTGGCGTCATCGCGTGTTTAGTTTTGTCACACTCGTGTTCATGGGTGCCCAGCCGCGAAGACCCGCCGATGATCCTCGAATGCACCGAATGCCGCACCCGCTACATCGTCCCCGATAGTGCGATCGGGGCAGACGGTCGCACCGTGCGGTGTGCCAATTGTCGCCACAGCTGGTTCCAGGCCCCGGCGACGGCGGAACCGCTCGATCTGGTGGCGCAGGCCGAAGCCGCGCCGGTCGCCGCGCCTGCCCCGCCTCCTGCCCCGCCTCCTGCACCCCTGGCGCAACCCGAAGCGGTGCGCGAAGAGCCGTCGCCACCGTCCGTGCACGATGCCTATCCCGCCGATGACGAGGACTATGACGCCTTTGCCCACCGCGCGCCGTTCCGGCCACGGCGCAACCCGGCCAAAAGATGGACGTTGATCGCATTCGCGGTCGGCTTCGTGTTGCTCGCCGGACTGATCGCTCTGGTCTTTAGCGGCGACACCGGCATCGCCCAGCGGCTGGGCCTGCCGATCGCGCCGCAGGAAACGCCCCTGCGGCTGATCGAGAACCCGATCGAGCGCCGCGAGTTGAGCAACGGCAGCGAGATGTTCGCGGTCAGCGGCAAGGTGACCAACCCGACCGATGCGCATCAGAGCGTGCCCGACATCCGCGCCGAGCTGCGCGATGCGCAGGGCCGGCTGGTCTATAGCTGGACGATCCGGCCCGAGGTGACGGCCCTGCCGCCGCGCGGATCGGTCGACTTCAACAGCGCCAAGCTGGACGTCCCGGTCAATTCCGAGAAACTCGTGCTGAGCTTCTCCGGCGCCACGCCGCACTAATTCTCCCTCAACTTATGCCATCGTCGGTCCCGCGCAGAGAGGATTATGATCCCCGTCTGCGCGGAGGTCACGAGGGGGGTGGGTTTGGACGATATCAGTAGCGAGAATTCCGGCGAGGGAAGGCGCGCTTGCCAATAGGCGACGCGCTTGCTAGGGGCGCTCGCCTACCAGCTGCCGGGCCCGCCCGGCGAGTGTTACGTGCGGCCGTGGCGGAACTGGTAGACGCGCAACGTTGAGGTCGTTGTGGGCGAAAGCCCGTGGAAGTTCGAGTCTTCTCGGCCGCACCACTTTCGGTCAAA
>NZ_JANYEK010000047.1 GCF_025363195.1 Sphingomonas sp.
GCGATGGCGGTGATGGTTCGGCCGCCCCTCAGCACGATCGGCTCGCGCAGATCGATCACCACGTTCGGCCAGCTCGCCAATGCTAGGTTGAGCGTCGCGCGATGCTTGAGCGCCGCTCGATCCCATGTCGGTCGCAACCCCGCTATCTGCGCGACCGGCACCGTAACCGATCGCAAAAACCCCGCCCGGACCGTCAGGACGCCATCCGCGATCGTTACCGGAAGCCGCCTGAACGATCTCAGCAAACCGATCAGCCACAAGATCAGCGATACGTCCAGCACCGCCGCAACCAGCGCCGCCCACCACCCGACCAGCAACGCGACAACGAGATGCACGACCAGCATTTCGACGATCGCGATTCCCAGGAGAACGGCGATCATCGGACCAAGGCTGCGATGATAGGCAAACTCCAGGGTCGGCAGCTTCTGCAGGCCTTATTCCTCGTTCTTGTAGATGCGCACCAGCTTGTCGAGCATCGCCAGCGCCTCGTCGCGCGGCCGTTGGAAGGTGTTGCGGCCGATGATCGATCCGTTGCCGCCACCATCGCGAATGTCGCGTGCGTCCTGATAGACCGCGTCGGCGCCTTTGGCCGCCCCGCCAGAGAAAACCACGATGCGACGGCCGGCAAAGCTCGACTGCACGACATGGCGGACCCGGTCCGACTGTTTCGACCAGTCGGTGCCTTCGTACATCGGCTTGGCTTCGGCCTGCTCGATATGGTCGCTCGGCAGCTTCACCTTGATAATGTGCGCGCCGAGCAACGCCGCCATGTGCGCGGCATAAGCGCCGACGTCCAGCGCGAGCTCGCCCGATTTGGGTAGCGCGCCGCCGCGCGGATAGGACCAGATTACTGTCGCGATGCCGAGCGCCTTGGCCTCGGCCGACATCTCGCGAATCTGCCCGATCATCTCGAACAGGTCGTCCGACCCGGGATAGATCGTGAAGCCGATCGCCGCGCAACCGAGCCGCACCGCATCCTCGACCGACCCCGTGACCGCCTGATTCGCACCCTGCGCCCAGCTGTTCGAGCTATTGACCTTGAGGATGGTCGGCACCTGTCCCGCAAAGGTCGTCGCCCCCGCCTCGATCATCCCGAGCGGCGCTGCGAACGCGCTTAGCCCGGCGTCGATCGCCAGCTGCCAATGGTAATGCGGGTCGTAAGCCGGCGGGTTGATCGCGAAGCTGCGCGCCGGGCCATGTTCGAACCCCTGGTCGACCGGCAGGATGATCAGCTTACCGGTTCCGCCCAGCTTGCCCTGCATCAGGATACGCGCAAGGTTCGCCTTTGTGGCGGGATTGTCGGCCTCGTATTTGTCGAGAATGGCCTTCACGATCGGCGTCATCTTGGTCCCCTATACATATAATCTGGTTGCGCGGCTGTTAGCGGGCGCGCGCCGCCGGAGCAATATCGCCAACGCGCGACACTTGACCCGTTCCGGGCCATGACGCACCGTGCACCTGGGGGATAACGGCATGACCAAGATATTTTCACCGATTTTCAGGCTATTGGCGGCCGGCATCTTCGTCATAGTCCTGGCTGGCAGCGCGCGCCCACCGAAAGTCGGAGATATCGCCCCGCCGTTCGTCATCACCATGATCGATGGCACCAAGGTCACCAGCGAGCAATTGCGCGGCAGCGTGGTGGTGCTCAATTACTGGGCAACCTGGTGCGTCCCGTGTCGCCAGGAATTGCCGCTGCTCGACCGATATTACGAGTTGCGGCGCCAGAACGGGCTGAAGGTCTATGCGATTACCACGGAAGGGTCGCTCCAGCCCTATCAGTTGAAGAAGCTGTTCGCGGTGATGAAGATTCCCCCCGCCCGCAAGATCAGCGGTCCCTATGGCGACGTGAAAGCGGTGCCGACCAATTATATCATCGATCGCGCCGGACGGATCCGCTATGCCAAAGCGGCCGCATTCGATCTTGACGGCCTGAACGCTGAACTCGTTCCACTATTGGCGGAGCGTGCACCGGCGGGCTGAAGCCGCGGCAATTTCGACGTCCACCGGATTGACCGAACGCGAGGGACAGGCCAGCGTCCAGACGATGGCTTGGCCCCTCTTCCGGACAGCGGTGTTCGCCGTCGCCCTGATCGGCGGAATGACCGTCGCAGCACCAGCACGTGCGCCAAACGGCATGCCGCGCGATTTCAGGCTGGCGGAATGCACCCGGCTCAAGCTGGAGGATTTGCGCGGTAAGGTGGTCGTCATCAACATCTGGGCGACATGGTGCGCGCCGTGCCGTGCCGAAATCCCGTTACTCAACGCTTATTATCGCCACCATTACGGAGACGGGCTGGTGGTGATCGGCATCGCGGTCGATCCTGGCAGCGTAACAGGCGACCAACTGGTCTCGCCCAGCATCGCGTATCTTCAGGCGCGCCACGTCTATGGCCGCGATCTTACCATTGCCTCGGTGCCGGCCAACTATGTCTTCAGGCGCGATGGGCGCCTCGAATATGTCGAAGGGCAGTCATTCGACGCCCGCTCGCTCGAGCGTCTCGTCGGGCCACTGCTCAAGGCGCGCTGATGCAAATGGCTCTACAACCAAACCTCCCAGCCCTTCGGCCAGCGGTTGTCGTCGGTTCACGGGTTGGATCAGGCGAAGGTGACGGACGTCGAAACCCTGTTGCGATGGCGCACCGAGAAATCGACCATGCCGAAACCGGCCATCATCAGCGCCCCGTCGATCGGCCGGAGGCTAACGCGCCAGTGCCGCGACACCCGGCAGATCCTTGCCCTCCATCCATTCCAGGAACGCTCCGCCAGCGGTGGAGACGAACGTGAAGTCGCCCGCCGCGCCCGCCTGATTGAGCGCCGCGACAGTATCGCCGCCGCCAGCTACCGACACCAGCGACCCATCGCGGGTCAACGCCGCCGCAGTTTTCGCCAGCGCGACCGTCGCCCTGTCGAACGGCGCTGTCTCGAACGCGCCCAGCGGGCCGTTCCACAACAAAGTGCGGCAATTCTTGAGCACGTCGGCCAGTGCTTCCACCGCGGCCGGACCGACATCTAGGATCATCTCGTCCGTCGCTACCTCATGGACGTTGCAGGTACGCAGGCTTGGCGGGTTGGCGGCGAATTCCTTCGACACTACCACGTCATAGGGCAAATGAATCGTGCAGTTCGCGCGTTCCGCCGCGTCGAAGATCTCGTCCGCCGTGCCGGTCAGATCGTGTTCGCACAACGACTTGCCGACATCCACGCCGCGCGCCGCGAGGAAGGTGTTGGCCATGCCGCCGCCGATGATCAGATGATCGACCTTGTTGACGAGATGCTTGAGCACGTCGAGCTTCGACGACACCTTCGCACCACCGACCACCGCCGCGACCGGATGCTCGGGTGTCCCCAGAGCCTTGTCCAGCGCATCGAGTTCCGCCTCCATCGCACGCCCGGCAAAGGCGGGGAGGACATGCGCCAAACCCTCGGTCGAAACATGCGCGCGATGGGCCGCCGAGAAGGCATCGTTGACATAAAGATCACCGAGCTTCGCAATCTTCGCCGTTAGTTCGGGATCATTCTTCTCTTCGCCTGCGAAGAAGCGGGTATTTTCCAGTACCGCGATATCGCCCGGCTGCAGGCTGGCCACCGCCTGCTCTGCCCCATCCCAATCAATGAAACGCACTGGGCGACCCAGCACTGCTTCGTAAGGCTTGGTGACCAGTGCCAACGACATCGCCGGATTGCGCTCGCCCTTGGGCCGCCCGAAATGCGCCAGCACCAGGACGATCGCGCCCTTGTCCGCCAGTTCGCCAACCGTCGCCAGCGTCGCGCGCAACCGCGTATCGTCGGTCACCGCGCCATCCGCCATCGGCACGTTCAGGTCTTCGCGCACCAACACGCGCTTGCCTGAAACATCGCCCATATCGTCCAGCGTCTTGAAGGCTCTACTCATGCTTGCTCTATCCTGATCTCGTCGCCGATCGCGATCTCGCCGCCGGCCAATACCATCGTACAAACCCCACCGCGCCAATCCGGCGTCAACGCTGCGCGCAGGCCAGAGGCCAGTTTCTCCATGCGCTCGCACGGGTCGGTTTCCACCATCACCTGGAGCAACACGTCGGCTCCGATCCTTATCCGGACGCCCACGGTCTGCGGCAAGTCCAGCCCATCGACCAGTAGGTTCGCGCGCCGCTCCTGCCAGGGGATCGTGTGGCCGACCTCGGCGGTCGCCGCTGCCCAGTCGCCGCGCTCCATCAAGGACACCTGCCGCTTGTGCGGTCGCCCTTTGAAACCACCACGAAAGTCTCCGGCGATGCCCGCCTCGACCGTGACGGACACATGATCGACGGTTTCCATCGGCCCCTTGGGCTGACCGTGCCGTGCGATACCGACCAAGGTTCCAACGCCCTCCGCACCATTCCGCGTGGACGCAGACGGCGCGGAGAGCGCGTTCATTAGAGGAACTTGCCCATCGCACCGGCTGTATCGACCATGCGGTTGGAGAAACCCCATTCATTGTCGTACCAGCTGACCACCCGCACCAGCTTGCCGTCGAGCACCGCCGTTTCCAGGCTGTCGACGGTAGACGAGGCGGACGTGTGCATCAGATCGATCGACACCAAAGGCTCGTCCGACCAGTCGAGAATACCCTTTAAGGGCCCGCTATCGGACGCCGCTTTCAGGATCGCATTCACCTCGTCGCGCGTCGTGTCGCGCGACGGCGTGAACGTCAGGTCGATCAGCGACACGTCCGGCGTCGGCACGCGGATCGCGGAACCGTCCAGCTTGCCCTTCAGTTCCGGCAGAACCTCGCCCACCGCACGCGCAGCACCTGTGGTGGTCGGGATCATCGACATGCCCGCCGCTCGCGCACGGCGCAGATCGGGATGGATTTGGTCGAGGATCTTCTGGTCGTTGGTATAGGCATGCACGGTCGTCATCAGCCCGCGCTCGATGCCGATCGCATCGTTCAGCACCTTAGCAACCGGTGCCAGGCAGTTGGTCGTGCACGATGCGTTCGAGACGATGTGATGCCCCGCCTCCAATTTGTCGTTGTTGACACCGTACACCACGGTCAGGTCGACGCCCTTGGCCGGTGCCGAGATCAGCACCTTCTTCGCGCCCGCATCGATGTGCTTCTGCGCGCTCTCGCGGTCGGTGAAGAAGCCGGTGCATTCCAGCACGATGTCGATGCCCAATTCCTTGTGCGGCAGGTTTGCCGGATCGCGCTCGGCGGTGACGCGGATGCGCTTGCCGTCAACGACCAGATCCTGCCCTTCGGCCGAAACCTTGCCCGGATATTTGCCGTGCACGCTGTCACGGCTGAACAGCCACGCATTCGACTTCGCATCGGCCAGATCGTTGATCGCAACCAGTTCCAGCCCGGTATCACCACGTTCCAGCACCGCACGTGCGACAAGGCGACCGATGCGCCCGAACCCGTTGATCGCTACCCTGACCGTCATTTCCTGTCTCCCGTCATAGCCTGGCCCGATCGGGCCGAAATCCACCGCGCGCCATTGCCGCGTTCATCACCGCATGATCTTGCCCGCGCGAATCGCGGTGGCCGGATCGGCGGCTGAAACGGCGATGGTCGCGCAAAGTCCTTCGTAAGATGCCAGGCGACATGCCCCCGGCCGTCGATGATGTGCGCGGTCTTTGCGGTGGCTCGCCCCGCGCGTCAACCGTATGGCGGCCAAATCGATGTTGTCGCGCGGACAAGCCGTGCTATCTGAGTGCGATGGCTATTTCCTCCATCGACCGCATCACGGCCGCGATCGCGCGGATCGAAGCGGCAAGCGCCAGGCGCGCCAGCGCCAGCGATGCCCTGACCAAACGCCATGCCGCGCTTCGCACCCGCATGGCCGATGCCGTTGCCGCCTTAGATGACGTGATCGCTCGCACGATGGACGGGGGCAACGCCGATGGCTGATGTCACCCTCACCATCGGCGGTCACCGCCACATCGTCGCCTGTCGCGATGGCGAAGAGGATCAGTTGCTGCGCGTCGGCGTGTTGCTGGATTCGCGCTGGTCGTCCGCCGCGCGTGCCTCGGGCGGCGTCGGCGGAGAACGCGCGATGCTCTTCGTCGCGCTGATGCTCGCCGACGACCTGCATGATGCCCAGAACCGCCTGCCTGAGGGCGCGCCGACCGGTGTCACGGCGGAATGGCTCGAAAACCTCGCCGACCGGCTCGAAGCGCTGGCCGGGAGCCTTGAGAATTAACCTATTGCGCGCTATATATCGTAATGGCGGGCACTGCCCGGTACGAGCTTTACCGATTATCCCTGAGGCGATTCTTCTTCCTAGGGGGTTGTCCCTGCGCAGATCCTGGTCTGTCGTACATGATCCCCACCTGATGCTTTTGGCGTCAGAGGATATTCAGGCAAACGGCCACGGTGGTCCCGCCACTCCATCCGGCCGCAGCACATGATCTCCACCAAGAAACAGTTGCGCGCTCAAATCCGTGCAGATCGAGACAAGTTCGTGGCGCACGCGCGTCCCGGTATCATCGTACCGCAGGAATTTCTCGATCGGTTGTCGCGCGGCCTTACCGTCGCGTCGTACGTCCCGATGGGCAGCGAAGCCGACCCTGCTCCGCTCGCCCGCGCCTCCGTCGACGCGGGGTGCGAGATCGTCCTCCCCCACGTCACCTCCCGCGCCGTGCCGCTGCGCTTCCTCGCCTGGGATACCGAAGTCGCCCTGGTCGCCGGGCCATTCGGTCTGCAACAGCCCGCCGACACCGCGGACGAGCGCAAACCTGATATCATCCTCACCCCGCTGGTCGCCTTCGATGCCGCGCTCAACCGGCTTGGCCAGGGCGCGGGGTATTACGATCGCGCCTTCCTCGCGTTCCCCGATGCGTGGCGCGTCGGCATCGCCTGGAGCATCCAGCAGGTCGAGGCCCTTCCCGCCGACCCTTGGGACGTGCCATTGCACGCCATCGCAACCGAACAGGATTGGATCACGCCATGACGCCAAGCTGGCGCAAACCCGCAGGCATGCTGGCGATTATCATTTTGATCGCGATCTGGGTGGTCGCGGTGGCCAGCCTGTCGAACGTCGTCGGCCAATGGCATTGGCTGCTACAACTGGTGTTCTACGTCTTCACCGGCATCGTCTGGCTCTGGGTGCTGCCCATGCGCCGCATGCTGCAGTGGATGGAAACCGGACACTGGCGCTAGATGCTGGCACGAATACAGGCTGGGAGAAAAACGCATTTACCATCCCCGAACAGGGCAATGGCGCGAGTGACGGGGCTCGAACCCGCGACCTCCGGCGTGACAGGCCGGCGCTCTAACCAACTGAGCTACACCCGCTTGTAAAGCGTGGAGGCGGCTCACTATGCGTGGGCGGGCACCCTGTCAACGCCGTTTCTGCGCCGACTACCCACAATTATCCCTCGTTTATCCTCCCGTGTCCGCGCGCGGATCGATCTCGACACCACGCCGCTTGCGCTGCTGCGTCAGCGTGCCGTGTTCGAACAGGAAACCGGCGATATCCGGCTTGCCCGCCGCCCCGATAACCGTCTGGATGATGATCAGCAGCGGCACCGCCAGAAGCGCCCCCGTCGTTCCCCATACCCAGCCCCAGAAGCTGATCGAGATGAGGATCATGATCGGGTTGATCGTCAGCCGATGTCCGACGATCAGCGGCGTCACGACATTCGCCTCGACCAGATGCAGCCCGTACATGATCGCCGGCGGTGCGAGCGCCACCCAGATATCGGAAAAGGTCATCAGCCCGCCGATCGCCAGTAGCAACGCCGCCACCACCGGGCCGAAATACGGCACGTAGTTCAGCAGCACCACGATGCCGCCCCACATCAACGGAAACGGCATGCCCAGCGCATACAGCGCGCCCGAAATACACAGGCCCAGCACGATGTTGATCGCAGTGATCGTGCCGAGATAGGACGACACGTCATCGACCACGTCCTGGATCACCCGCGCCGTCGCCATTGCCCCGCCGAAGCTGGTGCGGCTGGTGATCGTGCGCTTGCGCATCCGCGTCCAGCCGGAGAGGAAGAAATAGGCCGTGAGGATGCCGAAGAACAATTGGATGATCACGGCCGGCGCGGAGGTCGCTGCCAATTCCAGGATCGAACTTGGCGGCGCGACGCCGGCGGTCGGCGCGGGCTTGATCGGGGTCGAGGCAATCTGACGCAGCGTCTTGTTGACGTATTTCTCGAGGCTCGAATACAGATCGAGCAATGGCGCGAGATTGCTCTGGATGCGGTCGATGCGGGTCGGCAGCAGGCGGAAAAACTCGGTCGCCGGAACCACGATCGCTGCCAGCGCAATGTTCGCCACGACCAGGAACAGCAACACGCAAAACAATGCCGCCAGGGGCGACGGAACTCGCCGCCGCTCCAGCCATTCGAGCAACGGGATCAGCGAGATCGCGATCACCAAGGCCGTCGTTGTCGGCAGAAAGAATTCCGCGCCCGCCTTAAGCGCGAACGGGGTCGCCAACGTCAGGCCAAGCCCAGCGATCAGTGTCAGCGCAGCCAGCAAGCGGTCGCGGCGCAACGGGATTCTCGTGTCATCTTCGTCGTCCTGGCTCGCGGCGAGCGGCAGGCCGAACGCGCCCAGTACAGGTGCGGCGGGTGGCAGAGGGTTGATCGAGTCTTCGCTCACCGGGATCATGTCGTGTCTTGCTCCTCGCACACACCCTAGCGGCATTCCCCCGGCTTGTAATCCCGGCTAGCGTGGGGCCATGTCCGATCTCATTCTCGTCATCGACGAAGGCACTACCTCGACCCGCGCCATGCTGTTCCAGCCCGGTGGCAGCTGCATCGCCGTGCAGGCCGAAGACCTGACGCAGCATTATCCCGAACCCGGCCGGGTGGAGCATGACGCAGCCGAAATCTGGCAGAAAACGCTCGCCGTCACCCGCAAGGTTATCGAGACGGCAGGTGGCGCGGAGCGGATCGCCGCCATCGGCATCACCAACCAGCGCGAGACGATCGTGTTCTGGGATCGGACAAGCGGCGAACCGCTCGCACCCGCGATCGTCTGGCAGGACCGGCGCACCGCCGCGAAATGCCGCGACCTGAAGGAGGCCGGGCATGAAACCGCGGTCCAGGCCAAGACCGGGCTGCTGCTCGATCCCTATTTCTCCGGCAGCAAGATCGGCTGGGCGATGGAGAACTGGCCGCAATTGAAGGAAGCAGGTGATCGACTGGCCATAGGCACGATCGAATCCTGGCTGATCTGGAAGCTGACCGCCGGAGAAAAAGGTGGCGGCACCCACATCACCGACGCCACCAATGCTAGTCGCACCGCGCTGATGGCCATCGGAAGCGGCAACTGGGACGACGGCCTGATCGAATTGTTCGGCGCGCCCAGAAAGGCCCTGCCCGAGATCGTCGATTGCGCCGGCCGGTTCGGCGAAACGACCCTGTTCGGCGCCCCGATCCCGATCTGTGGCATTGCCGGGGATCAGCAGGCGGCGACGATCGGCCAGTCCTGCTTGCAAGTCGGCGAGACCAAGGCAACGTTCGGCACCGGTGCCTTCGTCCTCACCCAGGCGGGCGCGATACCGCCGACCTCGCGCAACCGTTTGCTCTCGACCGTCGCCTGGCAATTGGACGGTCGCCGCGCCTATGCGCTGGAAGGATCGGTGTTCGTCGCGGGCAGCCTGATCAAATGGCTCCGCGATTCGCTGGGCCTAATCGGCAATGCCGCCGAAACCGAGGCGCTCGCGCGCAGCGTGGAGGATAATGGTGGCACCTATCTTGTGCCTGCCCTGTCGGGCTTGGGTGCGCCGTGGTGGGAGCCGGACGCACGCGGCACGATCTCGGGTCTTAGCTTCTCGACCAGCAAAGCCCACATCGTTCGCGCCGCGCTCGAAGCGATGGCGCATCAGGCGCACGATCTCAAAACCGCTTTCGCCGCCGATGGCGTGGACTGGAATTGCGTGCGGATCGATGGCGGCATGGTCGCCAATGACTGGATGGCGCAGGATATGGCCGACATCCTGAACGTGACCGTGGAACGTCCGAAATTCGCCGAGACGACGGCCCTCGGCGCGGCGATGCTCGCCGGCATCGGCTGCGGCCTGTTCAACGATCTGGAATCCGCCTGCGTGATGCGCGGAGCGGTCGAGACGTTCGCACCGAACCTCTCCGGCGCCGTCCGTGCCACGCGCCTTTCCGGCTGGCAGAAGGCAGTCGCCAGCGTCGTGGCGGCAACGCGATAAACTCAGAACGGTTCTAATCGCAGCTATCGACGGTCATTCTGGCTCCATCATCAAAAATTAAACAGAGCAATCAATACCCTACTCCTTTGAGGAGTTAGTGCACGTGTTCACGATGAAGGTCGATCTCACTACGGGCATTGTCGATATCACGGTCAGCGGCCTGTGGACGGTCGACGAGATCGGCGTATTCGCCCGCGCGCTGGAAAGCGCCGCGCGGCAGGTAGCGGCGAGCGGCAAGAGCCACCTGATGCTATGCGATTTCACCGAGGTCGCAATCCAGCCGCAAGAGGTCGCCGCCGCGCTTCACCGCATGGCTATCGCGTCGCGTGGCCGGGCCCGAAAATGCGCGTTATATACCAAGGGCGTGCTCGCCCGTTTGCAGGCCAAGCGCCTTGCACAAGCCAACGACCATCTCGCCGTGTTCGCCGATCGCGACAGCGCTCGCGCCTGGTTGCTTGACGACAGCCAACCGAAGAGGCCCGCCGACCATATCTATGCCGCGCTGGTACAGCCGATTGCCAGACACGCGATCAGCCAGCCCTCCATCGAAGCAGCCGCCTGATGGCGCAAGCACGCTGGTCGGTAGCGCCGCGTTCCCCTCAGGCCGCCACGCTTGTCCGATCCTCGAACAAACCCTTCAGGTCTTTTTTCAGAATCTTGCCATTGGCGTTCCGCGGCAGGGTCTCCGCCACGAACCGAATCGCCACCGGAGTCTTGAACACCGCGAGCCGCGCCTTCACCCAGGCCTGAAGTTCCGCCTCGCTTGCCGTCATGCCTGGGGCCAGATGTACCACCGCCGCCGGTTCCTCGCCCAACGTGCGATGCGGGAGGCCGATCAGCGCGCAATCTGTCACGGCCGGATGCTCGTACAGGACGTTTTCCACCTCACTCGAATAGATGTTCTCGCCGCCGCGGATGATCATGTCCTTGGCCCGGTCGACAACATACAGGAACCCCTCTTCGTCCAGCCGCGCCAGATCGCCGGTGCGCACCCATCCGTCAACGAAGGTCTCGGCGCTCGCCTCGGGCTTGTTCCAATACCCTTTGACGATCATCGGCCCCCGAGCCCACAATTCGCCAACCTCGCCCAGCGCCATTTCGGTCACGCCGTCATCCGCCACGATCTTCAGATCGGCCACCGCCACCGGCGGACCGGCGCTGGTCGGGCGGTTGAGGTAATCCTCGCTCGAATGGCTCGTCACCGTGGCCATCGTCTCGGTCATGCCCCAGCCATTGCCGGGCAGCGCGCCGAACTCTTCATGGATGCGCCGCACCAGTTCCGGCGCGGAGGGCGCGCCGCCATATGCGATCGCCTCGATCGAGGAGAGGTCGTATTTGTGCCGGTCGGGATGCTCGATCAGTTGCCAAGC
>NZ_JANYEK010000064.1 GCF_025363195.1 Sphingomonas sp.
AAACAGCTTGGCGAATTTGGTCCACATGTCTGGGTGTTAAGCAACGATCGGGCCAAGCGCGGAAACGCGCGCTTCCGGATTAACGGACATGGTTAAGTGTAAATGAATTCGACATTTTCCAGGCATTCCAGGCCCAGGCAATCGAGCAGTGCACGGCGGGCGGCTTGGATCGCTGCGATCAACGCCGGTTCCGCGATGTCTGCCATGTCGATGGTCTCTGGCCAGTGCTGCGCTACGACCTTCGCGATGACATCCAGTTTCGCGTGATCCACCAGGAAGCGCGCATCCACGCTGGCGGGATCGGCCACGACGCGCAGGCGCAGGCAGGCAGGACCGCCGCCATTGGCCATCGACTGGCGCACGTCCACGATCTCCAGCCGGCGGATCGGGCCGTTGCCGGCGATCATGTCCTGCAACCAGCCCCATACGGCTTCGTTCTCGCGCGCCTCGCCGGGCAGGATCAGCGCCATGCCGCCGCTGCCATCATGGCCGCTCGGCAAAGTCACGAGTTGCGCGTTAAACAGATAGGACGAGACTGCATCGGCAAGACTGACGCGGGCGGCGGGCACCTCGACGATCTCGACGTCGGGCAGTTTGGCGCGGAGGTCCGCGTAGAAACCCTCGCGATCCTCGAACGCGTGTTCGTGCGCGAATAGAACACGCTCGTTGGCGACTGCCACGACATCGTTGTGGAACGCGCCCGCGGCAATCGCCGCGACGGATTGTTGGGCGAAGATCGTCCGCGCGGGATCGAGCCGGTGGCGGCGCGCGACGGCCATGCTCGCCTCGATATGCTGGCGGGCAGGGAAGGGGCCGCCGGACACGCCATAGACGAATATCTCGACGCCCGGTGCTCCGTGGTCCGCGCAAAGCCGCATGTGATTCGCCGCGCCCTCGTCGCCGAACGGGGCCGTGACGGGGCCGTGCACGACAAAGCCCGGGTCGGCGAAGGCGAGGCGCAACTGGGCCAGTGTATCCGACCATTCGTGACTGCGATGCGGCATGGTCACGAGATTGGCGACGCTCAGATGGCAGCGGCCGTCCGCGCTATCGGGCGCGGGCGAGACGGTCGCCGCGTTCGCCGCCCACATCGCCGAGGCGGACAGCGCCTGTGCCTTCAGATGCGGCGCGGCCTCCGCATAGGTCGTGGCGAGGGTTTCCAGCCAGTGATGATCCGGGCGGGCATGCGGTAGCAGAATACCCTGTGTCAGGCCGAGCGCGATATTGGCGCGCATCTTGGCGATGCCCTCCAACGCCGCCGCGCGGGGCCGTGAGACCCGCCCGGCATTGCCCGTCGCGGCGAGGTTGCCGGGGCTGAGGCCGGCATAATTGTGGCTTGGACCGATCAGGCCGTCGAAGTTGATTTCGGTTAGCATTCAGGCTCGCCCGACATGCACGACCACATCGTCCGGCTTGGCGCCGATCGCGGCCGCGCACGCCCGGTCGATGGTGATCCCGCCCGCGACCTGCCGCACGCACCCGTAAGCGCAGCGGAAGTCGCCGAGCAGCCCGACCGAAACCAACGCCTGATCGCCGCCATCATCGTCCACCGCGATGATCCGGTCGGTCTTTGCCTCCCGGATCGAGCGGACCTGATCGGTCTTCGCGGTCATGGTCGGGCCGCCGTCGAAGATATCGACATAGTTTTCATAGGCGAACCCCTCATGCTCCAACATCCGCATGGCGGCCCGACCGGAGGGGTGGGGCAGGCCGATCGCGGCGCGCGCCGTTTCGCTCAGCATCGCGGTGTAGATCGGGTGTTTGGGGAACAGATCGGCAATGAACTGGTGGCCGTGGACGGCGTTGAACTGGTCGGCATCCTGAAAATTCATCCCGAAGAAGCGGCCGGCGAGGCCGTCCCAGAACGGTGAGCCGCCCGCCTCGTCGATCACGCCGCGCAATTCGGCCAGAATGCGATCGGCGAAGCGCGCGCGATGCTGGGCGATGAACAGATAGCGGCTGCGCGCGAGCAGCATGCCGAGGCCCCCGGCTCGTTCGCCGGGGTGGAGGAACAGCCCCCCGACCTCGCTCGATCCTTCCAGATCGGTGGCGAGCGAGAGCATGTCGGCGCGAAACGTGCGGCTGAGCGCCGCGCTGTGCTGCGTGAGATTGCCGAGCCGGTAGCTGTAGAACGGGTAACGCTGCCCGACATGGGTGAAGAGCTGGCAGGTGCCGCGTACTTCTTTCGTCGCGACATTCTCCAGCACGAGCACGAACAGTTCGTCGCCCTGGGGATCGATGGCGGCCAGGGCGGCCTGGCTGCGTTCGAGCTTGATCGTCAGCGCGCTCCGGTCGGGCGGAAGGTTGGTGAAGCCGCCACCGGTCAGCTTGGCCATCTCGTACAGGGCCTGGAGATCGTCGGGTCGTGCGGCGCGGATTCGAAAGGTCATAAGCGTCCTGCCTGCGCGATGCGCGCGATGGTGAGGGCGGACAGCGCGGCGCGCTCCGCCAGACTGTCGAGAATAAGGAATTCGTCCGACGAATGGATCGCGCCGCCGCGTGCGCCCATCGTGTCGACCACGGGCACGCCACAGGCGGCGATGTTGTTGCCGTCGCACACCCCGCCGCTGTGCCGCCAGCCGATATCGAGACCGAGATCGGCACCGCTCGATTTCACGAGCGCGAACAATTTCTCCGCGCCGGCATCGATTGGCTTGGGCGGGCGGTTGAAGCTGCCATGCACCTCGATCCGCACGTCGTGCTTGGCGCCGACCATCGCGACCGCACTGTCGATCTGGGCCCGCGCCCGGGCGATCTCGTCGTGCGTGGCGGGGCGAAAATTGACCCGGAGCACCGCGAGATCGGGCACGACGTTGTTCGGCCCGCCGCCATCGATCCGCGCCGGGTTCACCGCGAGCCTCGGCCCGCGAGCCTCGGCGAGGCGCAGGGCGATATCGGCGGCGGCAAGGATCGCGTTGCGGCCCTCCTCCGGGTTGCGCCCGGCATGAGCGCTGCGGCCATGGACGACGATCGAGAAATTGCCCGTGCCGCCGCGTGCGCCGGCCAGCGTACCATCGGGCAGTGCCGGTTCGTAGGTCAATGCGGCGACTTTGCCCTGCGCGGCCTGTGCGATCAGGCGAGCGGATGAAAAGGAGCCGGTTTCCTCATCGGAATTGATCAGCACTTCATAGCCGATGCGGTCGCCGAACGGGGATGCCTCGATCGCGGTCAGCGCGGCAAGCATCAAGGCAAGGCCACCCTTCATATCGGCCACGCCGGGGCCGTTGAGCGTGCCGTCGCCCAGCATCGTCAGCGTCTGGAACGGATGATCGACCGGATAGACCGTGTCCATATGCCCGGTGAACAGCATGCGGACGGCTGCGCCGGGGCGGACGTTGAGGTGAAGATGGCGGCCATGCTCGATCGCCGAAACGATCCCGTCCGCGCCGACGTTTTCGGCGGGTTCCGGTGCGATCAAGGCGATTTCACCGGGCAAAGTGGAGAAGGCATTGGCGAGGTCCGCCGCGATCGTCGCCAGGCCTGCAACGTTGCGCGTACCGGAATTGATCGCCGACCAACGTTCGACCTGCGCCAGCATCGGCTGCGCGCGGGCCATCTCCAATAGGTCGAGTTCGGTGGTGGAAAGCTGCGTCATCATGAGGCACCTAGCCGCTCCGGCGCGGCGGCTCCACCCCTGGACTGTACAGGGCAACCTGCGGAGTTTTACGCTCGTCGTCCACTCACGCCCGCATTCACCCCGGACTTGATCGCTCTGTATCCTGTTCGGACATATACGCTTCCCCGGCGAATGCCGGGGTCCAGATGCACCGATGGTCGTGATCGAGGGTTCCGGTCTCCAACCAAAACCTCGGCAACTGGACCCTGGCTTGCGCCAGGGAAGCATGAAAAGGATCCATGTCCAAAAAGGATACGTGACGATGAAGTCCGGAGGCGATGGGCGTTTTACAGGGTTCAGACTTCGGAAAGCCGCCCTAAAAACTATAGACCAACGACGCGCGGCTCGTCGTATCGGTCCCGACACGACCGACCGGCGGCATGCTCTCATATTGCACGGTGTACGACAATTTCGCCGCCAGCGGGCCGATCAGCTTCGCATTCAGCGCGGTCGTGCCGGTAACGGTGCTGTTGAAATGCTGGACATAGGCCGATGCGGCCTGGCTGAATGTCACCGCCTTCGACAGCTTCCAGCCGAAGTCGAGTGATCCGCGCGCGGCGATGCTGCTTTCGCGCGTCGTATCGGTAAAGTCGGTATAGCGGAACGCCGGCCCAAGTTCGAGGTTCAGCGTGGCGTGCTCGTCCTTGATCGCGCTATAGCCGGCGCCGAGCGAGGCGGAGACCCGGTCGTCATAACCGAGGAAGCGGTCGCTCTCATATTGCGCCGCGCCGTAGACATAGCCGCGCGGCGAGAATTTGAAGTTCGGTTCGTAAGCCGCGACATAATGTTCGCGGCTGACCAGCCCGAGGCTTTGCTGATAATCGGCCGCGAGGTGGAGTTTGTGGCGCCAGTCGAGGCTCTCGCGCTTTAGATCGAGCACCCCGCTGACGCCGATATTCTGCGTGTTGCCGGTGGTGAAATATCCGCCGATCTCGGCATTTCCGCTCCACAGATCGAACGGCCCGGCGGCCCGGATTTGCGCCGCGCGCGTCGCCTCGCGCGCTGCGCGCCAGCTATCGGTGACGGTGCTGATGGCGGCTGCGCTGTCGGGCGCCGCACTGCGCGCATATTTCTCGACGATGGCGACTTCGGCAGGGTTGCCGCTGGCGATCGCGGCATCGAGCATCGCGCGGATCGGCCCCGGAATCTCCGCCGTGGTGGCATTGGCAAGCAGCAGTGGCGCCGCGAACAGCAGGACGGAGATGCGCATCGGAATGTATTAGCCTGACGGGTGATGCGGTGGAACCGACGATCGCTCGTCGTGTCGCTCGGAACGGTCGCTTCACCGCTAACGAAGATGATCTGTGAAAATGTCGATCACCTGTGCATAAAGATCGCGTTTGAACGGTACGATCACGTCTGGCAGCGTCGCGGGGGCGATCCAGCGCCATGCGGTGAATTCGGGATGCCTGGTCGCGATGTCCACGTCGTCGTCTTTGCCGAGGAAACGATACAGGAACCAGCGCTGAATCTGGCCGCGATATCGGCCTTTCCACACTTTTCCGACCAGTTCCGGCGGCAGATCGTAGGTTAGATCGTGCGGGGCGATCGCGATCAGTTCGACCTTGTCCGGCGCGATGCCGGTTTCCTCGCCGAGTTCGCGCAGGGCGGCGGTCTCGGCGTCTTCGCCCGGATCGATACCGCCTTGTGGCATCTGCCACGCCTCGACGCTGGCATCGCGACGCTGGCCGACAAACACCTGGCCCTGGGCGTTGAGCAGCATGATGCCTGCGCAAGGGCGATAGGGCAGGGGTTCGGGGGCGGTCATGATGCGCTTCCTATCCGGTCTGTGCGGTGCACGAACTGCGATCAACCCGCCGCCTGCGCCATGCCCCGTTCCCCCTCGGCTTCCGCCATGACCGCCTTGAGCTGGGCGAGCGCGCCGGCCACATCGCCGACGGACGAGGGGATCGCCTGACGCAGCGTGATGAAGCCGTGGATATTGCCCTTGGCCTCGCGGAACACCACTGGCACGCCGGCCTGGGCCAGGGCGGCGGCATAAGCGCGGCCCTGATCGCGGATCGGGTCGAGGCTGGCTGTCACGACCACGGCGGGCGGCAGGCCGGACAGGTCTCCGTTCAACGGCGAACTGCGGACATGCGCCGGATCGGCGTTATACGCCGCGTTGAACCAGACCATGCCGGGCCGCGTCAGCAGATAGCCGTCGGCAAATTCGTTGAACGAGGGATATTCGCGGCTCACATCGGTGGCGGGGTAGAAGGGCAGTTGCGCGATCACCGGCACTTGGGCAGGGGCATCGCGCAGCGCCATGGCGGTGACGATGGCGAGGTTGCCGCCCGCGCTGTCGCCACACACGATCAGGCTAGTCACGGTGCGACCAAGCGCCGTCGGGCTGGTGGCGATCCAGCGCGTCGCCGCCTCGCAGTCATCCGGCGCCGCCGGCCAGGGCGCTTCGGGCGCGAGCCGGTAATCGACCGAGATCACCGGCAGGTCCATCACGCGCGAAACCTCCGCGCAGAAGCTGGCATGCGTCTCGACATTGCCGATCACGAAGCCGCCGCCATGATAGAAGGCGATCGCCGGGCCGGGTTCGCGGCTGGCACGCGGGTCGAACAAGGTGGCGGGAATGTCGCCTGCCGGGCCGGGAATCGACAGGTCCAGTCGCGTGCCGAGGTCCCCGACCGGTGGATCGGCGATATCCTTCATCGCGATATATTGCGCGCGGGCGGCGGGGGCCTCCAGTTCGTGCATCTTGGGCCCTGGCACGGCGTTGAGGAACGCGAGGAAAGCCTTGGTATCGGGGCGGACGAACGGTTCGGTCATGGTCTCTCCTTGGTCCGGATGGACGGCCCGTCGATGGCGCGGGGGCTTGTGCCTCGCTAAGGTAGCAGGATGATCGCGGTCGTCCACCACCCGGATTACGTCGCACCTGCTGCGGGCCCCCCGCAAAATGTGCGGGGTGGAGATCCGGCTCGCAGCACGTATCAATGGAACAAGAACGGCCTGATCCGCGAGCTTCTGGCGGACAGCGGAGCGGGTATCGACTGGCATGTGCCGGAGCCGGTGCCGATCGCCTGGCTGGAGGCGGTGCACGATCCCGCCTACGTCGCCGAGGTGCTGGGGGTGCGGGTGCCGCGCGAGAAGGAGCGGCGGCTGGGCTTTCCCGTCACGGCGGAGGTGGCACGCCGCGCGCGGGTCGTGCCGGGCGGAACCTATCTGGCCGCGAAACTCGCGCTGGAGCGGGGTTTCGCGGCGAACAGCGCGGGCGGCAGCCACCACGCGCTGGCCGATACCGGGGCGGGGTTCTGCGTGTTTAACGATCTCGCCATCGCCGCCGTGCAGCTTGAGGCCGAGGGTCTGCGAACGCTGATCGTCGATTGCGACGTACATCAGGGCGATGGCACCGCCGCATTGACCGCCGGGCGACCGGGAATCGCGACCTATTCGATCCATGCCGAAAAGAACTTCCCGGTGCGCAAGGCGCGATCGACCCTAGATGTGCCGCTGGCCGATGGGGTTGGCGACGCGGCCTATCTCGAAACGCTGGAGCGTACGTTGACACCGCTGATCGATGGTTTCGCGCCCGATCTGATCCTGTATCAGGCCGGGGTGGACCCGTTCGTCGGGGACCGGCTCGGGCGGCTGGCGCTGACGCAGGACGGGCTGGACCACCGCGAGGGGATGATCTCGCGTCTCGCGATCGCGCGCGGCCTGCCGCTGGCGAGCACGGTCGGTGGCGGCTACGGCACCGACGCGCTGGAAATCGCCCGTCGGCATGCCCGGGCGATTCTTAATTTGGGACAGAATTTTGGGGTCACATCCGGGCGCGACGGAAAGGATTGAAAGGTCATTATATTGACGCGCTGGCCCCCCCCCCGCCGGCGATGGAGATACGGTGCGCCCGCATCCGATTGTCGGATGGAGCGACCAGTTGCATGACGACCCCTCCTTTTGCCGAGCGCGCCGTATCTGTCGCGGCATGGCTGTTCGCCGCCGCACCGTCGTTCGCGGGGCGGCGGCCTGCGTGTATTGTGGCGCGCAGGTGACGATCCGGGAGCGTCGTTGCGCCGCGGCCTCCTCCTAGTTTCTCCTGCTTCGAAAAGAACCGGTTGCACGCGGCACCAACCAAACTACCTTGGGACCAAGGTGCCCCGCAGAGGGCACGATAATTATGCCCTTAGGAAGTGTGATATGGCCACCGCCGCACATGAAGTGACGCCTGCCGAGGCGTCTGCGCATCCCGCCGCAGAATCTGTGGTGGTGCGTTTCGCCGGGGATTCGGGCGACGGCATGCAGTTGACCGGGGGGCAATTCACCCTCTCAACTGCTCTGGCTGGCAACGACTTGGCGACTTTCCCCGATTTTCCCGCCGAAATTCGTGCGCCACAGGGCACATTGTTCGGCGTCTCCGCCTTCCAGATCAATTTCGGATCGACCGCGATCGAGACCGCTGGCGATCAACCCGACGTGCTGATCGCGATGAACCCGGCAGGGCTGAAGGTGAATGTCGATGCGTTGAAAATCGGCGGATTGATCATTGCCGACGCGGGCGAGTTTACGAAGCGCAATCTCGAAAAGGCCAAATACGACGCGAACCCGCTGACCGATGACAGCCTCGCCAGATGGCAGGTGCTGAGTTTCGACATCTCGCAACTCACGCTGGATGCGGTGAAGCCGTTCGGCCTTGGCAACAAGGAGGCGCTGCGCTGCAAGAACATGTGGACGCTGGGTCTGGCGCTATGGATGTTCGACCGCGACCGCGCCCCGATCGTCGACTGGTTGAAGACGAAGTTCGCCAAGATGCCGGTGCTGGCCGAGGCCAATATCGCCGCGCTGAACGCCGGTCATGCTTATGGCGAGACGGCCGAGTTGGGCGGGGGCGGGCTGGGGGACGCAGGGTTCAAGCAGCATCATATCGGTGTCGCGCCTGCCGAGCCGGGCCTGTACCGCACCGTGACCGGCGCGGAAGCGATCTCGATGGGGCTCGTCGCGGGTGCGCAACTGGCCGGCGTGCCGATGTTTTTCGGCGGGTATCCGATCACCCCGGCCTCGGCGATCCTGCATCATCTCAGCCGCCTGAAAGAATTCGGCATCACGACGTTCCAGGCCGAGGACGAGATCGCCGCGATCGCCTCCGCGATTGGCGCGTCTTATGCCGGGCAGCTTGGCGTAACATCGTCGTCCGGCCCCGGCATCGCGCTGAAGGGCGAGGCGATGGGGCTGGCGATCATGACCGAATTGCCACTGGTCGTGGTCAATTCGCAACGCGGCGGACCATCCACCGGACTTCCCACCAAGACTGAACAATCCGATCTATATCAAGCCGTTTACGGTAGAAACGGTGATGCACCGATGCCGGTGATCGCCGCGCGGTCGCCCTCCGATTGCTTCGACGTCGCGATCGAGGCGGTGCGCATCGCCACGCAATATATGACGCCGGTGATGCTGCTGACCGACGGCTATATCGCCAACGCTGCCGAACCCTGGGCGGTGCCGGACATGAGCACGTACGAGCCATTCCCGGTCGAGTTTCTGGAGGACGTGCCGGAGGGCGGCTTCAAGCCCTATGGCCGCGACGCGAAACTGGCGCGGCCCTGGGTCAAGCCTGGTACGCCGGGATTGCTCCACCGCATTGGCGGGATCGAGAAGGCGGTCGACACCGGCAATATCGATTATGGCGCGGCCAACCACCAGCAGATGACCGACATCCGCCGCGACAAGGTGGCAAACATCGTCGTGCCGGACCAGCAGGTCGAACTCGGCGAGGATCACGGGCATTTGGTGGTGGTCGGCTGGGGTTCAACCTTCGGGCCGATCCATCAGGCCGTTCGCCGCGCGCGGAAACGGGGCGTGGATGTGGCGCATGTCCATCTGCGCCACATCTGGCCTTTACCCAAAAATCTGGGTGCATTGTTGGGAAATTACGATCACGTTCTCGTGCCGGAAATGAATACCGGCCAGTTGAAGACGGTGCTGCGCGATCAGTTTCTGGTCGATGCCAAACCGCTCAACAAAGTCAGTGGTCAGCCCTTTATGATCGCCGAGATCGAGGCTGCGATCGACGCCACGACTATGTGATCGAGCAGCTTGGTTTCGTGTGAACTTGTGTGAACTTCGAAAGCCCTCCGATGAACGAGATGACCCCGATCAAGACCAGCCCGAAGGATTGGGAAACCGACCAGGAAGTGCGCTGGTGTCCCGGTTGCGGCGACTATGCGATCCTCAAGGCGGTGCAGCGGACCATGCCCGAACTGGGCGTGAAGCCGGAAAACACGGTATTCGTCAGCGGCATCGGCTGTTCGTCGCGTTTCCCCTATTACATGGAGACCTACGGTTTCCACACCATCCACGGTCGCGCGCCGGCGGTGGCGACAGGGGTGAAGCTGGCCAATCCGGACCTCGACGTCTGGATCATCACCGGCGACGGCGATGCGCTGTCGATCGGTGGCAATCACACGATGCACCTGCTCAGGCGCAACCTCGATTGTCAGGTGCTGTTGTTCAACAACGAGATTTACGGCCTGACCAAGGGGCAATATTCGCCCACCTCGCGCGTCGGCAC
>NZ_JANYEK010000006.1 GCF_025363195.1 Sphingomonas sp.
CACATCGTTGAGTGAAGTTGCGTGGTTGGTGCGATCGCATGCGGTTTCAGTGCTGCCGTCGCTGCTCGTACAGATCGGTTCGCCGCGCGCCATGAGTTCAATTCCCGGGCACTTTTTGGGCGTCGGCGCGCCCACGCTCGGCCCCGCTCCGGTTCAGGTCACCGCCCGCAGCGTCGCGTTCCGTACCGGGGGCATCAATACCGAGACGTTACGAGCGCTGCCCTCGCTCCCTCAGGCGCAAAGCGAACTGCGCGCGATCGGCACCGCGCTCGGTGGACATGACGATCGTTTGCTGATCGCGCAGGATGCGACCGAGGCGCGGCTGCGCGCGCTTCCGCTCGATCACTACAACGTCATCGCTTTTGCAACACACGGCCTGGTCGGCGGCGACTTTGCCGGCCTGACCGAACCAGCGCTTGTGATGACCCCGCCGGCTGTCACAAAAGATGGCGACGATGGCTTGCTGACGGCATCGGAAATCGCGGGCCTACGGCTCAATGCCGACTGGGTCATTCTATCGGCGTGCAATAGCGCTAGCGGGATAGGATCGGGCGGCCCGGCCTATGGCGGCCTGGCAAGCGCCTTCATGCACGCCGGTGCCCGCGCTTTGCTCGTTTCACATTGGCCGGTGCGCGACGATGCGGCCGAGCGCATCACCGTCGAGACAGTCCGCAGTACCCGTTCTGGCACGCCCCACGCGGTCGCGCTGCAACGCGCGATCTTGGCGTTGATGGCTAACCGGCGCATACCGCAATCCGCCAATCCGGCGATCTGGGCCCCGTTTGTGCTGATCGAGCGGTAGGCGCCGCTATTGGACCACTCGTGATACCGCCCGATCGGGAAGGCCGGATTAAACCGGGATCACGTTAAATTGATGACAGCATTTGTAAGTGGTCAAGGCGGTCTCCAGCAATCATCTGGGAATGCGTCTTAGGGTGTTGGTGCCGTTCGACTGAAATCAAAGCTCGAAGACCTGGCATGCCGATCTGGTGGAGCGCCGCAACGGATTGTCTGGTCGTCGTTTTCCGCCACCGCGTTGATCGGCCTAGCCAATCGGTGCGACCGCATTCGTCAATCAAGGCCTGCAACGGTCGCGCTGCCAGCGTTCCGTACACAATAACATTCACACCTAGGGGGATGCATATGTTCGATATTCGCAGCAGCGCGGCTCTTGCCGCCATCGCTATGGCCGTCATGCCGCTGGTGGCTTTGCCCGCCCATGCTCAAGATCAGCTGCTTAAGGTTACCTCGGGGCAGGTGGTTAAAGGGACAAATATTGTTGTGGTCGGCGCGTTCAACGTCGGCTTTATCTTCGAATCGGTCGATAATACCAAGGCGACAGGCGGGATGATCGGTGCGTTCGGTGGCGTGACAAGTGCCAAGAGCGAGCTGGTCGGCGTCACGCCGGCGATGATGCAAGCCGTGACCGACGCGGCCTATGCCGATTTCAAGGCGCAGTTGACAGCCAAGGGCTTCACCGTGGTCGATGCCGCACCGATGTTTGGCAGTGCAGCCTTTTCCCATGTCAAACCGATGGCCTCGCCGATGGAAGCCAGTGTCTTCATCGATAAGAAAAGCAAGGGCAAGACCGACTATTACAAGCCCACCGCGATCCCAGGATTGCTCATGCTACCCGGCGATATCCTTGCGTCGGGCTTGAGTGGAATGGGCATGCAAATGTCGTTCGGTTACACCCAATACGGGATGGTGCAGCACGCCAAGACCAGCGGACAATCGGTGATCGACGTGGTTTATCTGATCGACTTTTCAGATGCACGCAGGCCCGGCATCTCGAGCCTTGGCGGTGGTGTAAAAATCTCGTCCGGCATGTCGGTGGCGGGGCAATTCTCCCGGATGAGCCTGGTGTCTCCCAGCGGCAAGATCGCGACGATTGCCCTCAAGGATCCCGTCGCGATCACCGGCGACTTTGCCGACATGCAGGATACCACCAAGGGCGCCGGCGTTCAGAAGGCCGCGAACATCCTTGGCGGGCTCGCTGCCGTCGGCGGC
>NZ_JANYEK010000090.1 GCF_025363195.1 Sphingomonas sp.
GCCAGCGATGCCCTTGGCCGCCGCGCGACCCGTCGCGTCGATCGGCACGGTCTTGTCGGCGGTGCCGTGGACGACGAGCGTCGGCACGCGGAAAGCGGGCAGATCACCACGGAAATCGGTGTGACCGAAGGACTGGGCGCATTGCAGGATCGGTTTCAGGCCCGCCTGCATCGTCGTGCGCCATGCCCAATCAAGCGTTTCTTCGCTGATGGGGGAGGAGATCATGCCGACGCCGAAGAAGTCCTGGAAGAAGCCGGTCCAGAACCCGAACCGGTCTTCCTTGATGCCGTCACCAATGCCTTGCAGCACCTCCTCCGGCACGCCGTTCGGATTGTCTTCGGTCTTGAGCATATAGGGCACCACGGATGAGATCAGCCCGGCGGCGATGACGCCCTTTCCTTCGTGGCGGCTCATATACCGTGCGACCTCGCCGCCGCCCATCGAGAAGCCGACGACCGTGGCGTCGCTGTCAGCGCCGGTTTCCTTCATGACGTCGGCAAGATCGTCCGACAGCGTGTCGTAATCATAACCGGTCCAGGGTTGGGCGGAGCGCCCGAAACCGCGCCGGTCGTAGGCGATCGCCCGGAACCCGGCATCGGCCAATGCCATCGCTTGTGCATCCCAGCTGTCGGCGGAAAGCGGCCAGCCGTGGATCAGTACGACCGGGCGGCCGCTACCCCAATCCTTGACATAGAGATCGGTGCCATCGCGCGTCTTGATATAGGGCATGGGGAAGCTCCTGTGGGGCAAAGGAAGTACGCCGTATGAACGAGCCTTTGGCGCGGACGTTCCCCGGGCAGGCGCGCTTTGGCGCAACCTGCCAGAATCAGCGAAACGACTCGGACAAGGCTTGGAAGGATGCGGATGCGGATCACATTGCTCGGCGGGATTGCCATGCTGGCGATGGCGGCCTGCGCCCCATCTGCCTCCAGCGGTGCCGGTACGGTGGCGGATTTGCCGCTGCCCACCAAGACCTGGGCGAGCTTTCGGGATGCGTTCATCGAGGATTGGTTCAAGCTCGATCCGGCCAATGCCGTCTATCAGGGGCGGCATGATTTCGACGGCGGGCTGGCCGACTGGAGCGCCGCCGGGCTGAAGCGGCAGGGCGAATTCCTGAAGGCGGCGAGCGTGAAGGCGCGCGGGTTCAAGGGGCTGAAGGGGCAGGATGCGTTCGAGCGCGACTATCTGATCAACGTCGCGCAGGGAAAATTGTTCTGGCTGGAGGATGCCGACCAGCCCCACACCAACCCGGCCTGGTATATCGGCAACGGGCTCGACCCGAATGTGTATATCGCGCGCACTTATGCCGATGCGCCGACGCGGATGCGGGCGATGACCACCTTCCTGCGGAAGATCCCTGACGCTGCAAAAAACATCCGCGCCAATTTGAAGACGCCGATGCCGCTGAGCTTCATCAATTACGGCGTGGCCGGTTTTGGCGGGTTTGCGGACTATTATACCGGTGATGCGAAGAAGGCGTTCGCCGGCGTGGAGAGCCCGGCATTGCAGGGCGAGTTCGACCAAGCGTCCGCGGCGGCTTCCAAGGCGATGAAGGATTTGGCGGCGTGGCTCGACAGCCAGCGGCCGATGGCGACACAGGGGTTCGCCCTGGGGGCCGAGCGTTTCTCGCGCATGATCAAGATGACCGAGAACGTAGACGTGCCACTCGCCACGCTGGAGCAGGCGGGCAAGACCGATCTGGTGCGCAACCAGGAGGCGCTGAAGGCGGCGTGCAAGGCGTTCGCTCCGGGCGCGACCATTCCCGTGTGCATGGACAAGATGAATGCCAACAAGCCGGAGGGCGGCCCGGTCGCCGAGGCGCGTCGGCAGATCCCGGAACTGACCGCCTTCGTAACGGCGAACGACATCGTCACGATCCCGGACGAGGAGAAGGCGCTGGTCGAGGAGAGCCCGCCCTATAATCGGCAGAACAGTGCCTATATCGATCCGCCGGGACCGTTCGAGAAGGGGATACCGTCGGTCTATTACATCTCCCCGCCCGACCCGGCGTGGAGCAAGGCCGAGCAGGATGGCTTCATTCCGGGCAAGATGGACCTGCTGTTCACCTCGGTCCACGAGGTGATGCCGGGCCATTTCCTACAATTCCGCCATGCCAATGCCTCGCCGTCGCTCTTCGGGCGGCTGTTCGTCGGCTATGCCTTTGCCGAGGGGTGGGCGCATTATGCCGAGGAGATGATGTGGGATGCTGGCCTGCATAAGGGCGACCCCGAGACGCATATCGGGCAGCTTTCCAATGCGTTGCTGCGCAATTGCCGTTTCCTGTCGGCGATCGGCATGCATTCGGGCACGATGACGCAGGAGCAATCGCGCCGGATGTTCATCGAGCAATGTTATCAGGACGAGGGCAATGCGAAGCAGCAATCGGCGCGGGGAACATATGATCCGGCGTATCTGAACTACACGATGGGCAAGCTGATGATCCGCAAGCTGCGCGACGACTGGACCGCGACCCGCGGCGGGCGAAAGGCGTGGAAGGCATTCCACGACGAATTCCTGAAATATGGCGGGCCACCAATTCCGCTGGTGCGGCAGGCGATGCTGGGCGGGGACGGGAAGGCGGTGTTCTAGCGCGCCTGCTTGAGCGTCGAAACCTGTTCGGCAATCTCTTCGCGCTGCGGGTTGCGGATCGAGGGGCGAAGGCGGGCGAGGCTGCACAGACCTGCGACCAGCGCGAGACCGGCGGCGACCAGCGACGGCACCTTGCCCGCGCCGATGCCGAGCGCGAGCAAAGCGGCCACGAGCGTTGCGCCGGTCGTCTGGCCGACCAATCGCACGGTCGAGACGAGGCCGCCCGCCGCTGCGGCGCGTTCGCGCGGTGCGCTGCCGATGATCAGCCGTGCGTTGGGCGGCAGGAACGTTCCGAAGCCCGATCCACATAACGCCATGCGCCAAGCGACGTCGTAATAGGTCGGGTCCGCCGGCATGAAGGCGAGCAGCAACAGGGCGACGATAGAGATCGTCATGCCGATGCCGCCCAAGATGCCCGCCGGAACCCGATCCGACAGCCAGCCGGAGAGCGGCGCGACGATCATGTTGGTCAGCGGCCAGGGCGCGATCGCCGCGCCGATTTCCGCCGGGGAAAAGCCGGCCTGCGCCAAACGGAACGGGGTCGACAGCAGCAACGTCATCGAGGCGATGAACGCGGTGTAGGCGCCGACCACCGACAGCGCGAGGACGGGCCGGGCGAGCAGGTCGATCGGCAGGATCGGATCGTCCTCGGTTTTCTCCCGCCGGACGAAATGGACCCCGACCAGTGCACCGGCCAGCACGATCGCTGCCGAGACGACCGGCGAGTCGCCATGCACCGCGCTTTCCAGCCCGCCGATCACCAGCCCGAACATCGCCGCACACATGATCGCGCCGAGCACGTCGAAGCGCGTATCGCGTGGTTGGGGCGACGGGAGTGCGCGCCCGAGGAACAGCGAGAGAATGGCGAACGGCACCGCGCTGGCGAACACCCATGGCCAGGGGGCGATGCCCAGCACCAGGCCGCCGATGGTGGGAGCGGCGGCGGCGCTGCTGGAGACGATCACCGAATTGATCCCGAGCCCGCGCCCCAATTGCTTCGCGGGATAGACCTGCCGGATCAACGCGGACGATACGCTGAGCGCCGCCGCCGCGCCCGCCGCCTGCATGACGCGGACGACGAGCAGGAAGGGCAGGCTTTTGGCGAAGAAGCACAGGATCGTCGCGACGGTGAAGATGGCCTGGCCGACCTGATACATCCGCTTCAGGCCGATGCGATCGCCGAGCCCGGCAAAGGGCAGCAACAGCATGACGAGCGTCAATTGATAGACCGTGACCACCGAGACGACCGCGCTCTGATCGACCTTCAGGTCGCGGGCGATGGTCGGCAATGCGACGGTGGCGACGGCGCCGTCGATGATGATCAACGCGGTGCCGCAACACAGCGCGCCGATCGCGAACAGGCGGCGGGGCATGAGAAGGCCATCGGTCATGCGCCCCCGATTACGCCTCTTTTTGTCGATCGCAAGCCGGCGGCCGACCCGGCGCGGCAGGTTCTAACCCGGAAAATCCGAACGTAGGCGCGACGCCGCCCTTCGGGAGGCGGAGACTGTTGCAATCGGGCGCTGATTGCGGCGATATCGACGGAAGCGGAAATGCTGTGTTTCCCGATGGAATGATGACGATTCCCGTAAATGCGTCTTGCTGCACTGCAGCGTAACGTTTAAATAGGACGGATGACGACCTTGACCGCCGAGCGCCCGCCCGCAGCCGTGCCGACCACCACGCCGACCCTCTTCGAGGCGATCGTGCGCAAGATGTGCATCGCCGCGACCTACAATAAGGTCGAGATGACGCTGGCCCCGCATGTCATCTACACCAAGCATGACGAACTGTTCATCGACGCCGAAGTGCTGGCGCGCGACGGCAAGCCGCCCAAGGAGCCGAAGATCGGCACGTTCAAGCTGGTCGGCCTGACCGGTGTGCGCATCACGCCGCGCGCCTTCACTGTCAGCGCCTTGTTCGACCAGGGCAGCTTCAAATATGCCGACACCACGTTGATGGCGATCGAGCCGGACTGAAGGCGCGCTGCCTTGCGTCGCACCCGCAAAGTTGACGACGTTTCGCTGAACACGGTTTATTTTTCGCCTTTGTAAACTTTGCGATCGATCCGCGGCGCGCGGTCCGCTGCGTTGAGCGCGGCCATGGCGAGACGGTTGTCGTAGCGATGGGACATGCCGGTGTAATTGCCGCGATAGAAACGGGGCACCGAGACGCCGTTGCTGGCGCGATCCACCGCGAGATCGAAGGCGCGGTCGCGCGCTTCGGTCAGCGCGCGATCCCAGGCGGCCGCAAACTCCTCGGCACCGGGGCGGGTGCGCAGCCTGTACGCGGACTGCGCGGAACAGCCGACCATCCCGACGGCGCGACTGACGACGCCATATTCGCGCAGCAGCCAGACCAGGCGACGCTGCCGCTCCTCCGACCAGCCATCGTGTCGCGACGTGAGGGAAGGCGCGGGTTTGAAGGTGAGGACGTAATCGTCCGGGTCGGCGGGCAAAGCGGGTTCGGATGCATGCGTCATCCGGCGAGTGTCGCGGGCGATTCCCAACATTGGAAGCGGCACCGTTCGCGACGACGCCGATTGTTGGAAAGGAGCGCGAGCGCCCCTTTCCTCACAATCGGTTAGTGGTGCGCTTTATTACGACGCCTTAGCGGCAGACGGTGTAGCGGTGGCCGTGGCGATAGACGGCCCGGCAATCGCTGCGTCCGCGATCACCGCGCCAGCCGTAACTGCGGTCGTTACCACGGTTCGACCAATCGCGATGATCGCGATGATCGCGGTGATCGTCATGTCGATCATACCGGCGATCCCAACGGCGATCATTGTGGTCATTGTGATCCTGCCGATCGTATCGGAGATCCTGGTTCGGGCCGCCGTCATAACGCTGCGCCGAAGCCTCGGTCGAAACGCCGATGCCGGCCATCAGCAACGCGGCTGCGAACATGTGGGTGATCTTCATGATCGATATCCTCTCGTCCGACCCGGTATGGGCCTTGCGACGGGGATACGCCCGGGCGCGGATATCGTTGCTGAATGGGGCTGTAGGGTGAGGTACAGGTTGGTCAGATCGGTTCGACCGGGATGCCGAACGCGGGGGCGGCATCTGCCATCGTTCGATCGAACGTCACGACGCGCAGTCCGGCGGAGGCGGCAATCGCCAGATGCAGGGCATCGCCGGCGCGCAGGCCGAGCTGGTACTGATCCAGATACACGGCGGCGGCGGCGAAATGGCCCGGTGCGACCGGCGCCAATTTCAACACCCGATCGCGCCAGCCACGCCACATCGCCAGCACTTCGGCGCGCTTCTCGAGGGACAGCGCGCCGGTGCGGAGTTTCAGAGCGAGGGCGCTGGACACCTCCGTGTCGCACCATTCGCTGACATAGAGCGAACCTTCGGCCTGCTTCGCCATCCACGATATTATGCGCTCGCTATGCGGCTCAAGCGTGAGCGCGGCGACGATGACCGACGTGTCGAGATAGAGCATCAGTACCGATCGGAATCGCGCATCTGGCGGACAAAGTTTCCAGCAGAGATGGTCTGCATCTGTTGGCCTTCGTGCAGCTTGCGCAGAGCCTCGACGTCGATTTTCTGGCGTGGCGCTTCGAGCGGGCGGAGCTGTGCGGCGGCCTTTCCCCGTCGAGTGATCTCGATGCTCTCGCCCGCTTCGACGCGATCGATGATTTCGCTGAGATGCGATTTCGCGTCGGCGAGATTGATGCGTTCCATTCGGCAGCGCTCCTGACTAGATTGGTGACTATATGTCAAATCAGGAAAAAGAACAGGTAAATTTTCGCATACTGCCTAGGCCGACAGATGGGCGTTTGAGTTTTGCAGGGCGTATAGGCGTCGCCATTTTAATCCTAAAAAAAAAATGAAAAGTTGCTTTTACTTGTTTCCAGTTGTCGCGCATGTTGCCGACAAGGGGGAATGATATATGGACCTGTCTACAAAACTCATTGAGCTTGAAAAGCGGACGATGCAGCATCGTGAGCTTCTACTTACCGAAGAGGCTGCCAAGACGGCCCTCGTCATGCCATTTCTCCAAGCCCTTGGGTACGACGTGTTCAATCCTGGTGAGGTCATTCCTGAATTTACGGCGGACGTTGGAATAAAGAAGGGTGAAAAGGTCGATTACGCCCTTTGTATCGACGGACGACTTTCGATTTTGATCGAATGCAAGCCATCGTCGATAGAACTCGATCTAAAGCATGCAAGTCAGCTCTATCGGTATTTTTCGACCACCGAGGCCCGGGTGGCGATCCTTACCAACGGCGTGGATTACAAGTTTTATTCGGACATCGAACAGCCAAATAAAATGGACGATAAGCCGTTCTATATTTTTTCCATGGGCACCATTCGCAGAAATGATCCCCAGACGTTGGAAAGGTTTACGCGGCATCAATTCAATATCGATGCGATCGTTGCAGAGGCCGGTCGGTTGAAGCTCGAATCACAAACACGGATCGAATTGGATAAGGAGTTCGCCAATCCATCGGACGAATTCGTTCGGATGATGGCGTCCCGTGTTCTTCCAGGGGGCAGAATGACCGCCGCCGTTCGGGAACAATTCCAGCCAATCTTGATGGCTTCAATTTCCTCGCTCATCCGCGATCGAGTCAACGACCGACTGACCAACGCACTGAATGTCGCCAACCCTTATGACGATCTTGTCGCGGAGGGCGCTTCGGACGATATGTCCGAGATAGAAGACGGAATCATCACGACGGAGGATGAGATTTCCGGTTTCCGCATCGTGCAGGCGATCGCTGCTCGGCATGTCGATCCCAAAAGGGTCGTTATCCGCGATTCCAAGAGCTACTGCGCTATCCTGCTGGATGATAACAATCGTAAGACACTGGCTCGATTACATTTCAACAGTGTTACGACGCGCTATTTGGGGACATTCTCGGGAAAAGTGGAAACACGCCACCCCGTTTCTGCATTGACCGATGTCTACAAATTTGAGGACGAGATTGTCGCACGCTTGACTGAACTTGGTTCCGGCAAGGAAGGATAGCGAGCGATCACCCCACCGTCACAAAGCTATCCATAACCCGCTTCCGTCCCGCCGTCTCGAAGTCGATCTCCAGCTTGTTGCCTTCGATCTCCACAATCTCGCCATAGCCGAACTTCTGGTGGAAGACGCGCAGGCCCACCGACACGTCGTCGCGGCCCTTGTTGCCGAGGCTGACCGCTGAGGCGCGGGCTTCGACGACGCGCGAGGGTTCGCGCGAAAAGGTTCGGCTGGTGAAGGCGCCGCCGGGTTTGGCGGGGTCCACACCGCCGCCGACCCCTGCGGCGCGTTGCCAGCCGGGGCCTCGGCCGGTGCCGCGCGCGACATCGGCGAAGGGATCGGCGCGTTCCGACCAATTGGCGCGCCACAGGCTTTCGCCGCCGGACATCGTCGTCTCGCTGTCAATGTGTTCGGGCGGGAGTTCGCCGACGAAGCGCGACGGGATGCTGCTGGTCCACTGGCCGTAGATGCGACGGTTGGCGGCGTGGATGATCGTCGCGCGGCGGCGGGCGCGGGTGATCGCGACATAGGCCAGGCGGCGTTCCTCCTCGAGCGACGCCAAGCCGCCTTCGTCGAGCGAGCGTTGCGAGGGGAACAGCCCCTCTTCCCAGCCGACGAGGAATACGGTGTCATATTCCAGGCCCTTGGCGGCGTGGATCGTCATGATCGTGACCTTGGGATCTTCGGCGTTGCTCTCATTGTCCATGACGAGGCTGACATGTTCGAGGAACGCGCCGAGGTTTTCATATTCCTCCATCGCGCGGACGAGTTCGGTGAGGTTCTCGAGGCGACCGGCGGCTTCGGCGCTCTTTTCCGTCTGGTACATGGCGGTGTAGCCGGATTCATCCAGGATCTGGCGGGCGAGATCGGGGTGCGGCATCTCGCCGGCCATGCTGCGCCAGCGCGCCATGTAGCCGACGAGATTGCCGAGCGAACGGCGGGCCGCGCCGGTCAACTCGTCGGTATCGAGGATGCGCGCGGCGGCGGTGGTGAGGGGCACGCCTTCGGCGCGGGCGAGCTGATGGACCTTCTGCACCGCTTTGTCGCCAAGGCCGCGTTTGGGGACGTTGACGATGCGTTCGAAGGCGAGATCGTCGGCGGGCTGGGCGACGACGCGCAAATAGGCCAGCGCATCGCGGATCTCGGCGCGTTCGTAGAAGCGGAAGCCGCCGACGATGCGGTACGGCATGCCGATGGCGATGAAGCGGTCCTCGAATTCGCGCGTCTGGTGCTGTGCGCGGACGAGGATGGCGATGTCGTCCAGGCTCTTTCCATTTCGCTGGGTGGCCTCGATCTCCTCGCCGACGCGGCGGGCTTCCTCCGGGCCGTCCCAGACGCCGAGGACCTTCACTTTTTCGCCGACATCGAGTTCGGTCCAGAGTTGCTTGCCGAGGCGACCGCTATTGTTGGCGATGACGCCCGATGCCGCGCCGAGGATGTGCGGGGTGGAGCGGTAATTCTGTTCGAGCCGGATGACCTTCGCGCCGGGGAAATCCTTTTCGAACTTCAGGATGTTTTCGACCTGTGCGCCGCGCCAGGAATAGATCGACTGGTCGTCGTCGCCGACACAGGCGATGTTCTTGCGGTCCTGCGCGAGCAGGCGGAGCCAGAGATACTGGACGCTGTTGGTGTCCTGATATTCGTCGACCATGATGTATTTGAAGCGGCGTTGGTAGTCGGCCAGCACCGCGCGGTCACGCTTCAGGATCACGAGCATGTGCAGCAGCAGGTCGCCGAAATCGCAGGCGTTGAGCGCGAGCAGGCGGGTCTGGTACGCCGCGTACATCTCGCCACCGCGACCGCCGGCATAGAGTTCGCTCTCGCCTGCGTCGATATCGGCGGGGACGAGGCCCTTGTTCTTCCAGCCGTCGATCAACCCGGCAAGCTGACGCGCCGGCCAGCGTTTCTCGTCGATATCGGCGGCGAGGATGAGCTGTTTGAGCAGCCGCAATTGATCGTCGGTATCGAGGATGGTGAAGTTCGAGTGCAGGCCGACCAGTTCGGCGTGACGGCGGAGCATCTTCGCGCCGATCGCGTGGAAGGTGCCGAGCCAGGGCATGCCCTCGACCACGTCGCCGACGATCGCGCGGACGCGGTGCTTCATCTCGCGCGCGGCCTTGTTGGTAAAGGTGACGCTGAGGATTTCCGATGGCCAGGCGCGCTTGGTCCAGAGCAGATGGGCCAGGCGGGCGGTGAGCGCGGCGGTCTTGCCGGTGCCGGCCCCCGCGAGGACGAGGACCGGCCCTTCGGTGGTCAGTACGGCCTCGCGCTGAGGGGCGTTCAGGCCCTGGATATAGGGCGGCTCGGGCTGGTGGATCGGTACGCTGGACATTCGTGAACAGGTAGGGAACGTGGGCGCGGGGGGCAAGCGGATTGGGGGTTGCATCCTGATCAGGGCTGTGGAACAAAACGGCAACATAGCGGAGGAGGCAGGAATGGCGATCAGCGGTGGGTGCCGGTGCGGCGCGGTGCGTTATACGGCGGAGGGGGCGCCCGATCACAACGCCTTGTGCCATTGCGAGCAATGCCGCCGATCGTCCGGCACGCCGCTCGTGGGATGGGCGTTGTTCGCGCGCGATGCCGTGGCGATCACGGGGGTGCCGGTGAGCTACAATTCGTCCGGTGATGTCGAGCGGCAGTTTTGCGGGGCGTGCGGCACCGGGTTATTCTATCTCAGCGAGACGATCTTTCCCGGCAAGATCGACATCCAGACCGGCAGTTTCGACGATCCCGACGCGCTGGCCCCGCAGGCGTGCATCCAGATGGCCGATGCGCCGCGCTGGATGGAGCGGCTGGGCGCGTTGCCGAAGTTCGCGCGCTTTCCGGGGATGTGAGCGTGACTGACACGGGCGTGACACGGGATCGTCACGGCGGAGTCTCGGGAGCTTTGTAACGGCGTCTGCGAACCACGAAGGAACGCGGCACATGGCGAGCTTGAAGCTTCAGGGATCGGCCCACCGGGCGACCACGCAAAAGGTGGGTGCGGCGGTCCACCAGCATGACGGCGCTAGCAAGGCGGGGCTGCTGGAACGTGCCTTCACCGTGGCGTTCCGGGGGTTGGTCTATGCGCAGATCTGGGAAGATCCGGTGGTCGATATGGAGGCGCTGGCGATCACGCCGGAGTGCCATATCGTGACGATCGCCAGTGGTGGGTGCAATGTTCTGTCATATCTGACTGCCGATCCGGCGCGGATCACGGCGGTCGACCTCAACACCGCGCATGTCGCGCTGAACCGGTTGAAGGTGGCGGCCGCTGCGCGATTGCCCGATCACGATACGTTCCACCGCTTCTTCGGCGAAGCGGACCATAAGGCCAATGTCCGGGTATACGAACACATGCTGCGGCCGCAGCTCGACGAGGTGACGCGACGCTATTGGGAGGGGCGCGACTTGACGGGCAAGCGCCGCATCCGGGGGTTTGCGACCAACATCTACAAGCGCGGGTTGCTCGGCGGATTCATCGGCAGCGCGCATCTGGTGGCGCGGCTCTACGGCATCGATCCGCGCGAGGTGCTGGCGGCGGAGACGATGGAGGAGCAGCGCCGGGTGTTCGAGACGCGGCTCGCGCCGGTGTTCGACAAGAAGTTCGTGCGCTGGCTGATCGACCAGCCGGCGTCCTTGTTTGGGCTGGGTATTCCGCCAGCGCAATATATTGCGCTGGCGGGGGACGATGCGGGTGGCATTCGCGCGGTGTTGCGTGGCCGCCTTGAAAAGCTCGCCTGCGATTTCCCGGTGAGCGACAATTATTTCGCGCAGCAGGCCTTCGGGCGGCGGTACGGTCCGGGCGGGCAGCATTCGGTGCCGCCCTATCTGGAACCGGCCAACCATGCCGATCTGAAGGTGCGGGCACCACGTATCGAGGTGCTGCACGCCAACTTTACCGAGCATCTCGCCGGGTTGGCCAGGGCGAGCCGCGACCGGTATATCCTGCTCGATGCACAGGACTGGATGAGCGACGCGCAGTTGAACGACCTGTGGGCGGAGATCACGCGCACCGCCAAGCCCGGCGCGCGCGTGCTGTTCCGCACCGCCGCTGCGCCGAGCCTGCTGCCGGGTCGGGTGGCCGAAGCGCTGCTCGACCGTTGGGATTACCGGGCCGAGGAATCGCTCGATTTCACCGCGCGGGACCGGTCTTCGATTTACGGCGGCGTGCATCTCTATGTTTTGAAGGGGTGACGTCGTGATCGGCGATGCGCAGCGGATGGACGCGATCTATAAACGGCAGCGGCATTTCTATGATCTGACGCGCAAATATTATCTGCTCGGCCGCGATCGGCTGATTGCCGGGCTCGATCTGGCGGAGGGCGGCACTGTGATCGAGATCGGCTGCGGCACCGCACGCAACCTGATCGCGATTGCGAAAGCGTGGCCCGCGGCGCGGCTGTTCGGTATCGACCTGTCGGAGGCGATGCTGACGACGGCGCGGGCCAATGTCGCCCGCGCCGGCTTGAGCGATCGGATCATGCTGGCCCAAGGCGACGCGACGGATTTCGACGCCTGCGCGCTGTTCGGGCATGCTGGTTTCGGGGGGGACGGGTTCGACCGCGTCGTCTTGTCCTACACGCTGTCGATGATCCCGGATTGGCGCGCGGCGATGCTGCAGGCGGCGCGGCTGGCGCGTATGGCGCGCGGGGGTCGCGTGGAGATCGTCGATTTCGGGCAGCAGGAGCGGTTGCCCGATGTGTTCCGGCGAGGATTGTTCGCCTGGCTCGACCGGTTCGATGTGACGCCGCGCGGGGCCTTGCCGGAGGTTTTGCGGGAGGTGGGGATACAGGAGCGGCTGACGGCGAGTTTTATACCGTTGCATCGGGGCTATGCCTGGGCCGGGCGGCTGGAGCGGAGTTAATGTGCCGCCTGACTGTCCGGGAACGCTTGGGGGGCAAGCAGCCGTCGGCGTGTGTTGTGCAGGTCGGATCGGGCAAAAACCGTCACCCCGGACCTGGTCCGGCCGTTATCCCCGTCGAACAAGCATGCTTCCCCGGCGAACGCCGGGGTCCAGTTGCAGGGATGGCAATTATAGAGGGATCCCCTTACCAACCAAGACCTTGGCAACTGGACCCCCGCGTTCGCCGGGGAGGACAACTAAGCTTACTTGTCGCAAGGGGACAAGCGGCAACTTGATTCGGAGTTCATCAGGCGGCAGGATTTTCGCTCAGAGCCTCTTTTGACTGGCTCGCGGCATGTTGGACCCCGGATCACGTCCGGGTGGTAAACATAACTTCGATCTGGACGACACTTTTAACCGATTGAGCTGATTAAGCCTAACAATCTCCGGTGCATCGGCTGTCTAATCTGCCGCCGCAGCGCTGATTTCGGCATGAACAAGCCGATGACAGTTAGCGCAAAGGCACTGCAGGTCGCTCAATTTGGTGATGTGGTTTTTATCCATTGCTCCGACGGCATACCTTGCATGATGCACCTCAATTATCGCGTTCCCAATGGGAAGACCGAACAGAATACCGGGGTCTAAAAGGCAGCGCTCGCATATCAGTTTTCCATGTCTCGCGACAAAGTCGGCCTTCTTTTTCTTCGCCAATCCCCAATGGCG
>NZ_JANYEK010000122.1 GCF_025363195.1 Sphingomonas sp.
CCAAGCTGCAGCGACTGTTCGATGCTCCGGCCGTTCGCCTGGCCCGACAGGAAACCGGCGGCGAACAGATCGCCCGCGCCCGTGGTATCCACGACACGCTCGACCGGGGCCGCATGCACCGCGACGGTCTGCCCACCCGACACGGCGATCGCGCCCTTTTCGCTGCGGGTTACGACCAGCATCGGCACTTCCCGTGCCGCCGCCGCGACCGCCGTGTCGAAATCCTCCACGCCCATCAACGCGACGATTTCCGCCTCGTTGGCGAACATGATGTCGATCAGTCCGTCAGCCATCAGCGCACGGAAATCAGCGCCGTGGCGCGAGATACAGAACACGTCCGACAGTGTGAAGGCCACCTTGCGCCCGGCCCCGCGCGCGACGTCGATCGCGGCGCGCATCGCGGCACGTGGTTCCTCGGGATCCCAAAGATAGCCTTCGAGATACAGGATCGCGGCGTCGGCGATCAGCGCATGGTCGAGCGCGGCCTCGGGCAGGAATTGCGACGCGCCAAGAAACGTGTTCATCGTCCGCTGGCCATCGGGCGTCACGAAGATCAGGCAACGCGCGGTGGTCGGCTCACCGTCGCGGGGTTCGGTGCCGAACGTAACGCCCATCGCGCGAATATCGTGCGCGAAGACGTCGCCGAGCTGGTCCTTGGCGACCTGGCCGATAAAACCACATTTGCCGCCCAACGCCGCGATACCGGCGACAGTGTTCGCCGCAGAACCCCCGCTCGCCTCGATCCCCGGACCCATCTTGGCATACAGCGCGTCGGCGTCCTCGGGCGAGAACATCAACTGCATCGATCCCTTGGCCATACCTTCCGACGTGATGAAGGCATCGTCGGTCTGCGACAGGACATCGACAATGGCATTTCCGATGGCGACGACGTCGTAGGTAGGTGTGGTCAAAGCGGGCGCTCCTGAGCGGGATAAAGATGATCGCGCCGTACGGGGCGCGGGGGCGGGACGCAACCGGGCGGTGTGTGCCAAGGCTCCCACGGCCTGTTCGCCACAGCGCCCCGACTCCCGTTCGGGCTGAGCCGGTCGAAGCCCATAGCGCGAACCGAGCGCTATACCCTTCGACCCGCTCAGGGCGAACGGAGGGGGGATAAAGACCCTTGGATATATAATAGGTTACCGCTTCGCCGGGGCATCCTATCCGAATGGCATAAACTCCGCCAACACGCACAGGCGTTGCCCCGCCGTGCGGTCATCGCCTACACCTCCCCGACATGATGCAGGCGCTATACCTCTCCTTCGCACAACTCGGCGACCGGCGCATCGTCGGTGTTTTCCTGAAATCGGTGTTGCTCACCATCATTCTGCTTACGATATTGGGCGTGGCCGGCTGGTTCGGCATGCTGTGGCTTATCGCGTGGTCCGGCGCCGGCGAAATCGTGTATCAGTTCGCCGGCGTGGTCGCCGCGATCCTCGCGCTGGTCGCCGGCGGCGTGCTGTTCCGCGCGGTTGCCATGCTGGTGATCGGCCTGTTCGCCGACGATGTCGTACGCGCGGTCGAAGCGAGGCATTATCCGGAAATGCTGGCCGTCGCCCGCAAGGTGTCGGTCGGGCGCGGCATGGCGATGGGCCTGGGATCGGCGGCGCGCTTCCTCGTCATCAACCTCGCTTTGTCGCCACTCTATCTGGTGCTGCTGTTTACCGGAATTGGCCCCGCAATCCTGTTCTTCATCGTCAATGGCTGGCTGTTAGGCCGCGATCTCGGCGACATGGTCGCGGTCCGGCACATCGATAGCGCCGATTTAAAGGGCTGGCGCGGCTCGACCGCGATCAGCCGGTTCATGCTCGGGCTGATCGGCACCGGCCTGTTCGTCCTGCCCATCGTCAATCTGGCGGCACCGGTTATAGTGGCAGCGATGGCGACGCACTGGTTTCATAATGGGTTCGACCAAGGATTCCGGCGGGGGAGGAAGACGTGACGCGCTTGATGCTGCTGTTGCTTCCAGGGCTTGCGCTGGCCGGCTGCGCGTCCGACGGCGCCGCACCGCGCCCGGCCCGCGCCGCGCCCGTACCGATCCCGACCGGCACCTTTGGCCTGGAAGGGGTGCTGGGACAGAATGCGCGCGCCCTGGTCGCCCATTTCGGCACTCCGACCGCCGACCTGGTGGAAGGCAGCGCGCGCAAAATGCAATTCTCCAGCGCGACCTGCGTGCTGGATGCATATCTCTACCCCAAGGGATCGAGCGAACCGGTCGTCACCTATCTCGATGCACGACAGGGTGATGGCGGCCCGGTGGACCGCGCCAGCTGCGTGTCGGCCCTGCAGATGCGTGCGCGCAATGGGAAGTGATACGGCATCCGGATCGGAGCGATTCCCCCTTCCCGTGCGTACTGAGCGTGTCGAATCACCGCCCTGCGGCAAATTCAGGGTGAACCGGAACGGATAGCGAGACGGACGCTATGCCAATTTCGCCAAAGCCCATTCCGCCGCTTCACGGATTACCGGCGAAGGATCTTCCAGCAACCGCGACACCGGCGCGACAAACGCCGCCGACCCACTATTTCCCGCCGCGACCAGGCAGTTGCGCACCATCCGATCGCGACCGATGCGCTTGATGGGTGATCCCGCGAAGACCTGCCGGAACCCTGCATCGTCCAGCGCCAGCAGATCGGCCAGTTCGGGCGCAGCAAGTTCGGCGCGCGGCGCAAAGGCAAGGTTGGCATTGGCCGAGGCGGCAAACTTGTTCCACGGGCACACCGCCAGGCAATCGTCGCAACCATAGATGCGATTGCCGATGACGGCGCGGAATTCGTGCGGGATCGGCCCGGCATGCTCGATCGTCAGATACGAAATGCAGCGCCGCGCATCGAGCCGATAGGGCGCGGGGAAGGCATCGGTCGGGCACGCCCGCTGGCACGCGTCGCAACTGCCACAGGTGTCGGTGCCCGGCGCATCGGGCGCAAGATCGAGCGTGGTGTAGATTGCGCCGAGGAAGAGCCAGCTGCCATGATCGCGACTGACCAGATTGGTATGTTTGCCCTGCCAGCCGAGCCCTGCCGCTTCCGACAGCGGCTTTTCCATCACTGGCGCTGTATCGACGAACACCTTGAGATCGGACGGCATCTCCCCCACCAGCCAGCGGGCCAGCGCCTTCAGGTTGCGCTTCACAACGTCATGATAATCGCCGCCTTGCGCGTAGACCGAGATGCGACCGATCTCCCCCTCGCCCGCCAATTTCAGCGGGTCTGTGGTCGGGGCATAGCTCATGCCAAGCGCGATGATCGATCGTACCTCGGGCCACAACGCGGACGGGGATTCGCGCTGGGCGCTGCGCTCCTCCATCCAGATCATGTCGCCGTGTCGCCCTTCGCCGAGCCATTGCCGCAGCCGCGCAGCGGTCTGCGGCGCGGCATCGGCCCGCGCCACGCCGCAGGCGACGAAGCCCAGGTCCCGCGCTTTCGCTTTCAGGCGGTCAGTCAATGGCTTGTCTTGCGGCACCCTGTCCCGCTACCACGGTCTGCGACTTCAGGGGAATTTTCGTTGACGAACGAACTGGCGATCAGCGCGACCGGGCTGATCAAGAATTTCGGTGGGCGCCGCGTGGTCGACGGGGTCGATATCGCGGTACCCAGGGGGCTGATCTACGGCGTGCTCGGCCCGAACGGCGCGGGCAAAACGACGACGCTGCGGATGTTGCTTGGCATCATCGAGCCGGACGGCGGCAGCCGCACGTTGCTTGGCCATGCGCGCCCGCGCGAGGCGAGCGATCAGGTCGGCTATCTGCCCGAGGAACGCGGCCTGTATCCGGCGATGAAAGCTAAGGACGCGATTGCGTTCCTTGGCGCGCTGCGAGGACTCGACCTGAAGACCGGGCGAAAGCGTGCGGTGGAATTGCTCGAAGCCGCCGGGCTCGGCCATGCCATCGACACCAAGATCCGCAAACTGTCCAAGGGCATGGCGCAATTGGTACAATTGCTCGGCTCCGTGGTGCATCGTCCCGATCTGCTGGTGCTGGACGAGCCGTTTTCGGGGCTTGATCCGGTCAATCAGGAAAGGCTGGAGGCGTTGATCATCGCCGAGCGCGATCGCGGTGCGACGATCCTGTTTTCCACGCATGTCATGGCGCATGCCGAACGGCTGTGCGACCGGCTGGCGATCATCGCGGGCGGCAAGCGCCGCTTCGAAGGAACGGTGGCCGAAGCGCGCGGCACATTGCCGATGCGCGCGCATTACGTGCCGCATCATGACGGGGCAGGCATCGCCGCGTTGCTGCCATCCGACGCCGTGCGTGATGCGGACGGCTGGATCTTTACCGTGCCGGACGACGGAGCGGAGGACATCCTGAAAACACTGATCGAGGCGGGGTTCGGCATCTCCGGCTTGTCGATCGAACGGCCCGGATTGCATGAGGCCTTCGTGCGCATCGTCGGGGCTGATGCTGCCGACGACGATGCAACCACGTTGGAGCAGGCGGCATGAGCGTCGCCCCCGTCGGCAACACCCGCCGCCTGATCCGCCAGACCCTGACCATCGCCCGGCGCGACTTTATCGCCACGGTGTTCACGCCGACGTTCCTGATCTTCCTGTTCGCGCCGCTCATCATGGGATCGTTCGGCGCGATCGGCGGGCTGGGTGCGGCGACCGTCGCCTCCGGCTCCGATGACAAGAGCAGGATCGTGGCGATCGTGACGCCGGGCCAGGCGACGATGATGAAATCGGCCGACGATCGTTTGCGCCGCGTGTTCCGTGGGCGGGACGAGCGTCCGCCGGAACTGGTCACCGAAACGCCCGGTACCGATCCGGCAGCCAAGGCGCGCGCCGAATTGCAGGCCAAGGATTACGACGTTGCCGCCGTGCTTTACGGCCCGCTGGAGACGCCGACGATATTATACGGCGCACAAGGATCGCGCACCGCCGATTATCTTGCAGAATTGGCCGAGCAGACGCTTCGGGCCGACCGCAGCGGTGGTGCTGCATCGCTCAGCAATGCGACCAAGACCTCGATCGTCCGCGCCAAGGCCTCGATCGGCGGCAAGAATCAGGCAGCGTTCTTCACCGTGTTCGGCATCTTCTTCCTCACCCTGCTTCTTGCCGGACAGGCGGTCGGCACCATGGCGGAGGAACGCAGCAACAAGGTGATCGAGGTGCTTGCCGCCGCCGTTCCGCTCGAATCCGTGTTCCTGGGCAAGCTGCTGGGCATGTTCGGCGTGGCGGTGCTGTTCGTCGCCTTCTGGGGTACGCTCGTCAGCCAGATCACCACGTTGATGCCCGCTGCCATGGCGGCAGGCATGGCCAATATTGGGCCAGCCATCGGGATGCCGGCTTATATCGTGTTGTTCTTCGCATACTTTACGATGGCGTATCTGCTGCTCGGCGCGGTATTCCTCAGCGTCGGCGCGCAAGCCTCGACGATGCGGGAGATTCAGATGCTGTCGCTGCCGATCACGATCGTACAGGTCGCGATGTTCGGCCTGGCCTCGGTCGCCGCCTCGCGCCCTGGCACGCCCGTAGCGACGTTTGCGGAATGGTTTCCCCTGTCCTCGCCCTTCGCAATGGCGGCACGCGCGGCGAACCGGCCGGAGCTATGGCCGCATCTGCTTGCGCTGGCGTGGCAGTTGATGTGGGTCGGCATCGTCATCACGATCGGCGCGCGCGCGTTTCGGCGCGGGGTGCTGCAATCAGGCTCGGGGAGGCCGAGTCTGAAGGCGCTGTTCAGGCGGCAGTGAGAGCATGCGGGCAAGGATGCCGAACATGGTTCAGCATCTATGCACGACGGCCCGCCCAACATGGCGTCGCCTTTGGTTCGGGCCGGCGCGGATGAACCCTGAGACGAGGCCAGGGTGACGGTGTAATTTCGGTTGGCGCGCACCCGCCCCTCCTTCCGTCGCAATCAGTTGCAAAATGCTATTGACCGCAGTGTCAGTTGCCGCTCCACTCTCCCGAAACGAGGAGAGGCAGGATGGCGACCGTACTGAAGGACGTGGAGGCGGCGGTCGATCCGCTGGATGTCAGCCGGGCCGAACTGTATCGCGACGACACTTGGCATGCGCCATTCCGCGAGCTTCGCGCCTCCGCACCCGTGCACCGCGTGGACCAGAGCGACTTCGGTCCTTATTGGTCCGTCTCCAGCTATAAGCCGATCGTCGAGATCGAGTCGCTGCCCGAGGCCTATTCCTCGGCGCGCGGCATCAGCATCACCGACTTCATCGAGGATCACGCGGCGGTGAAGATGCCGATGTTCATCGCGATGGACCGGCCCAAGCATACCGGACAGCGACGCGCCGTTGCCCCTGCGTTCACCCCGAGCGAGATGGTGCGGATGACGGACAATATCCGTACCCGCACCGCAGAGATCCTCGATTCGCTACCCTGGGGCGAAGAATTCGACTGGGTCGATACCGTGTCGATCGAACTGACCACGCAGATGCTGGCAATCCTGTTCGACTTTCCGTGGCAGGACCGGCGCAAGCTGACTTTCTGGTCCGACTGGGCCGGCGACATCGAGGTGGTGAAGAACGAGGCCCTGCGCGCCGAACGCCTGACGCACATGTATGAATGCGGCGCGTATTTCCAGAAACTATGGGATGCCAAGAAGGGCAAGGAACCCACACCCGACCTGATTTCGATGATGATTCATTCGGATGCGATGCGCGAGATGGATCACCTCGAATTTCTCGGCAACCTGATCCTGCTGATCGTCGGCGGCAACGATACGACGCGGAATACGATGAGCGCACTGGCTTACGGTCTCGACAAATTCCCCGATGCCCGCACGCAATTGGAAGGTGACCCGTCGTTGATCCACAACACGGTGCAGGAAATCATCCGCTGGCAGACCCCGCTCGCGCATATGCGCCGCACCGCGACCCGCGATATGGAGCTGTATGGCCAACACATCGCCGAGGGCGACAAATTGGTGATGTGGTATCTCTCCGCCAATCGCGATGAGAGCGTGTTCCAGGATGCCGACCGGATCATGGTCGATCGTCCGAATGCGAGGAGGCATCTGGCGTTCGGCCACGGTATCCACCGGTGCGTCGGGGCACGGCTGGCAGAGTTGCAGATAGCGACGTTGATGGAGGAGATGGCCAAGCGCAGGATGCGCGTCAACGTAACCGGCACGCCGGAACGGGTCGCGGCCTGTTTCGTCCACGGATATCGGAAGCTGCCCGTGGAGATCAGCCGCTACTGATCTTGAGGTCTTTTCAGGGGCTCAAAGACAGGGGCACGATCGAGTAGGCGTGCGCGCAGATCACGCTATGCGGCTGACGGTGATCGATCACCGCGAAGGGGGATGCAGCGGTTTTGCCGACAATGCGGACGGGGATCGGCGGTGCGGGTTGCCGGAAGACCGGGCAAATCGCTCAGGGTATGAATTTTCCCAGGTGTTTGAAGGAGATACCAATTCCTGCATCTCGAAAACAGACCGCCCCGTAACTATATCGAAGTTGCCAACGAATGAGAGTTCATATGACACACGATCGACGCACCTTTCTCACCCTCGCCGGCTCTGGTGCCGCCGCGTTTGCCCTGTTCGGTTGCCGCGACGCCACGGCGGCGCAGGAGAAGTTCGAGGTGACGATGAGCGATGCGCAGTGGAAGGCGAAGCTTTCGCCCGCCGCGTATCAAGTGTTGCGTCACGAAGACACCGAGCGGCCCTACAGCAGCGCGCTGAACGACGAACATCGCGCGGGCATCTTCTCCTGTGCTGGCTGCGCGCTGCCGGCATATTCCTCGAAGACCAAGTTCGACAGCGGCACCGGCTGGCCGAGTTTTTGGCAACCCCTGCCGAACGCCACCCGCACGCGGACCGACGGTTCGCTGGGCTTCAGCCGGACGGAGGTGCATTGCCGCCGCTGCGGCGGGCATCTTGGCCATGTGTTCAACGACGGACCAAAGCCTACTGGCCTGCGCTACTGCATGAATGGCCTGGCGATGACCTTCAAACCGGGTAACGTGTAACCTGATTTTCATCGCTGATGATCGCGCGACGGGATGTTCGGCGTCGATCCTGCGCGTATGTCTGAACGCCCGCGCGGCAAACCCAAAAAGCCTGGGCCCGGGTTTCGAGCCGTCCACAAACGAAAAGAGCCGCTGACCTTTCGGTCGGCGGCTCTCTTCAATTCACGACGCCAGGTTTAGGAGAACGACACGGTCGTCGAAACCTTGCGACGGCGCATCGCGCCCCCGACCAGTGCGAAGCCCATCACCATCATCGCCCAGGTTGCCGGCTCAGGCACGGCGACGGCGAACTGGTTGTAGATCTGCGCCGTGTTGCGCAGATAGTTCGCGCCGCGTGAATCGACTGCCAGATTGTATCCGATCGCATCGAACGCTGCGAGATCGAGCGCGGTAATTTCGCCGCGCTGGCCGTAACAGAACGTCGGATCCATGATGCCGAGCTGTGGACCGCAGGCATTTGCACCGGTGGCGTCCTTCCAGTGCGACGCCTGGTTACCGTCGCCGTTGTAGCTCCCGGTCGAGAACGTGTTGCCGGCCAATGCCGTCAGGCCACCATCGACCGAGAAGAACTTCGTGCCGCCGACCGAAAGGTCGAGCACCGACTGCGTGCCCGCCACGAGGTTCGTCGGATCATTGCTGTAGCGGAACATATCCAACGCCGAAAAGATCGATGTCTGGTTAAAGTTGTACGTGTTGCCGGACGTGACGCCGCCGCCGTTTGGGCCACCGAAGTAATCGAGTGTGTCAACGCCCGAAACGAAGCCGAGTGCGTGGCCGATTTCGTGGATCGCGACGCCGATGAAATCGAACGTGTTCGCCGTGATGCCATCGGTCGGGTTGAAATCGAAGCCGAAGGTGCTGCTGAATTGCACGTTACCGTCGAGCTGCTGGGTGTTCGACGCATCATAGTTCGCGGTGCCGCCGATCGCCTTCACGTTCGCCGTGTTGAGATACAGCGTATTGTTGTTGATCGCGTCGGCGCCGGTGGTCTGGTTGTCGTAACGCAGCGTGTTGGTATCGATGCCGAGCTGCCCCACGTTCGGGCCGTTGGTAATGAACGCAGCTGCGCCATTGGTCAGCTTCGGCAGCACGATGCCGGCGTCGGTCGTCGAATTGCTCTTGGTCGCGTTGACGCCAGCTTCCCAATTCGCAACGGAATAGTCCTGCCCATAGCTGCGGGTCGAACCGATCACACCGGTCGGCAGCGGCGCGAAACCGACGCCGAGACGGATCGTGATGTTGTTGCTGAGCACCGAACCCCAATAAGCTGCGGCGATCGCAAAGCCCTGCGCTGCCGGCGACCCGGCCACACCACCCTGATCGACGAGAACGATCGTCGCGGCGTTTGCACCACCACTGGTGGCCAATGCGAGCATTGCAGCACCGCTGCACAGACGAGACTAGATCGTCATGGAACCCCCTTGGTCATCGCTTCAGCGAACAAACGTCGCCAATGTCACAGCAGAACTATAGTTCTGCACACATCGTGCCAATACAGGAACTACTTGAAAATATTGGTTTATCCGGATATTTTGACGACAGGTTGTAAGATTTTCTTACAGGTCGACCGACGATCAAGTGTTCGCGCTTCCCTAGCGAAGGCTAAAAACCTCCGCCGCCCGGATTTCGGCGACGACGGGAAAGGCGCCGAGATCGTCCGAGTTGAAACCGGACCTCCGCACGCATGGGGAATCGCTGCAGTGCCAGCGGTCAGACAAGAATATTATCCCAATATGGCGTCGCCCCCAAAGGTGCGCGCATCAGACGGCATTCCCGGAACTGTTGCCAACCGTTGCGGCCACCGTGAGCGACGTCTCGATGACGAACCAAAGATGACGGCGAGCATCGACCAAGCTTTGACGCCGGATGAACGCTCAGGATTTGGGTAAATGCCGTTTATCAAGCTTTCGGGCCAGTGTCCGGCGATGCATGCCAAGACGCCGCGCAGCCTCCGATACGTTGAAATCGACTTCCGCCAGCACCTGATGGATATGTTCCCATTCCAATGTCTTGATCGAGGTCGGGCGCACCGCGAGGTCCACCGCCACATCGCCTTCGACCCGTCCGAAGGCGCGCTCGATATCGTCGCTGTCGGATGGCTTGGTCAAATAATTGGTCGCGCCGAGTTTGATCGCCTCGACCGCCGTCGAGATGCTTGCGAAGCCGGTCAGCACGACGATTCGCATCGCCGCGTCACGCGCATGAAGCAGTTGCACACAGGTCAGGCCCGATGCGCCGCCGAGCCGCAGATCGACCACCGCAAATTCCGGCGCAAACTGGTCGAGCATCTCCGGCAACGCCGCCGCATCATGGATCGCGCGGACGTCATAGCCGCGCCGCTCGAACGACCGCGATAGCGTCCGCGCGAACCCAGTATCGTCCTCGACGATCAACAACCGGCGCCGCTCGCTCATGCCGCATGATCCAGCGCCAGCGCGGCGAGCGGCAGTGACAATGTTACCTCCGCCCCTCCGGTGGCCCCGTTGCGGACCACCACCGATCCGCCCAGCGTCCGCATCACGTTCACCGCAAGGAACAGGCCGAGCCCTGCGCCGCGCCGGTCCTTGCTCGACCGGTATGGCTTGCCAACCCCCGCCAGCATCTCCGCCGGGAAACCGCGCCCGTCGTCGCGCACCTTCAGCACCAGATCCCCGCCGCTGCGTTGGGCGATCAGCTCGACCCGCGTCGCCCCCGCCTCGGCTGCGTTGTCCAGAACGTTGGTCAGGATCTGCGCCAGCGTGCGATCCGCCGCAATCACTGCATCGTCGCCAAGCCGATCGGCGAAGACCAGCAGATCGGGCCGCTGCGATCGCCATTGATCGGCCACGGACAGCAGGAAAGCGCGCAGCGTGGTTCGTTCCAGATTCTCGCTCCGCGCCTCGCCCGAGGCATAGAGGATACCGCCGACAATCTCCTTACAGCGCGCCACCGCCGCCTGCATCTCGCCAATCTCTTCCGACAAATTCGCATCGGCGGCCAACGAGGGTTGCTTGCGCCAATCGCCCAAGATCACCGATAGCGAAGACAGGGGTGTGCCAAGTTCATGCGCCGCGCCCGACGCAAGCAGGCCCATGCGCACGATATGGTCCTCCTCCGCCGCGCGCTGCCGCATCTCGGCCAGGCTCGCATCGCGCGTCCGCAGGTTGCGCCCGATCCGCGTGACGAAGAACACCAGCAACACCGCGGCCAGCACGAAGTTGATCCAGCTCGCCAGCAAATGCGCCGGCGACAGGATGCTGGCGAACCCCTCGGGCAGGATCAGCGGGCGGTGAAACAACGCCAGCAGCCCGAACGCGACGATATGCAACGCGACCAGCGACCAGCTCGACCATGGCCGCAGCAGCACCGCGCCGATCACCACCTGCAACAGGCCGATCGGCGCGAACGGGTTGGTCGCCCCACCACTCATATACAGTTGCGCGGTCAACGCCGCAAAATCGATCAGCAACGCGACGAACAATTCCCAATTCGCCACCTCCCGCCCGCGTACGAGCGCGATGAGCGTCGCCCCGTTGAGCGCGGCGAGCCCGCCGGCCACCGCGATCATCGGCCCGACCGGCAGGCTGACATGCATCAGGAAATGGACGATCAGGATCGTACCCACCTGCCCCAGCACCGCGATCCAGCGCAGATGCGTGAGCAGCAGCATGTTGCGCGTGCCCACCGCATCGGCGCTGCGCAGCGCCTGATCCTGCCAGTTGAAGATGCGCGTCTCGGCCATATCGGTGATGTTAGGGCCGCCCGCGCCCGAACGCTATCCACAGGCTGACGCCCGCGAGCATTGCCGCCATCGCAAACCAAGTCAGCGCATATTGCAGATGATTGTTGGCAAACGCGATCACCGTCATCCCGCCGCGCGGCGAACCGGGTTCGGAGGCGGCATCGGCATCGATGAAATAGGGCGCGGGTTCGGCCAGGCCGCGCTTCGCCGCGATCGCCGCGACATCGCGCGAATACCACCGATCGGCCGCCGGATCGTTATGACGCAGGAAGCCGCCGCCGGGTTCGCCGATCCGCAGCAGGCCGGTGATCGTTATCGGACTCCCGGGCGGCGACGGGCGGACCTTGCGGTCCGGCGGCACGAAGCCGCGATTGACCAGCACGGTAAATCCGCGCCCCGTCACCAGCGGCGTCAGCACCCAATAGCCGGAGCCGAGTTCGGTCGCCGCCTGCACCAGGGTCTCGCGGTCGTGCGCGAACACGCCGCGCACCTTCACGCGGGTATAGGCATCGTCGCGACCGATCCGCGACCATTCCGCCGGACCCGGGGCAGGCACCGGCGCGGTGGCCAGTCGGCGTTCGACCTGCGCGATCAGCGCCAGCTTCCCGGTACGCCGATCGAGCTGCCAAATGCCCAGCGCGATCAGCCCGGCGACCGCCAGCACCGCCAACGCCGCCAGGCCGATGCGCTTCACATCGCGCTCGTTTCGGTCGTGCTCATGCCCGGCATCATATTCAGATTCATGTGATGCATCACCCAGAGCGACCCGATCAGCCCGATCGCGACCAAAACGATCGTGAAGATCAACGCCATCATATTCCAGCCGCCTTCGGACCGCGTGTTCATGTGCAGGAAGTAGATCATGTGCACGATCACCTGCACCAAAGCGAAGCCCATGATGACCAGAGCCGTCACCTGCTTGTCACCCAATGCGCCGCCGATCACCAGCCAGAACGGTATCGCGGTCAGCACCACCGAGAGCGCGAAGCCGATCAGGTAGGAGCGCCGCGTGCCGTGGCCCGGCGCGTCGTGATGCCCGCCGTCATGCTCCCCCGCATGTCCATCGTCATGCCCGCCATCATGGGTGTGGGTTTTGGCGCTCATCTGAGTACTCCGAGCAGGTAGACGAAGGTGAAGACGCCGATCCAGATGACGTCGAGGAAATGCCAGAACAGCGACAGGCACATCAGCCGGCGCTTGTTGGCCACGGTCAGCCCGAAGCGCCCGACCTGCGCCATCAGCGTCACCAGCCAGACCAGCCCGAGCGTAACGTGAAGCCCGTGCGTGCCGACCAATGTGAAGAAGGAGGACAGGAAAGCGCTGCGCTGCGGCGTCGCGCCTTCGTGGATCAACGCAGAGAATTCGTAGAGTTCGATGCCGATGAAGCACAATCCGAACAGCCCGGTGATCGCCAGCCACACCAAAGTGTTGGTCTTGCGCCCTTCCTCCATCGCCAGCATCGCGAAGCCGTAGGTGATCGACGACAGCAACAGCATCGTCGTGTTCACCGCGACCAGCGGCAGTTCGAAAATCTCCGCCGGGCTCGGGCCGCCGGCATAGCTGCCACCATACAGGCCGTAACAGGCGAACAGCATCGCAAAGATGAGGCAATCGCTCATCAGATAGATCCAGAAGCCGAGCATCGTGCTGCCCCCGGCTTCGTGGTCGTGTTCGTCCGCGAGGTAGAACGTGTCGCGATCGTGGGTCATCTGTGCGTTTGCCACCGGTCAAGCCCCCAAGCCGGCAAGGCCGCGCGTCCGCGCATCCTCGGCCCGGACGATATCGTCCTGCAAGATGTGGAATTCGCGGTCGTAATTGAAACTGTGGTGGATCGCGACGGCGACGATGCCGATCAACCCGACCACGGCCAGCCACCACACATACCAGATCAGCGCCACGCCACACACTGCGCTCAACACCGCCAGATACAGGCCCGTCGGCGTGTTGCGCGGCATCAAAATCGCACGGAAGCCCTGCTCGGGTCGTTTATGGCCCCGGCTCTTCATGTCGTACCACGCATCGAGATCATGGATCACCGGCGTGAAGGCGAAATTATACGCTGGCGGCGGCGAAGACGTCGCCCATTCCAGCGTGCGCCCACCCCACGGATCGCCGGTCGTATCGCGCAGCCGAGCGGTATTGCGATCGCGGATGCTGACATAGAACATGATGATTTGCGACAGGATGCCGAGCGCGACCAGAAACGCCCCGAACGCGGCGATGATGAACCAGATCTGCAAGCTGGGATCGTCGAAATGCCTTAGCCGCCGTGTCACGCCCATCAGCCCCAGCACGTACAGCGGCGTAAAGGCGAACCAATACCCGGACACCCAGAACCAGAACGCACACCTGCCCCAGAAGTCATCCAGCTTGAAGCCGAACGCCTTGGGAAACCAGTAGGTGATGCCGGCAAACATTCCGAACACCACGCCGCCGATGATGACGTTGTGGAAGTGCGCGACCAGGAACAGCGAATTGTGCAGCACGAAATCGGCCGGCGGCACGGCGAGCAGCACCCCGGTCATGCCCCCGACGGTGAAGGTGAGCATGAAGGCGATGGTCCACATCATCGGCACTTCGAAGCGCACCCGCCCGTGATACATCGTGAACAGCCAATTGAAGATTTTCGCTCCCGTCGGGATCGAGATGATCATCGTCGTGATGCCGAAGAAGCTGTTGACGCTTGCGCCGGACCCCATCGTGAAAAAGTGATGCAGCCACACCAGATACGACAGAATGGTGATGACCAACGTCGCATAGACCATCGAGGTATAGCCGAAGAGGCGCTTGTCGCTGAACGTCGACACGACTTCACTGAACACGCCGAACGCGGGCAGGATCAGGATATACACCTCCGGGTGGCCCCAGATCCAGATCATGTTCACATACATCATGGGGTTGCCGCCCAGTGTATTGGTAAAGAAATGCGTGCCGAGATACCGATCGGCCCCGAGCAACGCGAGCACGGCGGTCAACACCGGAAACGCCGCGACGATCAGGATGTTGGTGCAGAGCGCGGTCCAGGTGAACACCGGCATCTTCATCAGCGTCATGCCCGGCGCGCGCATCTTCACGATCGTCGCGACCAGATTGATGCCGGACAGCAAAGTGCCGACCCCGGCGATCTGCAACGCCCAGATATAATAATCCACCCCGACGCTGGGTGAGTAATCGATCCCCGACAATGGGGCCATCGCCAGCCACCCGGCGCTGGAGAATTCGCCGACGAACAGGCTCATCATCACGATCGCGGCGCCCATCGCCGTCATCCAGAAACTGAAATTGTTGAGGAACGGGAAGGACACATCGCGCGCACCGATCTGCAGCGGCACGACGAAGTTCATCAGACCCGTTACGAACGGCATCGCGACGAAGAAGATCATGATCACGCCGTGTGCGGTGAACACCTGGTCGTAATGGTGCGCGGGCAGATATCCGTCGTTCGCGCCGAACGCCATCGCCTGTTGCAGCCGCATCATGATCGCATCGGAAAAGCCGCGCAGCAGCATGACCAGACCGAGGATCATGTACATCACGCCGATCCGTTTGTGATCGACGGACGTGAACCATTCGCTCCAGAGATACCCCCAGACTTTGTAGTAGGTCAGCACCGCGACCAGCGCGATGCCGCCGAGCGCGACCGCGCAGAACGTCGCCACGACGATCGGCTCGTGCAGCGGCAACGCATCGAGCGTGAAGCGTCCGAACAGGATCTTGAGAAGTTCAGGGGACATGGTCTGGCCTTAACGGTTCGCTGGCGTGCGATGCACGGGGTCGAGCGGCGTGCCGGGAGGGGAGGGCTGGCGTGGCGATTTTCCAAGATTTTCGGGCGCGCGCAGCAGAGCACCTTCCATCGCACCCGGCTTGGCGCTCGCGTTGTTGTTGGTCGGCACAGGCAGGACGTTGCCCATCGTGCCGCCCATCTTGCCCTGCATGTCGTGTTTCATCGTTTCGCCCATGCACGGTGTGCCCGGGTCCACGCACATCTGCACGATGCGGTCGAACAGGCCCGGCTGCACCGAAGACCAGCGCCGCGCCGCCACATTCTCGCTCGGCCGCGCGATCGCGCGATAGGCCTTGGCGTCGATCAGGCCGCCGCCGGTCCGCGTCTGCGCGGCCCAGCGCGCGAAGCTCGCATCGTCCACTCCAGCGACGGCAAAGCGCATGCCGGAGAAACCCGCCCCGCTGTAATTGGCGGAAAACCCCGTAAACTTGCCGGGTGTGTTGAGCACCGCATGCAGCTTGGTCTCCATACCCGGCATGGCATAGATCTGCCCGGCAAGGGCGGGGATGTAGAAGGAGTTCATTACCGAACTGGAGCTGATGCGGAAGCGGATCTCGCGGTTCAGCGGCAGCACCAGCTGGTTGACCGTGGCCACGCCCTGCTCGGGGTAGATGAACAGCCATTTCCAGTCGAGCGCGACGACCTGGATTTCGAGCGGCGTGGCCTTGGCGTCGATCGCCCGGCCGGGTGCGATCCGGCCCAACCGGCGATAGGGGTCCAACGTGTGCGTGCTGATCCACGTCACCGCGCCCAACGCGATGACGATCAGCAGCGGCACCGCCCAGATGATCAGTTCCAGCCCGGTCGAATGGTCCCAGTCCGGGCGATGCTCGACCGCGCGGTTCGAAGCGCGATACCGCCAGGCGAACAGCATGGTCAGCGCCATCACCGGCACGATGATCAGCAGCATCAGCCCGGTGGAGAGCATCAGGATATGCGCCTGTTGCTGCGCGACGTCGCCCGCCGGCTCCAGTACCTGCAACCCGCATCCACCGAGCGCGAGCAGGCCCAACGGCGCAACCCTGGCGGCGCCGGTGGAAATTTTGTACCAGACAGAAGGGTGGAAAGAATGCGAAACCATGTCCGGGCTCTACGCCGGGCTGGTCCGGCGCTCGATTGGACAATTTGTCCTATGCCGCACTGCACCACGATGCGGCATAGGGTGGATATCAAAATTAAAATGCCGCCTTGTCCCTGCGTTACGTTGCGTGCGCCCGGGTGGCATCAAGGAAGCAAAGCTGGCGGATGACCCAAATATTATCCTCGACCGCGCTGGAGCGCGATGCCCGTGCGCTGCACGCGCATGGCGACCATAAGGTCCATCCGGGCGAGATCGCGATCGGGGTGATCATTGGGCGCACGTCGGAATTCTTCGATTTCTTTGTTTATGCCATCGCCTCGGTCCTGGTCTTCCCGCAGATCGTCTTTCCGTATCTCGATCGGTTGAGCGGCACCTTGTGGTCGTTCGCGATCTTCGCGCTGGCGTTCATCGCGCGCCCGTTCGGTTCGCTGATCTTCATGGCCGTCGATCGCAATTACGGGCGCGGCACGAAACTGACGATCGCCTTGTTCTTGCTCGGCACCTCCACCGTCGCGGTCGCGTTCCTGCCCGGTTATGCGCAAGTCGGCGGGCTGTCGGCGGCGATCCTGTGTCTGCTCCGCATCGGCCAGGGCGTTGCGCTGGGCGGCGCGTGGGACGGGCTGGCCTCGCTGCTGGCGATCAATGCGCCGGAGGGTCGGCGCGGCTGGTATGCGATGATCCCGCAGCTTGGCGCCCCGCTCGGGCTCATCGTCGCCAGCGGGCTGTTCGCCTTCTTCCTCGCCAATCTGTCGGCGGCGGATTTCCTCGACTGGGGCTGGCGCTATCCCTTCTTCGTCGCTTTCGCGCTGAACGTCGTCGCGCTGTTCGCCCGGCTGCGCATGGTCGTCGCGCCCGAATATGACACTTTATTCCGCAACCAGGAACTCCAGCCATCGCGCGCCATCACCACGATCCGGACGGAGGGGTGGAAAATCGTCGTCGGCGCTTTCGCCCCGCTCGCGAGTTTCGCGTTGTTCCACATGGTCACCGTGTTCCCGTTGTCCTGGGTCGTCCTCTTCACCACCGAAACCGCCCCCCGCTTTCTGCTGGTCGAGATTGCGGGCGCGACCGTCGGCTTGATCGCGATCGTCAGTTCTGGATTGCTGGCCGATCGCTATGGCCGTCGCTCCGTGCTCGGTGTCTCGGCGGCGGCGATTGCCGTGTATAGCGGCTTCGCCCCCCAATTGCTCGACACCGGAGAGGTCGGTGCGGCAGCGTTCATGATCATCGGCTTCGCGTTGCTCGGCCTGTCGTTCGGCCAATCTTCCGGCGCGGTCGCCTCCAGCTTTTCGACCGAATCGCGCTATACCGGATCGGCCTTCACCTCGGATCTCGCCTGGTTGTTCGGGGCGGGTTTCGCGCCGCTCGTCGCGTTGTTGCTCGCGACCAAGCTCGGGCTGATAGCCGCCGGATTGTACCTGCTGTCCGGATGTATCGGCACGCTGATCGCGCTCGCCGCCAACAAGAATCTCGCCGGGCGGTAACCACCCCCGACGCGGATGCGTATGATAATCATTTGCAATAGTATTGATATCTGCCCGCTATCCCGCTAGGCGGCGGTCGTGACCCGACAAGATTCCATCACGGC
>NZ_JANYEK010000133.1 GCF_025363195.1 Sphingomonas sp.
GGTTCGCCGGCCCTTGAAGCCTTGCGCCACCACGAACCATTCCACCGATCCCTTGCGGCTGGCGGGCGGCTTGGCGTGCTTCACGGTGGTGAAGTTGCGCTTCATCTCGGCAACCAGTTCCGAATCCGCGCCCCCGGCGAACACCTTGGCGACGAATGCGCCGCCCGGTTCCAGCACCTCGATCGCGAAGGCCAGTGCCGCCTCGACCAGCCCCAGTGTCCGCAACGCATCGGTCTGCGGATGGCCGACAGTGTTCGCCGCCATGTCCGACAGCACCAGATCGGGCGCGCCGCCCAGTTCGGCGATCAGCGCATCGGGCGCGGCATCATCCATGAAATCCATCAGCAGGATCGCCACGCCGTCGATCGGATCGACCGGCAGCAGATCGATCCCGACGATGCTTGCCTTGGGCGCCTGCCGCCGCACCACCTGGCTCCACCCGCCCGGCGCAAGCCCCAGATCGATCACGCGCTTCTTGCCCTTCAGAAAACCGAAGCGCTCGTCGAGTTCGATCAGCTTGTACGCCGCACGACTGCGATATCCGTCGGCCTTGGCGCGGCGGACATAGGGATCATTCAACTGCCGCTCCAGCCAGCGCGTCGATTGCGCCGTCCGCTTGCGCGCAGTTTTTACCCGGACCCGGAGGCCGCCGCCATCCTTGCTCATCTGGCTTTACTCACAGTCGTTCCCTGTTCATCAGCCGCCGCAGGATACCCTCGCGAATGCCGCGGTCTGCCACGCCGAGCCGTTCGGCCGGCCACAAATCCATGATCGTCTCCAGGATCGCACAGCCCGCCACGACCAAATCGGCGCGTTCGGTGCCGATGCATGGCAAGGTCGCGCGCTCGGCCAGATCCATGCCCGACAAATCCTTGCTGATCCGCCGCATCGAACTCGCGGGCACGATCAACCCGTCGACCTGGCTGCGGTCGTAATGCGACAATTCCAGGTGCACGCTGGCCAATGTCGTGACCGTCCCGCTCGTCCCCAGCAGTCTCGGCCGGGCGATATCGCGCGGCAGCCGGTCGGCGAACCCGGCAAAGCTGTCCGTGACGATGGCGCGCATTCGGGCATAGGCATCCAGCCGACCGGCGCGATCTTGCGCATACCCGATATGCTCGGTCAGCGAGACAACGCCCCATGGCGCGCTATGCCAGTCGAGCACCCGCGGCACCGTCGCACTGGTATCGACCAGCACCAATTCGGTCGATCCGCCGCCAATGTCGAAGACCAGGGCCGGGTCATCGCCCGGCTCGATCAGCACATGGCAGCCGAGCACCGCCAGTCGCGCCTCTTCCTCGGCGGATATAATATCGAGATGGATGCCGGTCTCGGCCAAGGCGCGGGCGATGAAGTCCGGCCCGTTGGTCGCACGCCGACATGCCTCGGTCGCGACGGAGCGCGACAGCGTAACGTTGCGCCGCTTCAGCTTCTCGGCGCAAATCTTCAGCGCGGCCAAAGTTCGTTCGATCGCCGCCTCGCTCAGCCGCCCCGTCGCCGACAGCCCCTCACCCAGTCGCACGATGCGCGAAAAGGCATCGACCACGGCGAAGCCCTCCGCCTGCGGGCGCGCGATCAGCAAGCGGCAATTGTTCGTGCCCAGATCGAGCGCGGCATAATGCTGCGCCGATGGCCAGCGCCCGCGTGGGCGTTCCGCTGTGGTACCGGAAACCGCCGCTCCGGAAACCGCCTCCCCGGAAACCGCCTCCTTGCCGGAAGCAGGGGCCGGACGGGCAGGGGGGGCCTTGGGCGGTCCCTGCCGGTACGGCATTCTGGGCGACTGATCCCCCATGCCGTGTGTACTCGCAATTCTGTTCTGCCGTCGCGGAGCCGCAGGTGGCGGACCCGTCCGGTGCTTGGATAGATAAATAGCGCGAAGATCGGTCAGCGGCAAGCATACCCCCGGGCAGCGGCGCAAACGGGGCCCCAAGCACCTGCCTTGCGCGGTTGACACATCCAGGGACGCCGCCTATTTCGCAGCCCCGCTGATGCCCCGTCGTCTAATGGTAAGACTGCGGTTTCTGATACCGCCTATTGAGGTTCGAATCCTCACGGGGCATCCAGCGGTTGGGCGGTATCGGATTGTGGCCTTACCGGTCCGATGGGCAGCCAAGTGCCGCTCCACCAGATAGTTGTGTGTCGCCGATCTTGTCGCGGCCGGCGGTTCCGCCCAGCGCCCTCGTGGCGGCCAGACCGAGGCGCCTTCAGATCATCGGAGAAAACATGGTGGGCCCGTCGGGATTCGAACCCGAGACCTACAGATTAAAAGTCCGTTGCTCTACCAACTGAGCTACGGGCCCGACCAAGCATCGCGCGTTAAGGGCGGAGCGCGCGGCGGTCAACCGCTTGTGCCCGATGAGCGAGATGGCGAATGGTCAGGTGGGTCAAGGGATCGCGCCAGTCCGGTGCGATGGTAAGCAGCGGGTCCAACACGAAACGCCGCGTGCGAAACGCCGGGTGGGGTATGGTCAGATCATCTTCGGCCCAGCGTCCTTGCGACCACAAGACGATGTCGAGATCGATCACCCGCGCGCCCCAGCGTTGGCCGCGTCGCCGCCCGAAAGCGTGTTCGATTCGCTTCAGGCGGCCCAGCAGTGCCGGCGGCGATTCGCCCGTCTCGACCAGCACGACCGCATTGGCAAAGCGGCGGACCGACGGACCGACCGGTGCGCTCGCGATGATTCGCGACGCTGCGATCACGCCCCCGACAGCTCGAATCGCGGCCGCCACGGTGCGCTCCGGCGCGCCGTGGCGGCCGCGACGGTTGGACCCGATGGCGATGGCGTAGCTTGTCGTCGGCATGTCGACACGCCTATCGCATCCTGGTGACTTTCGCACCCAGCCTGCCCGCCCCGCCGCACGATTGCCCGCTCTGCCCGCGCCTCGCCGGCTATCGCGCCGAATTGCGCATCGAACAGCCCGAATGGTGGAACGCCCCGGTTGGCGCATTCGGCGATCCGAACGCCTGGCTCGGCATTATCGGCCTGGCACCTGGCAAACACGGCGCTAACCGCACCGGTCGCCCGTTCACCGGCGACGGGTCGGGGGTAATGTTGTTCGAAGTGATGCGAGACCACGGCCTTGTCGAAGGCGAATATCTCGGCCTGCCTGACGACGGCATGACGCTCCACGGCGCGATGATCCTGAATGCTGTGAAGTGCGTGCCGCCGCACAATAAGCCCGCGCCGGAGGAGACCCGCACCTGCCGCGCGTTTCTCGAAGCCGAGGCGGAGGCGCTGCCAACGGTGCGGATCTATATCGCGCTCGGCCAGATTGCCCATCAATCGGCGGTGAAGGCGCTTGGCGGGCGATTGCCAAAATGCCGCTTCGCCCACCTCGCCGAACATCGCATGCCCGATGGTCGCATTCTGATCGATAGCTATCATTGTTCGCGCTACAACCAGAATACCGGGCGGTTGACCCGCGAGATGCTCGATGCGGTGTTCGCGCGCGCGCTTGACCTGAAACGCTAGGCTTCGATCAGATCGCGCAGGCTATCCTCCGCCGCCGGGGTCAGCCGTACCAGGGCGGAGAGACCCGCGGATCGATCGTCATAATCGATCATGCCGCTCGACCGCAACGCGCGCAGCCAGCGCACCGACACGGTCTTGGGTACCGGAACATCGTCGCACAGCCGATAGATATCGACGCGTCGGCGGCGCTCCTGCGCGACGAACAAGGCGAGCAGCAATTGCCACGCAATGTCGTTCACCGTCATGCCGTATGGCTCGAACACCTTGCGCCGGATCCGGCTGAAGGCGAGCAGGCGGCAGGCGATGTCTTGCGCGGTCGGCCTGCTATTACCAGTACCTTGATCAGACATGATTGCCCCCTAAATCACGCGATCGCTCCAGTCGGGGTCCGCGCCATATCGGCGCACGCGCTGGAAATGGCATGCGGTGCCGATGACCAGCATCGCCAGCATCGGATAGGCGATGCGGGATATGACCGCGAAATAGACGATCGGCAGCACATCCTGCTGATACGCCTTGGCGATGTGCACAAGCAGTGCGAACAATTGGAGTGACGCGATCCATATTGGCCAAAACCTGTTTGCCCATAAAGCGACGGCGATCAGTACCGCGAGCAGGCCTGCGTCGATCAGCAGCAGCCCAAGCTCCAGTCCGTGGAACCGTCCGTGCGCCGGTATGGCGGCATAACTGGCCGCGGCGGAGGCGATAAACGCCACCGCCACGACCTTTTCCGGCGCGCCGCCCCGCGCGAAGGCATAGGCGGCGCACAAGGCGAGAAGCGCGTTGAACACAAAGACGATCAGCATACCGCGTGTTCCGACCTGAATGCGTGTCGAATCAACCGGAGCCGCACGCCTCAGGCGGCGATGCGCAAATGATCGGTACGGATCGTCCCGGTGGTGAATACCTTATCGTCGGGTTTTGGGCTTTCCTCGCCGAAGCTGATGACTGGCAGGCCCATCAATTCGCGCACCTTGTCGAGATGCTTATGGGTGGCGACCGTCTGGCGGCGCGCGGCGACCAACGACTGGACCGCATCGGTCAGCGTATCGAGAGAATGCTGACCGACCATGGCGGGCAATTTCGCCTCGACCCGCGCACGTGGCAAGGCCGCAGTCAATTCGGCACCACAACTGACCGCTTCGTCGATCAGCATTTCGAGCTTGTGGAGCAGGGTGCCGACCTGGCCGGCGATGGTTTCCTGAGTCTTGATCATGGCTGTTGTCCTTCGTGCTCGGGTCCGCTTGAGGACCGATGGGCGCCTGATCAGGACAGGACGGATGCGAACAACCGGAAGAACTTTCCCGCCACGCTGAGCCCGAAGCCCAGCATGCCGACCGCAACCGCGAGTGCCACGGGGATCAAGCCGATCCACGCAAGCCGCTGCCACAGCGACAGAGTATTGTATCTGCCGCCCCTGGAGCGGATCGGCAGCCAAGCCGCTCGTGCGGCCTGGCTGCCTCCCCCCTGTGCCAACTCCTCAGACACTCCGACCATGTCCGATTGCGCGGGCGGCACAATGTCCGGCGATTGGTATACGAAAGGTTCGTATGTTCCGGAGGCGCGCTCATAGTCTCCCAGCATCCGCGCAGCGTCGAACCGGCTGGTCGATCCCAGCGTGGCGATGGCGCGTTCGAGGCGCTTGTCGACGGTGTGCGACGAGATACCCAGCTCTTGGGCGATTTCCTTGGAATTGCGCCGGGTCAGCACGAGCCGCAGGCATTCGCGCTGCGCCTCGGTTACCCGGTCGAAACGATCGATCACCACGCGCGCATCGCAAGCCCGGTCGCGTCCCGCCTAGCGACGCGCGGTTTTGGGCTCGATCGCCCGATAGCGCACGAAGCTTGTCGACGAGGCGAATGGAGCGTCAAACGTCTTCCACCAGTCGATGATAGAGGTCCGGGCGGCGATCACGGAAGAAGCCGAAGGCGGCGCGGTGGCGCTTGATGCGATCGAGATCAAGGGTCGCGACGATCACGCCCTCCTCTTCGCGACCGAGTTCGGCCAATATGTCACCGCGCTCGTCAGCGATGAAACTGGTGCCGTAAAAAGTCTGGCCAGCTCCGTCATGCAATCCTTCCGTGCCGATACGGTTGGCGGCGACCAACGGCACGACGTTGGACACGGCGTGGCCGACCATTGCGCGGCGCCATAATCGCGCGGTGTCGAGGCTTTCGTCATGCGGTTCGTTGCCGATCGCAGTCGGATAGAACAGCACCTGTGCGCCCATCAGCATCATCGCGCGCGCCGTTTCGGGATACCACTGGTCCCAGCACACCCCCACGCCGAGCATCGCGCCACCGGCCTCCGCAGGCCCGGGCCAGACCTTGAAGCCGGTATTGCCGGGGCGGAAATAGAATTTCTCTTCATATCCTGGCCCATCGGGAATGTGGCTCTTGCGATAGACGCCCATGACATTGCCGTCGGGACCGACCATCGCCAGGCTGTTATAATGGTGCGGCCCGTCCGCCTCGAAAAAGCTGGTCGGGATGGTTACGCGAAGTTCCGCGGCCAACGCGCGCATCGCCAGCACCGCTTTGTGGTCGGCCACCGGCTTTGCGGTCGCGAACACACCTTCATCCTCGATCCGGCAGAAATATTCGCCCTCGAACAATTCTGGTGGCAGGATCACCTGCGCGCCGCGCCGCGCCGCCTCGCGCACGAGCGCGGACACGTTGGCGATGTTGGCATCCACATCGTTGGTAAAGGCAAGCTGCAGTGCAGCGACAATTATCTCGCTCATGCTTCCGTCTTAACCGTTCGTCTTAAGGTTTGAAATCCACGCCAATGGGCAATGCTGCCACTTTTGCACGCCGTTTTACAGGTGCGAATGATTTTACTCCAGAAATGGCGCCGCAATGCCCGCGCGCACGCGCTGCAACCGCCCTGTAGCACGGTCCAGCAGCGCCCAAGTCGTCACCGCTTCCAGCTTTACGCGGCCATCGCTACCGGTAAACCTGACATGCCGATCGAATCGCGCGCCCCGGGGGCCCTTGGGCACCCAGGTCTCGCCGGTCACCGTTTCGCCGGCCGAAACATTGCCGCGATAGTCGATCTCATGCCGCGTCACGACCCAGACATACGCCGCGACATGCTCCGCCGGGGCCACTGCCTCCCAATGTGCGGTCGCGATGCGCTGGATCCACTGCACCCACACCGCATTGTTGACGTGGCCAAGTTCGTCGATGTCGGCAGAGGTCGCGGTGATCGACAGGGTGAAGCGCGTCACCTCTCAAGGCCCAATTGCCACAGCACGAAGGCATGTTCCTCCGCGGCCTCGCGCAGCGATTCGAACCGACCGGATTTGCCGCCATGCCCGGCGCCCATGTTGGTCTTGAGGAGCAGGATGTTGTCGTCGGTCTTGGTCGCGCGCAGCTTCGCGGCCCATTTCGTCGGTTCCCAATAGGTCACGCGCGGGTCGTTCAGGCCGCCGGAGATGAACATCGGCGGATAGCCTTGGGCCGTGACCTGATCGTAGGGCGAATAGCCGCGAATCAGCTCGAAGGCCGCTTTGTCCTCAATCGGGTTGCCCCATTCGGGCCATTCGCCGGGCGTCAGCGGCAAATCGGCGTCGAGCATAGTGTTCAGCACATCGACGAAGGGCACGTCGGCGATCACCGCGCCCCACAGATCGGGGTTGGAATTGACTACCGCACCCATCAGTTCGCCACCTGCCGAGCGCCCGGCGATCGCGATCCTGCCGGGCGAGGTCCAGCCATTTGCCACCAGCCCTTTCGCGACATCGACGAAATCGTTGAAGGTGTTCACGCGCTTGTCGAGCTTGCCGTCGAGATACCATTGCTGGCCGAGATCGTCGCCGCCCCGAATATGCGCGATGGCATAGGCAAAGCCGCGATCGAGCAGGCTGAGCCGCCCGGTCGAGAAGCCCGGCGGGATCGCGTAGCCGTAGGCGCCGTAAGCGTAAAGGAACAGCGGCCCGGAACCGTCGCGCGGGAAATCCTTCGGATAGACGATCGACACGGGCACTTCAGTGCCATCGCGCGCGACAATCTTGAGCCGCTCGGTGCGATATTTGTCCCCGTCATAGCCGGAGGGGATTTCCTGCACCTTGAGAATCGTCAGCGCGCCGGTCGCGACGTCGTAATCATATTCGGTGCCGGGTGTGACCATCGATTCATAGCCGACGCGCAGCACCGTCATATCGTATTCGGGATTGTTGCCGAGCCCGGCATCATAGCTCGCCTCCGGGAAGACGATGCGCTGCGCGACCAGCGGCGTTTCGTAGCGGTGGATCTCGATCTGGTCCAAACCCTCTTCGCGACCATCGACGATGAAGAAGTCTTTGAAGCACTCGATGCCGGTCATGTAGAAATGCCGGGATGGCGCGATCAACTCGCTCCAGTCGCCCGGTGCCGCGATGCTCGCCGTGCACAGGCGGAAATTCGGATCGATATCGTTGGTATGAATGAACAGTGTGCCGTCATGCTCGTCCACGTCATATTCGCGCCCGACCTTGCGCGGCGACACCAGCACAGGCGTGGCCAGTGGTTCGTTCGCGGGGAGCAGGTAAACCTCGCTCGTCACATGGTCGCCGCTTGCGATGACGATCCACTGGCGGCTGCCCGTCTCCGATACGCCGACGCGGAAACCCTCATCCGCCTCCTTGAATAGCTCGATATCGTTCGCAATCGGTGTGCCAAGCTTGTGATAGCGGACATTGTCGGTGCGCCATTGTTCGTTGGCAAGGCCGTAGAGAAAGCCGGTCGAATCGCTCGTCCAGACGATTTCGGACAACATGCCGGGGATCACGTCGGGCAGATGTTGGCCGTCAGCCAGATCCTTGACGCGAACCTCGAAGCGCTCCGAGCCATTGTCGTCGATCGCATAAGCCAGATAGCGCCCATTTTCGCTGACCGAAAAGGCGCCGAGCCGGAAATATTCCTTCCCCTCGGCCAGCGCCGGTTCGTCGAGGATTAGGATGTCCTCGCCGCCCGCGACCGGCTTGCGCCACCATTTGCGATATTCGCCGCCAGTCTCGAACGATGTCCAGTACAGCCAGTCGCCATCCTTTTGCGGCACCGAGGAATCGTCCTCCTTGATGCGGCCCTTCATCTCTTCATACAGCCGGTCGGTCAGTGGCTTGTGCGGTGCCATGACGGTTTCGAAATAGGCATTCTCGGCCTCGATATACGCCAGAACATCCTTGTCGGCGACCTCGGGATAACCCGGATCCTTGATCCAGGCATAGGGATCGTCGATCGTGATGCCGTGCGCGGTGAAGCTGTGGGGGCGCCGTTCGGCTACGGGAGGAGTGGTCATGCCCTCCACTACCGCCCACGATAGCGCCAGCGCAAACTCCAAGTCGCGCAGGTTCGCGAACTGGCGTTACGGAGCGAGTCGCGGAGCCTGCGCTTCGGCCAAAATCACGGCGAACAGGCCGTCCGGGTCGGTCCATTCCGCGATCGGCGTCCAGCCACCGGCGCGCAGCAGGAGCCTGGCGTCGCGCGGGCCGAATTTGTGGCTGTTTTCGGTATGGATCGTCTCGCCCGACGCGATTTCGAACGGGCGCCCTTCGATCGTGAACGCCATGTCCTCCAGCGATTCGAGATGCATTTCGATCCGCGCGCGATCGTCGTTCCAGATCGCGCGGTGACGGAATTTTTCAACCGGTATAGTGCCGTCAAGTTCGCGGTTGATGCGTTCCAGCAGATTGAGGTTGAATGCCGCCGTCACGCCCTGCGCATCGTCATAGGCCGCGGTCAGCACAGGCTGGTCCTTCACCCGGTCTATCCCGATCAATAACATCGCGCCTTCACCCAGCGACGCCTTCATCGCGCGCAACAGGTCGACCGAGGCATGCGGGATCATGTTGCCGATCGTCGATCCGGGGAAGAAGCCCAATTTGGGCAAATCCCTGACCGGTAGGGGCAGCGCGATCGGCTGCATGAAATCCGCCTCTACCGGCAGCACAGGCAGGCCGGGAAAGGCCGAGGACAATTGATTTGAGGATTCGCGCAGGAAATCGCCCGATATGTCGATCGGCACATAAGCGGCGGGTGCGACGGCGCTGAGCAGGATCGGCGTCTTGGTCGAGGAGCCCGAGCCGAATTCTACCACCGCGCGGCCTTCACCGGCGAGCACTGCCACATCCGACGCCACCGCGCGCAGGATCGCCGTCTCCGTGCGGGTCGGATAATATTCCGGCAGCTCGGTGATCGCCTCGAACAATTCCGACCCACGCCGGTCGTAGAACCAGCGCGCCGGAATAGCGCGGGGCCGGACCGCGAAGCCGCGCAGCACATCGGCGCGGAACGCCGGATCGGCGAGGGTGACGTCGCCGTCTTCGATTTCCTGTTTGAGCATTACAGATCCTTTGCCAGCCGGACGCCGGTGAATTGCCAGCGCTGGTGCGGATAGAAGAAGTTGCGATAGCTTGCCCGCGCATGACCGCGCGGCGTGGCGCACGATCCGCCGCGCAGCACGCACTGTCCGGACATGAACTTGCCATTATATTCGCCGACCGCGCCGGCGATCGCCTTGAAGCCGGGATAGGGGCGGAACGCACTGCCGGTCCATTCCCACACGTCGCCGAAAAAAGCCGGGCCGTGCGTCGATGGGCGCGGCTCGACCGGCCCGGCGACATCCATCTGGTTGCCGCCCGCTGCATCATATCCGGCAGCGGCGACTTCCCATTCGGCTTCGGTCGGCAACCGCGCCCCAGCCCAGCTCGCATAAGCGTCCGCCTCGTAGAAACTGACATGCGTCACCGGGGCGGCGGGGTCGATCGGGCGTCGCCCATCGAGCCCGAAGCGGGTCCAGCCGCCGTCCTGTTGTCCCCAATAGAGCGGCGCGACGATGCCTTCCGTCTTTACCCAGGCCCAGCCGTCCGCAAGCCAGTGGCGGGAATCGGTATAGCCGCCATCGGCGATGAACGCGGCCCATTCGCCATTGGTAATGGTGCGATCGGCGATGGCGTGCGGGCTGAGCAAGGTCGCATGGCGCGGGCCTTCGCAGTCGAACGAAAAGCCGTCCCCTTCGAAACCGATCTCCGACACTTCGGCATCACCCTCGATCCAGCGGATCGGCCCCGGCATTTCCACTGGCACCTTGCGGGCCGCCGGCCAGATCGCCGGTTCCAGCGGATTTTCGGACATCAGATGCAAAATGTCGGTGACGAGCAATTCCTGGTGCTGCTCTTCGTGGTGGCAGCCCAAGGTCACCAGCTCGATCGCCGCAGCGGGCAAATTGGACAAGGCCGCCAATACCGCCGCATCGACATGATGCCGGTAGGCCAGCACTTCATCCAGTGCCGGTCGCGTGATCATCCCGCGCCGCGCACGCGCATGGCGGCGCCCTTCCGCTTCGTAATAGCTGTTGAACAGGAACGGGAAGCGATCGTCATGCAGCGCGTAACCAGGCACGAAATCGCGCAGGATGAACGTTTCCAGAAACCAGGTAGTATGCGCAAGATGCCATTTGGCCGGTGATGCGTCCTCCATCGACTGGACGGAGGCATCGGTATCCGAAAGCGGCGCGACGAGTGCCTCGCTCAACGCGCGCACCTTGCTGAAGCGTTCGGCCAGTGCAGCATCGGCAAGCTTGCGAGTCGGGTTTGTTCGCATTTCGTTCCTATAACCCGAAATGCAACGTGATCCTACAGATGCAGATCAGGCGTCTCGGGAAGCGCCTGGAACCCACAGAACGTCGCCAGCGCCATTTTGGTTCACATATCGGGAAGCCACGAAGAGATAATCCGACAAGCGGTTCAGATACGCCACCAACTGGGGGTTGATCGGCACGGTCTGCGCCGCCGCGACCGCCGCGCGTTCGGCCCGGCGCGTGATCGCGCGCGCCAGATGCACCGCCGCCGCGCCTGCACTGCCGCCGGGCAGGATGAAGCTGCGAAGCGGCGCGAGATGCGCGTTCATCGCATCGATCTCCGCTTCCAGCCGGGTAACCTGCTGCGGCACGATGCGTAGAACCATCTCGGACGGCGCGAAATCATCCTCGGTCGCAGCAGGGGTAGCAAGGTCTGCGCCGAGATCGAACAGGTCGTTCTGGATGCGGGTCAGCGCGGTGGCGATATCGCTCGCCCCCCCCTGACCGACAAGCGCGACGATCGCCACGCCGATTGCGCTGTTCGCTTCGTCGACCTCGCCGATCGCCGCCATGCGCGGATCGGTCTTGGCGACGCGCGAACCATCGACAAGTCCGGTCGTGCCGTCATCGCCGGTGCGGGTGTAGATCTTATTGAGCTTGACCATGAAGAGAACCCGCTTCGGGGCTCAGCCTTTGCCGGCGAGCAGAAGGAGCAACACGACGATCACGACCGCGATCGCCTGAAAGAAGATGCGATATTGCATCATCTTGTTCGATTTCAGCGCCGAGGCACTCGGCCCGGTGCCGCCATTCTTGGCTTCCTCGGTCGCGTTGGCGAGGAAAACGACGAGTCCGCGCACGAACACGACCACGACCGCGATCATCGCGGCAACGAGGAGGACGATTAGGAAAATGCTCATGGGCCGTATCTAGGCGCTTGGCACGGCAAAGCCAATGGGCAGCCGCCCGGCGCGCAGATCTTCGGCCAGCCCTAACCCGTCCAGCCCCTTCCCGTTCAGCCCGGGCTCGCGCAGGCTCGCGAGTGTGGGCGCGCCATTGCGCTTGGCCAGCCGCTGTCCTGCGGCGTCGGTGAGCAGCGGATGATGGCGATAGATCGGAGTCGGCAAGCCGAGCAGGCGTTGCAACACCCGGTGAATGTCCGTCGCCGCGCGCAGATCCTCGCCGCGTACGACATGGGTGACGCCTTGATGCGCATCGTCCACCACGACGGCGAGATGGTAGCTGGCAGGAGCATCCTTGCGCGCGAGCACGACGTCGCCCTGCGCCAAGGGGTCGGCGATCTGCACCCCGGCAATCTCGTCCAGCCAATCGAGCGGACCCGCCATCGCAACTGCCGCCGCCATGTCGACCCGCCACGCCGCCGGTTCGCCGTCAACGGGAACACGCCCCCGGCATGTTCCCGGATAGACGGTGCCTGTCTGGCCATGCAGTGCCTGGCCATGCGGTTCCTGGCCATGCGGTGCCAATCCGCTGGCCGCGATGTCGGCACGGGTGCAGACACACGGATAGAGCAACCCCTGCGCCTTCAGCGTTTCCAGTGCCGCCTGATACGCCTCGAGCCGCGAAGACTGGAACAGCATGTCGCCATCCCAGTCGAGCCCAAGCCAGCGCAGATCCTCGACGATGCCTGCGACATGTTCGGGGCGGGAGCGTGCGCCATCGATGTCCTCGATCCGCAGCCGGAATTTGCCGCCCTCGGCGCGGGCGCGATCATGACTTTGGAGCGCCGAAAAAGCGTGGCCGAGATGCAACTTACCCGTCGGGCTCGGCGCGAACCGCGTTACCACAGTCATAGGTCTTGACCGTGAGTCGTGCGCCGTGCTGTCATGACACCGTCATCCTAGTCGGTAAAAGCGCCGTCAAGGACTTGAGCAGGCGGCGCGACGCGCGACGAGAAAGGGGGTTATGTACCATCCCGATCTGATCCGGCACCCCGACGGGTGTCCCGCTCTCGTGTTGAACGCCGATTATACGCCGCTCAGCTATTATCCCCTGTCGGTCTGGCCGTGGCAGACCGCGATAAAAGCCGTGTTCCTCGACCGCGTCGATATCGTCGCCGAATATGAGCGCGAGGTGCGCAGCCCGACGCGCCGCGTGAAGTTACCCTCGGTGATCGCGCTGAAATCCTATGTCCGGCCGTCCGCGTTTCCCGCCTTCACCCGCTTCAACGTGTTCTTGCGCGACAAATTCTCCTGCCAATATTGCGGCTGCGGTAACGAACTTACCTTCGACCACATCGTCCCGCGGGCGCAGGGCGGGCGCACGACGTGGGAGAATGTCGCTACCGCCTGCGCGCCATGTAACTTGAAGAAGGGCGGACGCACACCGAAACAGGCGCACATGCCGCTGCACATCGCGGCAATCCGCCCGACCAGCTGGCAGATGCAGGAACATGGTCGGCGCTTCCCGCCCAATTACCTGCACGATACCTGGCACGACTGGCTCTATTGGGATGTCGAACTGGAGGCATAAGCGTCCTCGGCGGCATCGGTGACCCGGATGCGAAATCCGCGCCCGCCGTTCCAATCCTGACCTGAACATAAGGTTCCGATATGCGCGCCCTCACCCTGTTGCCGGACGGCCTGCTCGCGGCCTGTTCCGATCTTCAGGGGAAGGCGATGTGATGGATTTCCTGGCACCGCCGCCGGCTAGGGCAAGCGCAACAGGAATCGAGCGGAATGAACACACCGATCGTTACGGACGTGGTTGACGAAAATCATGCCGCAGCGCAGCATGAGCCCATGGCCGACCTCCCCACGATCACCAACAATCCAGATATCCGCTTCCTGGGCAAATTGCTAGGTGACGTGATCCGCGCTTATGGCGGCGAGACACTGTTCGAACGCACCGAATATATCCGTGCCGCCTCGGTCGATCGGCACCGCGCGAACGGTCATGGTTCGCCCGGGGAGGATACCGATCTCGGGCTCGACCGGCTCGATATCGACGAGACGCTCGATTTCGTGCGCGGTTTCATGCTGTTCTCGATGCTCGCCAATCTGGCCGAGGACCGGCAAGGTGTCACCGCCGAGGACGGCGCGACAGTCGATGCCGCGCTCAAGCGCTTGTCCGCCGAAGGGATCGGCCGTGATGCGGTGATGCAGTTGCTCGACCATGCGCTGATCGTCCCTGTGCTCACCGCGCATCCGACCGAGGTACGGCGCAAGTCGATGATCGACCATCGCAACCGTATCGCCGCGCTGATGGCGATGAAGGACCGCGGCCTGGACGAAACACCCGAGGGTGACAAGGTCGAGGAAGCGATCCTGCGCCAGATCGCGTTGTTGTGGCAGACGCGCGTGCTGCGGCGCGAACGGCTTTATGTCGCCGATGAGGTAGAAACATCGCTCAGTTATCTGCGCGACGTGTTTCTCCCCGCTTTGCCCGCGCTCTACCAGCGCTGGGATCGCGCGCTCGGCGCCCGCACGCCGAGTTTCCTGCGCCCTGGCAGCTGGATCGGCGGAGACCGGGACGGGAACCCGTTTGTCACTGCGGAGTCGCTGCGCATCGCGCTCGGCAAGGCGAGCGAGGCGGTGTTGGGCTATTATCTCGGCGCCGTTCACGCACTCGGTGCGGAACTGTCGATCTCGACCGAGCTTGCACCCGCCGACCCCGGCGTCGCGGCGCTGGCCGAGGCGAGTGGCGATACCGCCGCCAGCCGCAGCGACGAACCCTATCGCCGCGCCTTGTCCGGCATCTACGCCCGGCTCGTCGCGACCCACATCAAGCTGACCGGCAAGGTCGCGCCCCTCCCCGGCATGCTCAAGGGCGAACCCTATGCCGATCCACAGAGTTTTCGCGCCGATCTCGTCGCTATCGCTCATGGTCTTGCCGTCGAAGACGCCCTTAGACATGGGGGCCCACTATCGACCGGCGGCGCACTCGGTCGCCTGATCCGTGCGGTCGAGACATTCGGCTTCCACCTCGCCACACTCGACCTGCGCCAGAACAGTGCGGTGCACGAACGCGTCGTCGCCGAACTGCTGAAGGTCGCCGGTGTCGAGGGGGATTACCTCGCACTCGACGAAACGGCCCGGGTGACGCTGTTGCGCGCCGAACTGTCCAACGCCCGCCCGCTGACCAGCAGCTTCGCCGAATATTCCGAAGAAACCGCCGGCGAGCTGAATATCGTCCGCGCTGCTGCCGAGGCGCATGGGCGCTACGGCGCGGGGTGCATCACCAATTATATCGTCTCGATGGCGCAGTCGGTGTCCGATCTTCTCGAGATCAATTTGCTGCTCAAGGAAGTCGGCCTTTACCGGCCCGGACATACGCCGAGGGCGGCGATCATGGCCGTGCCGCTGTTCGAGACGATCGGTGATCTCGAAGCTGCGCCGGGCATCATGACCGAATGGCTTGGCCTGCCCGAGGTCGCGGCCATCGCCGGAAAGCGCGGTCATCAGGAAGTGATGATCGGTTATTCGGACAGCAACAAGGACGGCGGTTACCTGACCTCGACCTGGAGCCTGTCGGTCGCCTCCACCGCGCTCAAGCCGGTGTTCGAGCAGGCCGGCATCGGCATGCAACTCTTCCACGGTCGCGGCGGTGCGGTCGGGCGTGGCGGCGGGTCCAGCTTCGCTGCGATCCGCGCGCAACCGTTCGGCACGGTGCAGGGCCGCATCCGCATCACCGAACAGGGCGAAGTGATCGCCGGGAAATACGGCACGCGCGAAAGCGCTATGGTCAATCTCGAGGCGATGGCCTCGGCGACGTTGCTCGCCAGCCTGGAGCCGGACCAGCTTTCCGCCGCCGATACGAAGCGCTTCGGCGCAGCGATGGATGTGCTGTCGGGGGCGGCCTTCCAAGCGTACCGCGATCTCGTCTACGGCGACGATGCGCAGGGGTTCCGCACCTTCTTCCGCCAGATGACGCCGCTGGCGGA
>NZ_JANYEK010000134.1 GCF_025363195.1 Sphingomonas sp.
GTGAAATCGGAATTTCAGGTGCCGGTATTCGCATATCAGGTGTCGGGTGAGTATGCGATGATCGAGGCGGCGGTCGCGGTGGGAGCGGCGGAGCGCGACGCGGTGGTGCTGGAAACATTGCTGGCGTTCAAGCGCGCGGGATGTTCGGGATGCTGACCTATCATGCGCTGCATGCGGCGAGGCTGCTGGCGGCGTGAGCGAGGCGGTCGTCGAGACCGAACGGCTGCGGCTGCGCGTGCCGCTGGCCGAAGATCGGGCGACGCTGCACGGCTGGTTCGGCGACCCCCAGGTCATGGCCGATCTCGCCCCGGCGATGGACGCGACGGGCGCCGATGCGGCGATCGCGCGGCACGATAGCTATCGCGGCGAGGGTCTGGGCTTCTGGCTGGTCGAGCGTCGGGCAGACGGCGAGGCCGTGGGGTTTTGCGGGCTGAAACGCTGTAATCCGGGTACGCCGCTGGTCGGGCGGCTGGAGATCGGCTGGATGTTCGGCCCAGCGCATTGGGGGCAGGGTTATGCGCGCGAGGCGGCGGCGGCGTGCATCGACTGGGCGTGGGTCCATTGCCGCGAGGACCGGATCATCGCGATTACCGCGCGGGTCAACGCCAAGAGCCAAAAGCTGATGGAGCGAATCGGGATGCGGGCCGAACCGTCGCTCGATTACCAGCATCCTGCGTTTGCCGAGGGAGATCGGCTCCGCGACAGCGTGGTGTTCGTGATCGATCGACCGGCGGCATGATCGAAACCGAACGCCTGATCCTGCGCGGATGGCGTGACGCGGATGTGCCGTTGCACAATGCGATGTGCACCGACGCGGCATTCATGCAGCATCTCGGGCCGCCTCTGCCGATGGCGGAATCCCATGCGGCGGCGGAGCGTCAGAAGGCCAATCTGGCAAGCTATGGGTCGTGTTTCTGGGCGGTCGAGCTGCGCGAGACGGGCGGGTTCGTCGGTTATTGCGGGATCAAGCCTGGACCCGAAGGTACGCCGATCGCGGGATCACCGGAGATCGGCTGGGGGATCGCTCCGGCGCATTGGCGGCAGGGCCTTGCGCGCGAGGCGGCTGCAGCCTGCCTCGATTGGGCGTGGGCCGAGCGGGCGTGGCCGACCGTGTATGCGATCACCGTACTGGCGAACGCGCCGAGTTGGGGTGTGATGGAGCGTCTCGGCATGGTGCGGGTGAAGAACGGCGATTTCGAACATCCATCGCTGGCCGAGGGCGATCCACTGCGCCGCCATATCCTGTACCGCATCGATCGTCCGGGGTGAGAGCGTCGTCCGCCACGACTTCTGGGCCGACCCGCTTGCTGTTCGTCGTCGCCATCCTCAGCGGATCGTTCCTGCTGTTCCTCGTCCAGCCGATGGTAGCGCGAATGGCGTTGCCGCGGCTTGGTGGGGCGCCGGCGGTGTGGAATTCGGCGATGCTGGTGTATCAGGCGCTGCTGCTCGGCGGTTATGGCTATGCGCACTGGCTCGGACGGCTGAGTGCGCGGCGGCAGGCTTTGGTCCATCTCGGCGTGCTGGTCGCGGCGATGCTCTGGCTGCCATTACACCTGCGCGCGATGCAGCTTCCTGCCGATGCCGCACCGGAATTATGGGTGCCATGGCTGCTCGCTATATCGATCGGCCCATTATTCTTCGCGATCTCCGCGCAGGCGCCGTTGCTGCAGCGCTGGTTCAGCGCGTCGAGCGACGGGGCGGACCCATATGCGCTGTATGCGGCGTCGAATTTCGGCAGCTTCGGCGGGTTGATTGCCTATCCGCTGCTGGTCGAGCCGATGCTGGCGTTGAAACGGCAGAGCTGGCTGTGGACGGCGGGCTATGGGCTGGTGGCGCTGTTGGTCGCGGCCTGCGCGTTCCGACTGCCGCCCGCGACAATGACCGAGGCGGCTCAGGCGGAGGCGAGGAGCGCGCCGCCGCCCCAGTCGCGGGTCGTATTGTGGATCGCGCTGGCGTTCGCACCATCGGGCCTGATGCTGGCGACATCGACTTTCATTACAACCGATATCGTGGCGATGCCGCTGCTGTGGGTATTGCCGCTGGGCCTGTACTTGCTGAGCTTCACGATCGCCTTCGCCGCCAATCGCGACTTGGCCGATATCCTGACGCGGATCGCGCCGGTGACGATCCTGCTATTCGGCGGGGTGATGGTCGGCGGGTATCAGGGGAAAGCATATCTGAACGCCGGCCTCGCGCTCGTCCTGCTGTTCATGGCGTCGGTCGCGTTGCACACGGCGATGTACCGGCTGCGTCCGGCGCCCGACCGGCTGACCGGCTTTTACCTCGCCATGTCGGTCGGTGGTGCGCTGGGCGGGGTGTTCGCGGCGTTGGTCGCGCCTGAGGTGTTCGACTGGACGTATGAATATCCGCTGCTGATCCTCGCTGCCGGGGCGCTGGTGCCGCAAAGCTTCCTGATCGCCGCCGCCCGGCGTATCTGGCAGGGATCGCCCACGCGCTATCGCGTCCTCACGCTCGGCATCGCGGTGATCATGGCGGCGGTCGTACTGGTGGTGATGATCCGCGCGGCGCAGTCGACCGGCGAGGCGATGCCCGCGCCCGGTTTCGTCTTCCTTCTCGTGGTCGTCCTCGGGTTTGTGGTGGTGGGCACGCGGGCAGCCTTCGTCATCGTGCTGGGCGGCGCATTGATGGCGTTCGGCGGCTATCGCTCGATCGCGATCTCGATGGAGCCGGACGCGCGCGTGCGCAGTTATTTCGGCGTCTACACCGTCACTCACGAAGCCACCGTGCGACGGCTTGCGCACGGCACGACGATCCACGGTACGCAATTGCTGGGCAGCGCCGCGCGGGAGCGGACGCCGACGGCATATTACGTGCCGCAATCCGGCGTGGGGCAGGCAATGCTGGCGTTACCACAGCTTTACGGGCCGAATGCCCGCGTGGGTGTGGTCGGGCTGGGGGCAGGGACGCTGGCTTGCTATGCGCGACCGGGGCAGGAATGGCGTTTCTACGAAATCGACCCGGCGGTGGTACACATTGCGCGTGAGCAGTTCAGCTTCCTGTCGCGGTGCTTGCCGGGCAAGATGGACCTTCCAGGCGGTATCATCGAGATTGGCGATGCGCGGTTGCGCCTGCAGGCCGAACCGCCGGCGACGCTCGACCTGCTGGCGCTGGATGCATTCTCTTCGGATTCCGTGCCGATGCACCTTATGACGAGTGAGGCCTTTGCGGTTTATGGCCGCGTGCTGTCGGCGCGCGGGGTGCTGCTCGTGCACATTTCGAACCGCTTTCTCGATCTTGAACCGGTGGTGTCGGCCGCCGCCAAGGCCGGCGGATGGAGCGCGGCGGAACTGATCTTCAATCGCCCACCGAATGCCGGGACGGCCGCAACGGGATCGGACTGGATCGCCTTGTCGCGCGATCCGGCGGTCATCGCGACGCTCAAGGCGCGTGACCTGGCATGGCAACCGCTGGCAAACCATCCCGCCATCACGCCGTGGACCGATGATTATTCCACCATCCTGCCGCTGGTGAAGGCGTTTCGCTGACAGACTCACCGTCGATCATCCGATCGTTCGCCGCGGGGTCTAGGGCGAGCGACCGGTCCGGGTGTCCACAAGCTCAACCCTGACGCTCAAGAGGTTTTGTTTCAGGCTTGGGGCAGCAGCGCTTGCAACCGCGCCACCGTAGCGGTCTCTGCCTCGAGTTCGGTCTGTGCCACGGCATGCGCACTGTCCAGCGCGGGGTAAGGTGGCTTGCCGTCCGCCGCGCGGGCCAGGGCGGCTTGTTCCAGATCGGTCACGATGCTCAGGCTCTGCGCGTGGATGATATCGAGTTCGGCCAGGGCGGTCTGCGCCTCGATCCAGCGATCGCCGCCGACCGCATCGCCCTTGGCCACGCGAGTGGCCGATTCGGCCCGCGTCGCCCCGATCGCGAAATCCTTCCGCGCCGTTTCGACTGTCTTCAGGCTCGTCGCAATAACCTGATCGAGCGCCGGATCTGCTTCGACGACCGGGGCCACGGCGACCGGCTCGGCGTCGCTCCGGCTCTCGATCGTGCGGGGCAGCAGGGAGGGATAGGTTTTGGCGCGCTCCTGAACGCAGCCTGCGCTGGCGAGAAGCGCGCAGCTCAGCAGGGCGAAGCGGCCGGTGGCGAGCGGGCGGGGTGAGGGCTTGGTCATTGCCGATGCTCTATGCGTGCGAAAAGCGACACGCAATGTCCGCATCCAGGCGAAAAGGGGTTGCGTCCCCGCCAACCCGCATCTATCGAACCGCCTCCACGCACCCATAGCTCAGCTGGATAGAGCATCAGACTACGAATCTGAGGGTCGGGCGTTCGAATCGCTCTGGGTGCACCACAGTTTCTGGCGGAAAACCGCCGTTTGGTCGCGAAGCCTTGGAGGCCGCGACCGCCGCAGATAGCGATGTGCACCCACCATGCACCCACGGCAAAATTATTCGGGGTTGAGCCCATTCGTGGAGCAGCCCGCTGCCGCGCGAACGCGGAGCGCTAAACGATCGCTCCACCGATTGTGTGTGCAATGCCGAAAATGCCTTCGCGATTCGACCACGGAAGCGAAACTCCTCGGCTACTGTCTGGCGGCATAGGCTCGCGCCTTTTTAAGGTCCCCAGAAATTGTTCGCAGACGAGCACGGGCCGACGAAGGTCAGGCATCGAGCGGAAATATCAGTCGTACGAGCTTTCGAGCTCGGCCAACCACCCTGCAAGCTGGGTCTCGCGTTGAGAGGAAGGACGGCTCGGTTGCGGGTCGCGATTGGGCAGGGACGTTTTCACGAACGTTTTCGACCGTGCGGCGTCAGGGTCGATCGGCTCAAAGAATTTCAGCCCCGCGGCCCCGTCGGCCACCCACATTACCGTCGCGCCGATCGCGGCGAGACTGCCAACGGTGACCAATATCGTTTCGCCGCGTCGGAGAGCGTCCGCCTGGTCGATCCTTGCACCATGGGGGGATAAGTCGCGTAACCGATGTTTGGTGACGTTTGAAATGCCGAAACGGCTGACCTCAGCCGCTAGCAGGACGCTTTCCCGCGCCTCTCGGGACCCGGGGGGCGTCGAGGTGCTCGGCTGTGATACGGGCTCACCTATGACACTTTTTGTGTGCACGATCTCAATCTACACCAGTTCGCTTAACGAGCGATTAGCTCAATTGCTCAAGCCGGCGGAGGTTCTCTACGATCCTCCTTGCGCCTGTCCTCACCTTCATAGGCGTCCTCTTTGGGTACCCGCCGGTCGGATCCTCGGTCCTTTTTGATATCTGGTTTCGGCGCTTCGTCCGTCATGGTGGCCGTCCTTTCGCCATACCCACAGGCACTTTCCCCGAGGCAATTCGACTCGGAGGTACAGGGTATAATCGTGCCAACCGGCAGGCAACACAAGACGGGCGCTAAAGCTGACCAGTCTTCCGTCGAGCGAATTTTACTAGGCGGCGTACAACCCTCAGCGCTTTCGGCGCGCGAACAGCGGCCGCGAGTTTCCTATCGAGCGTGCTCAAGCTCGTACTGCCTGTATCAATCTGATGTGCCAATGCCCTCACGTCGGATGTGCTTGGCGACTGGAACGTTGGCGCGGGCAGGTGTTGGCCTGACCGCGCCGCGGCTCACGTCACTGGCCGATCTGCCGGCTGACATGGTTCTCCTGCTGGTTCAGCGCGCGCTTCTCGGCCTTGCTGATATGACCATGGTCAAGTTTAGCATAGTCACGCTCCTCCTGCCGAATAGTGCGATCCTCGGCGTGGAGCTGGCGGGCTTGTCCGCGCGTCAGATCGCCCTCCTTCACCTCGTTGCGAATCCGCCGGTTCTGGTTGGCGAGCCGGTCGTTGACCTGCTCACGGCGCGGATGGCTCGCGCCCCACGTTTTGGCCGACGCGATGGTCGGCGCCACGGTGAAGAGCGCGGCCGCTAGAACGACGCCACGCGTGATCGAGATCTTGATCATGACAACTCCTTTTAACAAACAAGACAGCGGCCATGCGCCGCCGCAATCTCCCAACGGAGCATCACCTTTTTCCCTTTGCTAAATTTTGTGAAGGGTTTGTTGTTGTCTTGCGTTCAGCTTGTGTACCCAGCGACTGGGATGGAGACGATTGGCCAAAGCGCGATCGGCGGACGCGAAGCCGCCTCTTGATGTCGAGACTGACCTGACGCTGATGGCGTTAGTCGAGCGTGGGGACGCGGACGCGTTTCGCACGGTCATCGATCGTCATCTCACGCGCGTTCAACGCTTAGCGGCGCGAATGCTGGGGGACGTGAATGAGGCCGAGGAAGTGGCGCAGGACGCGTTTTTGAGATTGTGGATGTTTGCGAAGAGTTGGCACCCTGGGCCGGACAATAGCGTTGTACCTTGGCTGCGGCGCGTGGCGACTAACCTCTGCCTTGACCGGCTGCGCCGTCGTAGGTTCATTTCCGATGTCGAGCCTCCCGACCGGCCCGATCCTGCCGCCCTCGCGCCGGCGGCCATCGACGCCGAACGGGTACATGCCGCGGTCAAGCGATCGTTGCTGAGCGTGCCCGATCGGCAACGCGCGGCCCTGGTGCTGACCTATTATGAAGAGCTGAGTAATGCCGAGGCGGCACGCACGATGGACATGCACGTCAAGGCATTCGAGTCACTGCTGCTGCGCGCGCGGGCTACGCTGCGCACGGCGCTGACCCGACGTGGTTTAACTGTTGATGACGTTCGAGGTCTGGCATGAACCCGCAGCCGTTCAGCGATGAAGATCTTGCGCGGCTCCTGCGCGCCGTCCCGGTGAAACAGACATCATCGGACTTGGCCAATCGGATCGCCGCCGCTGCGTCGACAATGGCGCAGCATAGCGGTGCTCGCAAGTCGCCATGGCCGCGCCGGTCGATCTCGCGCAGCGCGTCGCGCTGGATTGCGGGCGTCGGCGTCAACCTGATCGCAGTCGTCGCTGCCGCCACAAGCTGGACCGGTCACGGGTTCGATGTACGACGCCTTCGTGAACTTCCGGCCCGCATCGTCGCGGTGTTCCACCAGCAGCCGCAGCGGACGCCGTTGATCGTGCGTGACAATCATTTAGTGCCCCGGCCGCCGCGGGTGCAAACGCAGTCGTCGGCCCTGCCGCCGATTCGACCCTTCCTACCAGTTGTTTCGCCTTTGTTGCCCAATCCTGCATCCCATTACCTCGTCCAGCCCACGCGCCGTGATGTAATGGCGTTACCGCTTCAGCACGCCCACGCGCCGCCTGCGCCCGTCTGGCACGGTTCGATCAGGGGCGCCCGGCTGCTTCACGCGCTGCCGCTCCAAGCCAAGCATCCAAGATATCACGTCCGCTTTCCCGCCAAGCCGGCGGCTCACTCCATCGAGACTGCGCCGGAAGGTCGGATCGCCGGATCGCCCACTGCTTTACGAGCACCGGAGCCTCCGCGCTTGGATAAACCCGGGATACGCCCGGCGCAGGACAGTGTCGCTCAGCGTCCGCTGTTGACCCCCGAGGAACGCGCCGTGCGCCGACAACAACGACGCGAGCGGTGGATCCAGCGCAATGGGACAGCACCGGGGAGCGGTCTGCCTGGCGCAGCGCATCTGGGCGAGAAGGATGGGAGCGCGAGGAGCCCGGGAAGCGACGGCGGGGTCCAATCGTCAAATGCCCGGCCAGATGCGCG
>NZ_JANYEK010000137.1 GCF_025363195.1 Sphingomonas sp.
CCCCAGCCGGCGATGCCGCGTCGCCGTCCACGGCGGAGGGGGACCTCGTCGGGACCGGTTCGCGCATCGCGCGGCCCGAATTCGCCGCGCCCAACCCGATCGTGTCGTTCAGCGCGGCGGCGCTGCAGCAGTCGGGCAACACCAACGTGACGACGTTTCTGCAACGGGTGCCGGCGCTGACCGGGTCGCGCGACATTACCCAGACATCGGGCGGCGGCGCGGTGTCAAACGGTACGTTTGGGCAGGCAGGGCTGAACCAGCTCAACCTGCGCGACCTCGGCACCAATCGTACGCTCGTCTTGGTCAACGGTCGCCGGCACGTCGCCGGGGAGGCGAACACCGCCGCGGTCGACATCAATACGATCCCGACCGACCTCATCGACCGTACCGACGTGCTGACCGGCGCAGTCTCGGCGGTGTACGGCGCCGACGGCGTCACCGGCGTCGTCAACTTCATCCTGAAGCGTGATTTCGAGGGGCTCAATGCCCGCGCGCAGATGGGCGTGTCGCAATATAGCGATGGCGCCAATCGCTTCGTGTCGGTCATCGCCGGGCGTAATTTCGCCGACGGCCGCGGCAATGTGACGGTCGCCTACGAATATAATGGCGACGAACCGGTGACCAACGACCAGCGCGACTTCCTGCGGCAGAGCCAGCGCAAATTTCTGATCCCGAATGATAATTATCAGCCGGGCGTGAAAGGATCCTATCAGAACATCCTGGTCGGCGACCTGCGCTACGTGAACGAATCGCCCTTGGGCGCGGTCTTCGTCGGGGGCGAGGGCATGCCGAGCTTCGATGGGCTTGGCCGGCCGTACGACAACGGCACGCCCGCCGCCTATTATGGCGTTGGCGGCGTTAACACGCCGGTGGCGGGCTTCTATCAGGGCGATCTGTTTGCCAAGACCGAGCGGCACGCGGTCAATCTGCTGACGCATTACGACCTGTCCGATGCGTTCAAGGTTTCGCTGGAGGGCAAGTTCGTCGAGAGCCGCGCGCGCAGCGACGGCGCGTATTTCGGAACCTATTACCAGCCGGTCGCGATCACCAATCCGTTCGTCCCGCGCTCGATCTACAACGCGGCGGTGCTGGCGGGTGCGGACACGCTGTACGTCAATCGCGACAATGTCGATTACGGGCGGCAGGGCGAGGCCGACCGGCGACGCACCTATCGCGGCGTGATCGACGTGTCGGGCCGGATCTCTGACCACGCAACCTACGATGCGTATTACGAATATGGCCGGACCGACGTCAGGATCACGCGCATCGGCGACCGCCTCGCCGATCGCTACACGCAGGCGATCGACGCGGTGCTCAACCCCGCCGGGCAGATCGTCTGCCGATCTTCGCTGACCAACCCGACCAATGGGTGCGTACCGATCAGCTTGTTCGGCGCGGGGCCTGCGACCGCGCAGCAACTCAATTATTTCTCGGTCAACGACGTCAGCAACGCCCGCATCACGCAGCAGGTGGCGAGCGCGTCGGTCTCGGGCGATTTCGGCGCGTTCTTCGCGTTGCCCGGCGGCCCGGTGCAATTCTCGTTCGGCAGCGAATATCGCAAGGAAACCAGCGCGTTCAACCCGAGCGACAACCTCGTCAATGCGCGTTTCTATCAATATGACGAACCCGGCCTCGTCCTGCCGAGCTATGGGCAATTCGACGTGAAGGAGGCGTTCGGCGAGCTGAACGTGCCGCTGCTGAAGGACACGCGCTTTGCGCAGACGCTGTCGTTCGGCGCGGCCGGCCGGTATTCGCATTATTCGACGATCGGCGATGCGAAAACGTGGCAGTTCAACGCCGTGTACGCGCCGATCCGCGCCGTCACGTTCCGCGGTTCGTACGGCCAGGCGGTGCGCGCGCCCAACATCAGCGAATTGTTCCAGCCGCGTTTCAGCAGTTCCAACTTCTTCACCGATCCGTGCACGCCCGACCAGATCAACCTCGGCACGAAATACCGGCCCGCGAATTGCGCGGCGACGCTGGCGGCGGTCGGCGCGACCTCGACCGGCGCGCTGCAGACGGGGGCCTTCGTCAACGGTGTCCAGTCGGGCAACGCTTCGCTAAGGGCCGAGACCGCGCGGACGTGGACCGCGGGCGTGGTGCTGCGGCCAAGCTTCCTGCATGGCTTCACCGCCTCGTTCGATTGGTACGATATCCGGCTGAAGGACGCGATCAACCAAGTGACGCCGTCCGATCTCGCCAATCTATGCGTCGACCAGCAGACGACCGCCAACCCGTTTTGCGCCGCCATCACGCGGGCCAACAGCGGGTATTTCGCGAGCAACCCGACCGCAGCCGGCCTGGGCTTCGTCGTGGGATCGATCGTGAACTACCAGGTCAGCCCACAGAATGTCGCCAGTTTCCGGACCGCCGGCCTCGACGTGAACCTCGATTATGTGCTCAAGACGAAAGGCTTGGGCGTGTTCGATCTCCGGCTGGTCGGTGGGTATGTCGATCAGATCAACTTCGTCGGGATCATCGGCAGCCCGGTGAGCGATGGCCTGGATCAACGCGGCCAGTTCAAGAGTCCGCGCTGGAACGCGAACTTCTCGACCAACTGGACGATCGGCGGATTCTCGCTGAACTATAACCTGCGTTGGGTGGACGCGGCGTATCAGTATGATCTGAATACGCTAGCGGCGAACCCCGCGATCGCGGATCCCCGCTACATCCGCACGGACGCGTTGTGGCAGCACGATCTTCAGGCGCAATATCAGCTGCCGAACGGGTTCGCCTTTTACGGCGGGGTCACCAACCTGTCCGACCAGAAACCCGATCCCTCGAGTTACGGCACCAACGTTCCGATCTCGCCGCTCGGCCGGTTCTTTTATATTGGCGCAAAGGTCGGTTTGGGCAGGCACTAGGATCTACACATACTGGCCGACCGTGCTGTCCTGTCTGGACGGCGCCCTGTGATCAAGGGTGATATTGGGTGTGCGACGGTCACGGGTGCGGTCATGTCTCCGGCCTTTTTGTGTGGGTTGACCCACTGGCCCTGATGTTTGTCCGCTGATCTGCTGGCCCTATTCAGTCTAGCGCGCTTGGTTGCGCAGACAGCACCTCGGGCTTGGCAGATTATGTCCGGTTGTGTCGCATCACCACATGGTCACCCGTGATTATGGAGCGCTACTGCACTGAACGTAGTATACGTTCAGGCATTGGCAGCGCGATAGAGTGTGCCGGTCGTCATGACCGCAAAGGCGATACGGGCAAGCTTGTTGGCGATGGCGACTGCGACATGCTTGAACGGCTTGGTCTCCATCAGCTTTTGCGCCCAGCTGCGCAGCGGGTCGGTATGCCGCGCGCGGTGGAAGAGTACGGCGTGGGCGCCAACCACCAGCAGTTTTCTCAGATAGGCATTGCCCATCTTCGAGATGCGTCCGAGCCGGGGCTTGCCGCCCGACGAGTTCTGCCGTGGTACTAGCCCCAGGAACGCGGCGAACT
>NZ_JANYEK010000194.1 GCF_025363195.1 Sphingomonas sp.
CAACAGAACCCATTCACAAGTCACAACCCTCCATCCGCACCCGCGGACCGCGAGGATACCCTGGCGCGGGGTGGAGCAGCCCGGTAGCTCGTCAGGCTCATAACCTGAAGGTCACAGGTTCAAATCCTGTCCCCGCAACCAACTATCAGCCGCTAGGTCAATGACTTGGCGGTTTTTTTGTGTCCGGCGAAGATCGACTAGACCAAGTTCCGTAAGCACCGCGACAGCAAGAGGGATCGTGCTCTAACGTGCTTCCTCGCCACTCCCGGAGAGGTTCGACGAGCCGGCAAGCACCTTGTCGTCGGCAGATTAAAATCGCGGACGACGAGCTTGTGGTGGATGCTTCAACCCAATCCTGCGGTGGGCGATACGATAGCTGAACAGCGACGTGTTCTTCACACGATCGAACGCCTGGCGGACTGGACCCTCGGAGACCTCGTTAAGGGCAGCAAGTTCTGGATCGTAACGAGCATCGCCCCCGCGATTGCGATCGGCGGGGTCAGCCACCACTTGGAACGTTGCTGGCACCCCCATTTTAGTCCACAAGGCCGCGGCCGGGTCGGTCTCCAAACCACCGACATTCATTCGGTAGGATTGTTTTTATTGCCTTGACCCTTCGCTGCGCTCTGATGAATTTTGGTAACCGCGGATCAACCGGAAAACAGGTCTGATGCTTTTATGAATGCCGGTCATAGCTCTCTCTCGAAAAATAATTCTACTTGTTAAAGTCGAGAGCAGCGCTGCTGAAGACCAACCCGGGCAGGAGCGGTTTTACCGATTGGCAAGTTATCGGTTTGCTACTCGTATTGGCCGTCATCGTGCGCTGGCAAACGTTTGGTAACCCGGTTCTTGAGTATGATGAGCAATTCTATCTTCTCGTCGGTGACAGGATGCTGCATGGGGCATTACCGTTCGTCGATATATTTGATCGAAAACCAGTCGGATTATTTCTGATTTATGCAGCTATTCGCCTACTGGGCGGCGGGGGGGTCATCCAGTATCAAATCGCGGCGTTATTCTTTGTCGTTGCGACAGCGGCATTGCTCTACAAGTTCGCATCAAGACTGACCAGTCAATTTGGCGCCATTTCTGCTGCTTTTGCGTACATTCTCTGGCTCAACATTACCGAGGGGGAGGGTGGACAAACACCAGTCTTCTACAACCTGCTGATGGTCGGTGCTGCACTGCTATCAGCGAAGGTTGTTACCCAGCGAGCATTCGCTCCCGTCCTTACCGGCACAGCAGTGATGGTCCTGGTTGGTGTTGCCATCCAGATTAAATACACGGTCGTCGTGGAGGGCATGTATTTCGGTATCGTAATGCTGGGGGTACGCTGGCGAAATGGGGCTCGCTGGATAAATCTTGCCGGTCTGGGCCTCATCTGGATTTTTGTGGCGCTGTTGCCGACGATTGCGGTTGGCACCACATATGCAATGCTGGGGCACTGGCACGAATTTTTTTTCGCAAACTTCCAATCGCAATTTGGCCGTTCGCCTTTTCCGCTGGCGATACGGATGCTGGGTCTACTGGCTTTGATTGGCCTGCTTGTGCCGCTGCTCGCAGCGGTTCGTCCGGTCGATGTCGACCGCGATACCGGAACCGGTCGATTTGTGCTAGGCTGGCTCGTTGCGTCACTCATTTCGATCGTGCTGTTCGGCAGTTTTATGAGCACCCATTACGCGCTGCCGGTTTTGTTGCCCGCCGTGCTCGCAGCGTCCCCCTTATTTGGCCGAAAGCGAAACGGCCGTGTGGTTGCGGTGATCGTTTTGAGCGCTGTCGCGATTGCGGGGCAGGCGGCGCTCGCGGTCAATCAATGGGCCAAAGGGGGTTTGCGCGAAGCCACAATCGTCGCGAGCGCAGCAAAGCCGGTTCACGGCTGTATCTATGTCTATGATGGCTATCCCGCCTTGTATCAGTTAACAGGCTCCTGCCTGCCCACCCGCTATGCCTTTCCAGGGCATTTGAATACTTCAGACGAAGGGAGTGCCGCTGCGCTCGGTGCCGACCCTGTGACGGAACTTCGCCGTATTCTGTCGACACGTCCCGAAGTGATCGTCGATGATTTCCCAGTCTATCGGTTCTATAATCCGGCGACACGCGCCATCCTGAACCAGGCTCTAAAAAACGATTATCGTCTGGCTCTAAGGCTACGAACAGGAAGCAGCCGATACAGACTGGTCTATCGGATCAAACCATGAACGGGGAATCTTTCGATCGCTCCGATAACCAGTCATCCGCGCCTTTGGTTGATCTGACCTGCTCCCCGGTATTCAGGCGACCGATCACTTAGCTTCGGTGTCCATATTTCCCTGGCAGGGGCGGGTCGTAAACTCGACAGGCGCCAACGCGCCAACCCGCCAACCCGCCAAGGCTGCCAAGCGGACGTAGGGCGTTGTGACGGTCCGCCATGCCTCGATGATCCGCCTCGCGGCACCAGCAAGGGGATTAGCTGCGCGGTCAGGCACCCGTCGCGCAAGCGACTCTTAAAGCGCTCGACGAAGCCGGTCTGCTGCGGCTTACCCGGCGCGATGTAATGCCATGTGACCTCGGTCTCCCGGCACCACGCGAGCACGGCGTGGCTGGTCAGCTCGGATTCCATTGTCGCTGACCACCATGCACGGCAGCCCGCGACGTCTGGCGCTGACGCTCAGCGCGGCAAGGTCGGCGTCTGTTGCGCAGTATCCGGCTGGGGCTTCGGGCGCATGGCCGGCCCTCAGGATGATCTCGGTCTTGATGAACCGCTTGGCCGTTGGCCCAACGGAGTGCCCGTCTTCACACGCAACGTCGCGATCGACCCGGCGAACATGAGCCCCCCCGCCACATAAAGCACGTGCCGCGCATCGCCGCCAAGCAGGCTATGGAAGACCAATGGCACCGTCAGGCTCTCGATCATCATCGGCACGACGATGAACATATTGAAGATACCCATATAGATGCCGAATTTAGCCGGCGGGACGACACTGGTGAGCATGACATAAGGGTTGCCCATCATGCTTGCCCAGCCCAGCCCGATGCCGATCATCGATCCATAGAGCCAGGCTTCGCTGCCCGTTCCGGGAATTGCCAGCATCGCCAAACCCGAAGCCGCCAGGCACACCGCATGGACCATGCGCGCGCCGTAACGCCGCGTCACCAGCACCATGGCCAGCGCTGCGAGGAAGGCGACCGCGTTATAGAATGCGCCGATCCGCCCGACCGTCAGCGCCGCATCGCGAAAGCCCTGGCTTGCCGGATCGGCGGTGCCGTGCAGCGAGCGGGACAGCGCGAAAGCGATGAATTGCCAATAGGCGAACATCGCATACCATTGGCATAGCATCGCCACGCCGAGTTGTCGCATCGCCGGCGGCATATCGCGGATCGCCTGAACGACATCGCGCACCGCGCCGGTCAGCGTCATCTTCTCCGTGCGGATCGCCGCCAGCTCCTCGGGCGATAACGGCAGTTCGGGCACGCGCACGACCGACCACAGGATCGTCGCCAGCGATAGGACAGCCCCGACCAGGAAAGCGATGCGCGTGATATCTGGGATGCCGTTCGCGTCCACCGCATCCTTGTTCATCCCCCACCACACCAGCAGCGACGGCGCGAGATAGGACATGGTCTGCGCAAGGCCGGTAAAAGCGGACTGGATCAGGAAGCCGGTCGATCGCTGATCCTCCGACAACCGATCGCCCACATAAGCTCGGTATGGCTCCATCGTGACGTTGTTGGCGGCGTCGAGGATCCATAACAGGCTGGCCGCGACCCACAACGTCGGGCTGTACGGCATCGCGAGCAGGCACAGGCTGCACAACACCGCGCCGATCAGGAAATACGGGGTCCGGCGGCCCAACCTGCTGGTCGTCTTGTCCGATAGCGCGCCAATCAGCGGCTGGACGAGCAATCCGGTCATCGGCCCCGCCAGCCACAGCAAAGGCAGCGACGCTTCGTCCGCACCGAGATAGCCGTAAATCGGCGCCATATTGGCCTGTTGCAAACCGAAGGAGAATTGCAAGCCGAGGAAACCCAGGTTCATCTCGACGATGCGAGTTAGCGACAGACGTGGCTTCATGCTTGCACCCCGGCCAGCCAGACAATGTGTAACGGACCAAGCGTCGCGGCGCAGGCTTGGCCGGTCAAGCGGTCGATCCCGTACTCCGCCAGCGGCACCGGGCTGTCGGAGAAATTGAGCAAAACGCGGTCCCGCCCACAGCCGATGCCGAGCAACCCCGGGGTGTCGTCGTCGCGGGTCAGCAGAACAGGCGCGCCTGCCCCGCCGCTAGCGATCCGGGCGGCGCGCAAGCGTGACAGGTCGCTGCCGATCCGCACTGCTACGGCGTCACCAATATCGGCCCACACCATTGCCGGGCGGTGGAGCCAGCGGCCTTCATGCGCCTTGTCGGGATTGGTGCGATACGTCCGGTCGTTCAAGGCGCCATTTTCGTCGCCCATATAGGTTGTCGCAAGTCCACCGCTGGCAATGGCGAGCGCGTTCAGCAATGCGATCCGCCGGAACGCCGCTTCGCGTTCCGCATCAGTGGTTGCGGACTCAAGTCCGGCGAGCGAGGCCATCGTGCCGTTGGTGCCGTGCAGGACCGAACTGCCCGCCTGGAAAGACTCGCCCCGCGCCCAACTGTCGCCGACGCCTTCGAGGAAGTGTGCCGCAGCCGCCATTCTGGCTTCCGGTGCGCGATCGATCTCGCGCAAATCACGCAGCACCGCACCCCAGCCGATATCGTCATGGCACCGCGCGTATGTCAGCCAATTGGCATTGCTCGGAAGGCCGCCGCTCGCTTCGATTATGGCTGCTGGCAACGCTGCCGATTGCTCGGCCAGCGCGACCCAGCCTGCGACCATGAGCGAATTGTTATAGACCAGATGGCATTCTGGCTCGAATCCGTCGCCTTCGTCTGCCCCGAAATAGGGCGGCACGAACGCGGTGGGCACGATCGCCTCCGCTTTCAGGAGCGTCGCTGGTGCCGCGATTTCAAGCGCGCTACGCAGCGCGCGAACGATGTAATGTGCGGGGGGAAGATTGCGGCAGTCGGTGCCGACCTCCTTCCACAGGAAAGCGGTGGAATCGAGCCGGAACGCCTCGACCCCATGATTGGCGAGCGCCAGCATCGTATCGATCATCGCTACCATGACATCCGGATTGGCCCAGTTCAGATCCCATTGGAACGGGTAGAATGTCGTCCACACCGCACCGCCCATATCGGGCACGACGGTGAAGTTGCCGGGGGCGGTCGTCGGGAACACCTGCGGCAACAGGGCTTCGCGCCGGCCCGCATCGGCTTCGTCGAGCACTAGATAGAAATTTCGATAGTACGGGTCACCTGCCCTGGCTGCCAAAGCCCAGACATGGTCGTCGGCCGTATGGTTGATCGCGAGATCGACGCACAGGCTGATCCGGCTGGCGCGCAGCCGTTCGCATAGCCGCTCGACATCGGCCATCGTGCCAAGCGCTGGCTCAACGCTGAGATAATCGGCCACCGCAAAGCCGCCGTCGCTATCGCCGGCCCGCGCCTTCAGCAGGGCGAGTAGATGAAGATAGCGTACGCCCATAGCGTCGAGATGATCGACATGGGCCATGACGCCTTTGACGGTGCCGGCGAAGCCATCGACATAGGTCGAATAGCCAATCATGTCCGGCGCGACGAACCAGCCGGGATCGGCAACCCGCGCCGCGTCCAGTTCCCGCATCACCGCCGGCCGAGCAGCCAGACGATCGCGCAGCACCGTCTCGATCCGTGCCCACAAGGCGTTGATATCGTGCGACGCGCCGTACAGCCGGTTTAACTGGCGGCGCAGCGTGGTTGTATGGCGACCCGTGCGGGCAATGCCGTCTGAACCGCTCATCGATATGCTCGCAACAGCACGGCACCGTGGCTCGGCATTTCGGCGGAGTAATGCCCTGCGACTGGCGCATCCAGGCCATGCCAGAGATCGCGGACGCGGCTTGGCCGTGCCACACCGGCATTTTGCCAGCGCACGATTATCGCAGCGGGCGCATCGCCACGGCTGAACACCGCGACCGCGGTCGAGCCATTGGCGAACCGACTGGTCCAAATTTCTGCCTCGCCGGGCCGAACCATTCGCCTGCCCCTTATGCCAAGCGCGTGCTGATCCACAGCGATCACCTGGCGATTGGCGACGATCCTCTTGATCGCCGGGGTAACCATCTGCGGGTCGTTGCCGGGAATGATCGGCGAGGCGGCCCCCGTCCGCACCATATAGTGCGTGCGATACTTTTCGGTCGTCAGGCGCGGGATACCAACCAGCATCATGTCCGCATCATTCCACGCGCTCGGTCCGGTGTGCGCAGCATCGCCGTTATGACCGATCCGGCAATCGACAGCATGCGCCCAATCTCCTGCGATGCAGTCTCCACGGGTGCGCCACAGACACACGCGGCACGGGCGTGATTTCGTAAAAGGCGAATGCGCTGGTCAATCCATCGATCCCCGCATCCTGAGCTCAGGATGCGTTCAGGGCGCGACGTGCCGGGGACGATTTCATTTTTCGAAATCCGATCGGAAACGATACTGGGCTTGCCCGGGGCGACACGGACAATGCCAGCGCGACGCCAGCCAACCAATCTGATGGCTTTCGCATAAAGTCCCCTCCGGTATCGATTTGCCGTGGTCGGCGACCGACTTGTCGGGGGAGTATATGTTCAGATTGCAAACCTTTGCAACAATCGATTGTGGTGATAATTGTCATGCTGTTTAGACTTGGGCAATCATCTTGTTAAACAAGGATTTGTCAGGAATTTTCGGACGGTTTCACGCCGAATCCCGTTCGATCAGCACGGGCTCCATGACGACGGATGAAGAATCCTTCCCCGCCATCCGCTCGAACAGCGCGACAATCATCGCGGACGCGCCGCGCTCGATGTCCTGCCGGATGGTGGACAGTCGCGGGACGATGTTGCTGGCCAGCGGAAGATCGTCGAAACCGATCACCGGCAATCCATCCGGCACGGAGATACCGCGATCCGCGAGGACGCGCACGATATGCATCGCGATCACGTCCGATGCGGCGGCGATCCCGTCGATCGTGCCCGACAGACGATCGATATGCGCGGATATCTCCGCCGTCATGATTTCGGACGCCAGATGCGTCGCGCACCGGATCGGCAGCGCGATGCCCGCCTCCTGCGAGGCCTGCGCCAGACCTTCGTAGCGATGTGCCAGTTCCAGCGTCTTTGTCTCGCCGAAGAACGCCAATTGGCGGCAGCCCCGCGCGATCAGCCGCCGACCCGCGATCAGCCCGCCGAGCCGGTTGTCGACCCCGACCGCACAATGCTTCTGCCCTTCGACCTTGCTGCCCCATACGACGAGTGGGCGATAGTGCGCGGCGACCCGTTCGATCGCGTCGAACTGATCCGATTGACCGATCAGCAAGACGCCATCGAGCATGCCCGAACCGACGATCCGCTCCAGCCAATCGTCCGCATCGGGGATGACGCGGGAGAGCATGATATCGTATCCGCCCTCGGTCAGCTGGTCAGCCAGATGCCCCAGGATCGTCATGAAGAACGGATCGGAAAGATGCTGGCGCTGTTCATGTCCAAGCGGGACGACGACACCGACGACATTGGTCTTCTGGGTCCGCAACCGGCTGGCCATCTGGTTAGGGCGAAACCCATGGTCGACAGCCAGCGCCTTTATCCTGGCGCGCGTTTCTGCGTTGACTAGAAGATTGTCGGCGAGCGCGCGCGACACCGTTCCCGGATGAACGCCGGCCAGTCGTGCGATGTCGGTGATCGTGCGCGCTTTGCCAGGATCGCTTGGGGTGTTGCTCATCGTCGCCGTATATGGCGGGCGCATCGGCATGCGGCAAACTTTATGGCGACGCGTCGGCTCATCTAGCTAGTCTTTATGTTTTTAGACCATATGCGGTTTTGCCGGCCAGCCGTATTCCTGCCAGCGCCCCGGCGGCTGCTCGCCCAATTGTGTGCAGCCACAACGCGATACCCGCGGCCGCGGCAGAGCAAATCCAAAGTCGCGTTGACCGGTCACAGGTCCGGCAACACCTGCCTGGCGCTGCCCCATCCCGCCAGTGAGGGCGCCCCCGCGCGGGCCAGCAATTCTGTCTCGTCGCCGACATGCCAGTGTGCTGGCGTGTCGATGTCCGGCAATTCCGACCAAGCGACAGGCACGGCGACAGGCGCGCCGGCGCGCGCGCGCAGTGTAGGGCATTACCGCGGTGCTGCCGCGCTGGTTGCGAAGCCAGTCGATGAAGATCTTGCCCTTGCGCTTGGCCTTGGACATTGTCGCGGTGAAGCGATCTGGTTCGGCCTGCGCCAGCGCCCGGCTGAAGCGATCGGCGAAATCCTTGACCGTCGGCCAATCCGCATCCGGGGTCAGCGGCACGACGACATGCACGCCCTTGCCGCCCGACAGCAAGGCGAAGCTGACCAGCCCGATATCGGCAAGATGATTCTTCAGGTCGATCGCCGCCTTCTTCACGTCGGCAAAGCCCAACCCTTCATCGGGGTCGAGATCGAAAACCAGCCGATCGGGCCTTTCCACATCGGCGACGGACGATCCCCAGCCGTGAAATTCGATCGTCCCCATCTGCACGCAGGCGACCAGCCCATCGGCGTCGTCGACATAAAGATAGGGTTCGACCGAGCCGTCCTTCCCCGCGATGTCGACAGGGTAGACGTGTCCGCCAAACGATCCCGCATCGTGTTTCTGGAAGAAGCAATGTTTGCCGCGCCCCTGCGGGCAGCGCACGAGACTGATCGGCCGGTTCGCGGCAAAAGGCAGGATGAGCGGGGCCATTGCCTCATAAAAAACTGCCAGATCGCCCTTGGTTATGGGGGAATCGTCGAACAATCGCCGTTCGGGGTGGGTGATCTTGACGCTCGAAACCGGCACGACCGGCGCGCTTTCGACCCGGTCCGCTACCACTTGGTCCGCAGGCTTGTCACCGCGAAGTCCCAGAAAACTGGAATGCCGCAATACGCCGTCCGGCGTCACCTCGGCAAAGGCGACTTCCGCGACGAGCTTGGGGGTTACCCAATGCGCGCCGCGCGTGGCGGCCTTGGGGGCCGCGACCGTCGGCGTCTTGCGCGCCAGCTTTTCGAGTTTGGCGGTCAACTCGGCGATCACGTCCTGCGAGAAGCCGGTGCCGACTTTGCCGGCATATTTCAGCGTATCGCCGTCATGCACCCCGAGCAGCAAGGATTTAAAGCCGCGCGTCTTGTCACTGTCCAGCCAGCCGACGATGACGAATTCCTGCCGGTGCAGGCACTTTATCTTGAGCCAATTCTGCGTGCGTTTGCCCAAATAGCCGGCATCGGCGCGCTTCGAGACGATGCCCTCATAGCCCTCGCGACACATCGTCTCGAACAATTTCTCGCCTGCGCCGACGATATGTTCGGCGAAGTGCAGCCGCTGGTCGGCACCGTCCAGCACGGTGCGCAATCGCTCCTTGCGCTGGACGTTGGGCAGTTTCTCCAGCCGCTCACCCTCCAGTTCGAGCAGATCGAAGACGAACAGGCTCATCTCCCCGCCGTTGGATATGGCCTGCTTCAGCGTCGAAAAATCGGGGCGTCCCTGCTTGAAGGCGACGATCTCGCCATCGATCAGCGCAGATCCGACCGGCAACCCTTCCGCGGCCTCGACGATGCCAGGAAACTTGTCGGTCCAGTCCAGCCCGCTGCGTGTGAACACTTTGGCCTTGCCGCCCGCGACCGCGACCAACGCGCGATACCCGTCATACTTGACTTCGTGGATCCAGCCCGGACCGGTCGGCACGCTATCCACCAACGTGCAGAGTTGCGGCGGCTGGAATGTCGGCAGCTTGCCCGCCTTGGCACCCTTGGCGGTCGATCCGCGCGCGGACGAAGGGACGATGCGGCGTCGCGTCTTCCAGCCCGCGAGATCCCCGGCCGTCTGACCGCTGGCAATCTGCTCCACCGTCCGCCCGGTCTTCACGCTGGTCAACGCGCCCTC
>NZ_JANYEK010000204.1 GCF_025363195.1 Sphingomonas sp.
GCCATCGGCAAGCTCACCGGCGGTATTGCTCATGATTTCAACAACCTGCTTGCCGCGGTGATCGGCGGGCTCGGCCTGCTCGAACGCCGTGGTGGCCTTGCCGAAGAACAACAGAAGGTCGTCGCGATGACCAGACGCGCCGCCGAGCAGGGCAGCGAACTCGTCCGCCGCCTGCTCGCATTCGCCCGCCGCCAGCAGCTCGAGCCCGCCACGATCGAAATCGCCGCGCTCGTCGCCTCGGTCAGCGACCTGCTCGAGCACACGCTCGGTGGCCGTGTCGAACTCGACTGGCAACTCGATCCCGATTTGTGGCCCGCCTGGGCCGATCAGGCGCAGCTCGAGCTGGCCCTCCTCAACCTGATCATCAACGCCCGCGACGCGATGCCCGATGGCGGCAAAATCCGCCTCCACGCCGGCAATTGCGACGGTGCCGCCGGTGCCTCGCTCGACCTGTCGCCCGGTGACTATGTCGTCCTTACCGTGACCGACAGCGGCTGCGGCATTTCCCCCGACCACCTCGAACAAGTGCTCGAACCCTTCTTCACGACGAAGGAAGTCGGCAAAGGCACCGGGCTCGGCCTGTCCACCGTTTATGGCATCGTCAAGCAATCCGGCGGCTATATCTTTGCCGACAACAACAAGGGTGCGCCGGGCACCACCTTCGCGATCTATCTGCCGGTCCACACGGCCACCGCAGCATCGGAACCGCTGCGCGCGCCGGTCGTGGCGAAGGTGGTGCCGACCGACTTGTGGGGCACCGGCACGATCCTGTTGGTCGAGGACGAGGACATGGTGCGCGCCATCGCGGAACGGGCGCTCAGTCGGCAGGGCTATACCGTGCTCACCGCCGAACATGGCGAGGCCGCGCTGGAAGTGCTGGCGAAGAACGAGCGGCCGGATTTGTTGATCTCTGACGTCATGATGCCGGTGATGGATGGCCCGACGATGGTGCACAAGGCGCGCGAACGCTATCCCGATCTGCCGGTGTTGTTCATGTCGGGCTATGCCGAGGAACAGTTGCGCAAGTCGATCGATCTCGACAACGTCCAGTTCCTTGCGAAACCCTTTTCGGTGCAACAACTTGCCGAGGCGGCGAGGGCCGTCCTGATGGCAAAATAGGCAGCGAAAATAAGTTGGCGGGGGCCGGGCGCTTTGGCTAAGGCCGTGGCATGAACTCTCCGCAGCGCATCCTCATCGTCGAGGACGAACCCTTGATCGCGATGATGCTGGAGGATTTTCTCCAGATATTGGGTAAGGACCTGGCCGGTAACGCCGATAATATCGCGGATGCGCTGGCGCTGGTCGCGGGCGGCGGAGTGGATGCCGCGATCCTCGACGTCAACCTTCGCGGCGGCGAAAAGAGCTTTGTCGTCGCGGATGCGCTGGCCGCACAGGGCGTGCCGTTCGTCTTCGCCACCGGCGGATCGCAGGATGGCCTAAGCGAAGATCATCGCGGTCGCCCGACATTGGCCAAGCCGTTTACGATGGACGGGGTGGCCAGGGCATTGGCGGCGCTGGGGTAGTATCGCCGATATGATCTGTCGCGCGGCAGGTTTCCGACCGTTTTGAAAATAATTTCATGTTCCACTCTTGTTCCGCAAGAACAAATCCGATACATCCTCCAACAGCAATTGAACGGACAGTCCGTTCGGTCTAGCGATGGAGGCTCTCAGTGGCGGCATCTTTGAAGGTCATCGACAGCAAAATGGCAGCATCCAACGATAAGGCCAATGAAAAGGCCCTGGGCGAACGCGCCAAGGCGCTTGAGGCCGCGCTCGCACAGATCGATCGCGCGTTCGGCAAGGGCTCGGCGATGAAGCTGGGCTCGAAGGAGACGATGCAGGTCGAAACGATTTCGACAGGCTCGCTCGGCCTCGATATCGCACTTGGCGTCGGTGGTCTGCCGCGCGGCCGCGTGATCGAGATTTACGGGCCGGAATCCTCGGGCAAGACGACGCTCGCGTTGCACGTCATCGCCGAGGCGCAGAAGACCGGCGGCACCGCCGCGTTCGTCGACGCCGAACATGCGCTCGATCCGGTCTATGCCAAGAAGCTGGGCGTCAATATCGACGAACTGATCGTGTCGCAGCCCGACACCGGCGAGCAGGCGCTGGAAATCGTCGATACGCTGGTGCGTTCGAACGCGATCGACGTGCTGGTGATCGATTCGGTCGCCGCCCTGGTGCCGCGCGCGGAAATCGAGGGCGAGATGGGTGACAGCCATGTCGGGCTTCAGGCCCGTCTGATGTCGCAGAGCCTGCGCAAGCTCACCGGGTCTATCAGCCGTTCGCGCTGTATGGTTATCTTCATCAACCAGCTACGCATGAAGATCGGCGTGATGTACGGTAATCCGGAAACCACGACTGGTGGCAATGCGCTGAAATTCTACGCCAGCGTCCGGCTCGATATCCGCCGCACCGGGCAGATCAAGGACCGCGATGAGATCATCGGCAACACCACGCGGGTGAAGGTCGTGAAGAACAAGGTCGCGCCGCCGTTCAAGCAGGTCGAATTCGACATCATGTACGGGCAGGGCGTGTCGAAGATCGGCGAGATTCTCGATCTTGGCGTCAAGGCCGGGCTGGTCGAGAAATCGGGCGCCTGGTTCAGCTATGACAGCGTGCGCATCGGCCAGGGTCGCGAGAATTCGAAGACGTTTCTCAAGGAGCATCCGGAAATGTGCGACCGCCTGGAATTGGCGATCCGCACGCGTACCGACAAGGTGGCCGAGGAAATGATGTCCGGGCCGGAACCCGAGGACGATACCGACGATATGTGATGGTTTGCCCTCCTCGCTCCAGCGGGAAATGAGGGCAGGGGAGATCGCCGCGCGCCGCCATTTGCTGGTCGGCGAAGTCGTCGCTGCGCCTGATCGTCAAAGAATTTCAAGGCGGCGTGACAGATTTGCGCGTCGCACACACATGGAAAGGCTCGCCCGTGCCGGCGAGCCTTTCGCGTTGGTGAATCGGTTGCCGGCACGCCGGTGGCGACGGTCGCTGGCGCAAATCGAGCCGATCGAGGTCCGAAGCACTGGGGCCGCAAGGCCTTGCCCTGTGCGCATCGCTGGCCCACACATTTCAAGTACCTCGAGACGAACCGAACAGGGGTGGCGGCACGGGGTGATGGTACGGGGGTGACGGCACATTCCAAGACCGTCGCGATCCAGGATTCGCAACCGCGCGAAGGAGCACGATCATCGACGCGAACGAATGGACCGGCCCGGTCGGCGATGTCTGGGCGCAGGAATGGCGGCGGACCGATCGGACCTTTGCCGATCTATCACGGCATCTCGACGCGGCGATCCAGGACCGGATGGGTGGACGCGCACTCTCCGTCGGCGATGTCGGTTGCGGTGCCGGTGCCACGTCGATCGCGGCGGCCCATACCAACCCGGCAGCGCAGGTCACCGGAATGGACCTGTCGCGCGCATTGTTGGCGATTGCGGCCGATCGCGCGGCGGACCTGCCCAATGTCCGTTTCTTTCCCGGTCCGGCCGAACAGGTCCTTCCGACCGTTGGCCCGTTCGATCTGATCGTCTCGCGGCACGGCGTGATGTTCTTTCCCGATCCGGTCGCGGGTCTGTCCGCATTGCGGGCGGGTGCGGCGTCGGGTGCGAGCCTCATCTTCAGCTGTTTCCGTGCGTCTGCGCTCAATGCGTGGTCGGCCGAGATGGTTGCGGCGATGCTGGATGCGCCGCCGCCCGCGGCCGAGGGGTATGCGCCCGGGCCGTTCGCCTTCGCCGACGAGCCGTTCGTGCGATCCGTGCTGGATCAGGCGGGCTGGTCGAAACCCGTGGGCCAGGCGGTCGATTTCACCTACCGGGCCGGCGAAGGGGATGATCCCATTGCGGATGCGGTCGCCTTCTTTACCCGCATCGGCCCTGCCGCCCGCATCCTCCGGGACGCACCGCGCGAGCGCCGCGCCATCATGCTGGACCGGGTCGCCAACGTCTGCGCCCGGTATGTGCGCGGCAATGCGGTGGATTTCCCGGCCGCAGCGTGGCTATGGTCGGCCGAGAACAGTTAGACGGAGCGCTCCCATGACCCTGATCGTCCACCATCTCGAAAATTCCCGGTCGCAGCGCATCCTGTGGATGCTCGAGGAACTCGGCCTGCCGTATGAGGTCAAGCGGTACGAGCGGAACAAGCAGACGATGCTTGCGCCGCCGGAATTGAAGAAGGTCCATCCGCTCGGCAAGTCGCCGATGCTGGAGGATACCGAGTCCGGCGGCCGGGTGATCATCGAGACTGGCGCGATCTGCGACTATCTGGTCGAGAAGGCGGACGGCAAACTCGGCCCCCCGGCGCACCGCGATGCCGTTTTGCTCTATCGCCAATTCCTGCATTACGCCGAGGGGTCGATGATGCCGCCCTTACTGTTGCTGTTGATCCTTGGGCGCATTCCGTTTTTTGGGAAGCGCGCGATCAAACGTATCCAGCCGATGGCCGACGTGCACCTCGATTTCGTCGAGGCCGAACTGGCGTCGCGGCCCTGGTTTGCGGGTGACGAGATGACGGCCGCCGATATTATGATGAGCTTCCCGCTGGAGGCGGCGCGATCGCGTGCCGGGCTCGGGCCGTCGCGCCCGGCGACCATCGTCTGGCTCGACAAGATCCACGCCCGCCCGGCTTATCAGGTCGCGCTCAAGAAGGGCGGTCCTTACGCTTACGCCTGAGGCCGCGCGCTAGAAACTGTCCCGATCGACCGCCGGGCCATGTCCGGAGGGCGCGGGCAGGGGGTCGATCACCGGCGATTGCAGCGGATCGAGATTGCCCTCCCACTTGGCGATGACCGCGCTTGCCACCGCGTTGCCGACGACGTTGGTGGCGGAGCGGCCCATGTCGAGGAAGTGATCGACGGCGAGGATTAGCAGCAATCCCGCCTCGGGGATGTTGAAGAAGGCCAAGGTCGCGGCGATGACGACGAGGCTGGCGCGGGGCACGCCGGCCACCCCTTTCGACGTCACCATCAACACCAGCAACATGGTGATCTGGTGCCCGATGGTCAGCGGGATGCCGTAAGCCTGCGCGATGAACATCGTGGCGAACGTCATGTAGATCATCGATCCGTCCAGATTGAACGAATAGCCGAGCGGTAGGACGAAACTGGCGATGCGCGGGGGCACGCCGAATTTTTCGAGCGCCTCGAGCGTGCGCGGATAGGCGGCCTCGGATGAAGCGGTCGAGAAAGCGAGCAGCAAGGGTTCGCGGATGTATTTCACCAGCAACGCGGTGCGCGGGCCGACAATCAGGAAACATATCCCGATCAGCAGGCACCATAACAGGCCCATCGCGATGTAAAACGTGCCCATGAAATATGCGAGCCGACCGATGATTCCCGGCCCCTGTTCGGCCAGCGTCGCCGTGACGGCGGCGAACACCGCCACGGGGGCGAAGCGCATGACGTAATTGGTCACCTGCAGCATCACCTGCGCGAGTGCATCGATGCCACGCACCAACGGCGCGGCCTTTTCGCCGACCGCGGTGATGCCCACGCCGACGAACAATGAGAAGACGACGATCTGCAGGATTTCGTTCTTGGCCATCGCATCGACCATCGAGGAGGGCACGATATGGGTGATGAAGTCCTTCAGGTTGAAAGCGGCACGGTCGACGCCGCTGGTCGCGTCGACCGGTGGGATCGGGATGGCGAGGCCGACACCGGGCTGGAAGAAATTGACTAGGATCAGCCCCAGCGTCAGCGACACCAGGCTGCAACAGATGAACCACGCGACCGAGCGGAACCCGATCCGCCCCAGCGCTTGCGTATCGCCCATGTGCGCGATGCCGACGACCAGCGTCGAAAATACCAGCGGCGCAATGATCATCTTGATCAGGCGTAGGAACAATGCCGTGATGATCGAGAAATAGCCGGCAATTTCGGCGGCGAATTTCGTTCCCGGGCCGCCATTATCGTCATAATAGCCGTTGATCGCGAGGCCCAAAGCGAGGCCGGCGACCAGGCCGATCAGAATGTAATAGGTAAGGCGCTTGCCCATGAATGCTCCGGTGTTCGTACGTCGCGGCCAAGGAAGGGGATTGCGGGCGCGCGGTCAAGCGCCGTATTGTTTGCTGATGGATCATGCCAATTTCAATCGCCGCCATCTGATCGGCGCCGCCGCGACGCTGCCGTTGCTCTCGATCCCCGCCATCCTGCGCGCCGCCGAGCCGGACCTTTCGGCCTTGTCCGACATGACGAGAGGCGCGGTGGCGATCGGCATGGCCGAGCGCAACGCGCGGATCGCGCGGGCGCAGGCGCTGATGAAGGCGCAGGGCATCGGGGCGGTGCTGATCGAGGCGGGATCGTCGATGGTCTATTTCACCGGCGTGCGCTGGCACACCAGCGAGCGGCTGACTGCCGTCATTCTGCCGGTCGAGGGCGAGCCATGCGTCGTCACGCCATTCTTCGAGGAACCCTCGGTGCGCGAGACGCTCGGCGTGAAGGCGGATGTGCGGGTGTGGCAGGAGGATCAGGATCCACTGCCGCTGGTCGCCGGGTTCCTGAAGGAGCGCAAGCTGGCCGCACGCCCGATCGGGATTGAGGACAATGTACGCTATTTCGCGGTCAACGGCCTCGCGCGGGGGTTGCCGGGGGCGAAGATCGTTTCCGCCAATGCTGTCGTGCGCGGGTGTCGCGGCATCAAGACGGCACCCGAGATCGCGCTGATGCAGGCGGCGACCGATGTCACCATCGCCGCCTATCGCTGGACTTACCCGCGCATCGAAAAGGGCATGACCAACACGCAGATCGGCGCGCTGATGAACGCCGCGACGCGCAAGCTGGGCGGCGATCCGGAATTCGAACTGATCCTGATCGGCGAGGCGGCGGCCTATCCGCATGGCAGCAGGAAGCCGCAGATCGTCGCCAACGGACAGATCGTGCTGATGGATTGCGGCTGCACGGTGCAGGGTTACCAGTCGGACGTGTCGCGGACCTTCGTGTTCGGTACGGCCAGCGCGGAACACCGGAAGGTGTGGAACCAGGTCGCGAAAGGTCAGCAGACCGCGTTCGCCGCCGCAAGGATCGGCGCGGCGGCGGGCAGCGTCGACGATGCTGTGCGCGATCATTACACCTCGCTCGGCTATGGCCCCGATTACAGGCTGCCCGGCCTGTCGCATCGTACGGGCCACGGGATCGGCATGGACGGGCACGAACCGGTCAATCTGGTGCGCGGCGAGATGACGAAGCTTGCCGCGGGGATGTGCTTCTCCGATGAACCAGGCATCTATATTCCCGGCAAGTTCGGCGTGCGGCTGGAGGATTGCTTCCACATGACAGTGACGGGACCGAAATGGTTCTCGCAGCCGCCGTCCTCCATCGATGCGCCGTTACGGTGAGTAATTCTGTTTCTGGCCGGATCCCGGTCCTGATCAACGCTGGCGGCGGCACCGCCGCGTCAAAGGGCGACACGTTGGAAGCGGAAGTCCGCGCCGCGTTCGAAAGCGCGGGCGTACAGATCGATCTGCAGCTGTTGCACGGGGGCGAAATGCAGGCGGCGGTGGCGGAGCGCGCACATCTGCCGCTGGTGGTGGTCGGTGGAGGAGACGGCACGATTGCCTGCGCGGCGACGGAGGTGCTGAAAGGGAAAGCGGCGCTCGGCATACTTGCGCTTGGCACCCGCAATCATTTGGCGCGCGAACTTGGCGTTCCGCTGGATTTGTCCGGTGCAGCGGAACTGATCGCCGCCGGGCCGCAGCGGCGGATCGATGTCGGCCGCGTGAACGGGCGGCTGTTCATCAACAACGCCTCGATCGGCCTGTATCCGGCGATGGTCCGCCTGCGCGAAAAGGGGCAGGAACAGGCCAATCTGCCCAAATGGGTCGCGGCGATTCCCGCCTCCTGGCGGACGTTGAAGCGCCTGCCGCACCACCGCGTGCGGCTGCGCATGCCGGACAAGAGCCGCGAGATCGTGACGCCGATGCTGTTCGTTGGCAACAATCATTATGAACTGGACGCCGGGCAACTCGGCAAGCGGAGCGCGCTCGACAAGGGCACGTTGTCGGTGTTCGCGGTCGCCGCCCGGGGGCGGATCGCGCTGATCGGGTTCGCGTTGCGTACCCTGATCGGTCGGGTCGATCGCGCGCAGGATTTCGCCGCGATCGGCGACATGCCGAAGCTCTCGGTCACCGGTCGCTCCCGGCAGATCGATATCGCGCTGGACGGTGAGGTCGCGCGGTTGAGCATGCCGTTGGATTTCACGATCGAGGGCGGGGCTTTGGTGGTGGTGGCACCTGCGGAGAAGTGAGTGAGGGGTGGCCTGGGCCGCATGCGGGCAGGTGAGGCCAAGCTGAAGCCAACGCGCAAGGTTCGTCGCGCGAACCTTCGGGCGTGATCCACGATATGCGATGCCGTCGACGAGAAGAAGCGGACGGCGTAAGCAATGTTCCTGGCGTGTAGGACAGCGCATTGTCTTGCCTTCGCTGCTCAATGCCGCACGACTGCTACCGCCCACAATGCGACATTCGGCTCGTCAGACACCCTCGCCGAAAGCGTAAAGGCCGCAACCGACCATTGCTGATCTTCGTTGGTCTGCTAGTTTCGTCTGATGGGCAACGAGGACCCTTGGTTCGTGATCGGGTTAGGAGCGGTAGCGCTTCTGGTAATCGCGATTGCGATTTTCATACCCGCCAAGTTCGTTCAACTTTTTTTCCGCGATTGGCGACGCCGAAAGAAACCCTAAGGGCTGCTAACGCCCAGTTGCAGACGTTGAAATCCTCGGCCATCCTTTCACTATGAGATAGCTGGTATTCCTTTTTGCAGCGACGTTATCGGCCTGCTCGCGGTCTGCGGACACGTTCCAGATCTACGACCCCGAAAATATGCTAAGATCGGCTGATGTGCAGCTATGCGGCCTTATTGAGCCGTTGAAGCAGGACCACAAATTGTTCGTCGGATCCGTACCTATCCTATGCGAAGGTAGCGGCATTGTGGTCTTGGTTGCAAAAAACAATAGGCGGTTCAGTTGCCATATCGGCTACGTCACCGATCTTCACCAGTCTTGGAAGTTCACGGTGAATGGCAACAAGTGCGTGCCGCTACCAAACGGCTGAACGTCTGCTCACCACCATCTCGCGACAATAGCGGCCCCGCTGCAATCGCCCACTTTCGGACCTAGCGTATTTGGTCCTAAATGGCCCTATGGCCGTCGAGAAAAGAAGACTGTTTGAGCAAGCAAAGGACCGCTGGCCACGCCGTATGCGGGTGTTTCCGACCAAAGGCTTCCCGCCTTTCGACGCAGAGCCGAGCCTTTTGGATGTTCATAATGACATCCAAGCAGCCTGCGATCCGAAGGGAGGGTGGACCGAGGAGGACGAGTGGACGGGTCTCGCTAACTGGTCCTTTCACCAAGCCCTTTGGGCAGTGGCGGATCAATCGACGGAAGAGCGTGACGTTGATCGTGACGAGGTTAGCTTCGAGATGTTCGACGAATGTATGCGTTCCAACTTATCGACCGATTGTTGGACGGCTGAGCGTCGCGAGTATGAGGAAAGCCCGCTCCGCTTCCACTGACGTGTTGGTCTCCTTCCCACCAACACCCGCCGCTGTCCTACAGCCTGGCTTTCATCTAAACCTGCCCAATGGTCTGCGCTCAACACTCACTCCCGCGATCGGCAGCCCCATTGTTCCGCGTCAACATTGATAACATTCGCGCGGTTTTCGCCCCGAAGCGGCACCCGGTCACCAGACCGCTTGA
>NZ_JANYEK010000205.1 GCF_025363195.1 Sphingomonas sp.
TGGCTGCGAGGAATCGAAATGCACGCCAAGAGGATCGACGATCACCGACAGCGGCGGCACGCAATTGGCCCCCAGTCCTTGCGACCGGATCATGCCATCCTCGATCTCGCCGATCCGCACACCTTTTGCAGTCAGATCCGAGATCACCTTGTTGGAGACGCGCGATGACCAGGCGAGCACCGTGTCGCCGGTGGCCAGCTGGGGTGATCCGCCATAGCGCACCGTCCCGGCACCGGCCCATAACAGCGCGTCCATCGTTATCCGCTTCCAGCGCGCGATGCCGTAGATCGCCTTGGGAACGCGATTCTCGTCGATCAGCGCGCGCCAATCGCCGAGCTGTGCGATGGCGGCCGCAAGGTCCCACGGCGTGCCGGTGAAAGGATCGGTCATCGGTGCGCTGGCGAGAACATCCGCAAGACAGCGCAAGGCTGTTTCCCGAGCCGGTACGTCGGCCAACGCCGCAAAGCGCCCCGCGCCGAACACGCGCACGGCCCGATCGTCGAGTGCGGCGATCAATGCGAGATCGTCGTCTCCCCCCGCCCATATCGTATCGGCCTGCGCGACGAGATGCCACGGATCGACAGATGGATCGACGCAGGGAATGGGTGTTCCGGCAAACCATGCCGACGGTGCCACCGCCATTGCCCGCGCGATCTGCCCGGCCTGCTCGACATCGGCGATCATTCGCGAGGCTGCCTGCCGCGTGTTTGGGGCGAGCACCACGTCTCGGCCCGGCGGCAAGACCGGCTGAGCTTTCCAGAACGCACCCCCCACCCGCAGGCGAACGATCTCCAACGCCAGCGTACCTGCTTGGTCGGACGAGACGGGGCCGAGAGCGGGGGCTACGCCCACACGTGGCCGGGCACCGGGAAACGGCGGAATGCGCAAGAACGGAAGCGGCGAATTCACATCAACCCTTAACGGCGCGATCGACCCGGAGCAGTTGCTGCAACAAAGGTTCGAGATCACCGAGCGGCAAGGCCGAAGGTCCATCGCACAACGCCTTGGCAGGGTCGGGATGCGCCTCCAGGAACAGCCCGGCGATGCCGACCGCGATACCGCTGCGCGCGAGGGCAGCCGTCTGCCCGCCCCGCCCGTCTGCACTGTCGGCACGTCCGCCGGGCTTCTGCAACGCATGCGTCACGTCGAAGATAACCGGCGCGTCGACCTTCATCACGTCCATCCCGAGCATATCGACGACGAGATTGTTATACCCGAAGCTGGATCCGCGTTCGCACAGCAGAACCTGCGTATTGCCGGCCTCGGCGCATTTGGCGAGGACGTGGCGCATTTCCTGCGGGCTGAGGAATTGTGGCTTCTTGACGTTGATCACCCGGCCGGTGCGGGCGATCGCAGCGACCAGATCGGTCTGTCGGGCGAGGAAGGCCGGCAATTGGATGATATCCGCCACCTCGGCGACGGGGGCAGCCTGATGCGGTTCATGCACATCGGTCAGAATTGGCACGCCAAACCGCGCCTTTACCTCGGCCAACAGGGCCAGCCCCTGCTCCATCCCTGGTCCGCGATAGGACGTGATCGATGACCGGTTGGCCTTGTCGAAACTCGCCTTGAAAACGTGGGGAATCCCGAGCGCCCGCGTCACGGCGACGAAATGCGACGCCGTTTCCATCAGCGTATCGCGATCCTCGATCACGTTGACGCCGCCGATCAGCACGAACGGTGCGGTATTGGAGAAGGTTACGCCCTCGTTAAGGCGCACGTCCAGACTTGCCATAAGCGCGCTTATGCTATGCTTCGCGCCGCCAGAACAGCTTCAATCGCCCTCACATCACCGGGATTGTTCAGTTCAATGCAATCCCAGCCGACCGGATCGAACGTGACGACGCGCACAACCCGCTCCATTTCCAGAAAACGCAGCTGCTCCAGCCCTTCCAGATCCTCCAGCGCGCAAGGCGGAGTCGCGGCATACTGCGCCAATGCATCGCGTCGATAGGCATAGACGCCGAGATGTAGCCGGACCATTTCATGCGCGCTCGCGCTGAGCGCGGGCGGCACGAACGGCAGGACGCGTTTCGAGAAATACAGCGCGCGACCCGCCGCATTGGTGACAACCGTCGTCCCCCCGACGCGCCCGGCGGCGGCATCGGCGGCCAGATGGGCATAGGTGCTAGCCGATGTTCGAAGAGCAACGGTGGCCATCGCAATTTCCGGCTCGGCCGCCAGCGCCGCTACCAGATCGGGGATGACGAACGCCGGGGTCAGCGGGGCGTCACCCTGCAGATTGACGACGATTTCGTTACCGAGTCCCAGAGCTGCCGCCGCTTCGGCGCAGCGTTCGGTGCCGTTGCGACATTCGGGTGCGGTCATCACCGCCGCGCCGCCGAACTCGTGCACCGCATCCGCGATCCGCGCATCGTCGGTCGCGACATAGACGGCAACCGCTCCGGGCACACCCTTCGCGCAAGTCCAGCTGCGTTCGATCAGCGATTTGGCCACGCCCGCCGCTCCTGTCAGGAAGGCGAGCGGTTTGCCCGGATAGCGAGACGATTGAAACCGCGCCGGTATGATGATGGTGAACGGCGGGATCGCGCGGGTCACCGGACGGCCCTTGCGACGCGGATCATTTCAAGCCGAAGCGCAGCAGATCGTGGACGTGCACGATGCCGATCGGGCGTTCCGGCTGATCCGCGTCGCGGCGACCCACCACGAACGCGGCGGTGATCTTGGCATCGCTCAGCAGCGCCAAAACCTCATCGACCAGCATGTCGGCAGGGATCGATTTCGGTGCCGGGGTCATCACTTCGGCGGCGGAGGATGTATCGATCGTGGCGAAGTGGCGGCGCACGTCGCCATCGGTGATGACGCCGATCAATCGGCCCTGGGCATCCACCACCCCGGCAATGCCGAACCGCCCGGTGGTCATGATCGAGATCGTCTCGGACATGTTGGCGTCGGGCACAACCAACGGCAAGCGGTCGAGACCGTGCATTAGTTCGCGCACCGGCGTCAGTGGGAAGCCGATCGTACCCGCAGGATGCAAGGCGCCCAGGCGCTGCTTGGAAACACCGCGCATATCCATCACCGTCATCGCCAGCGCATCGCCCAAAGCGAGTTGCAGCGCCGTGGAGGTCGTGGGCGCGAAATTGATCGCACAGGCTTCGCGCGCCCTGGGCAGCAGCATGGCAACGTTGGCCATACCCATCACCAGTGATGCCTGGCGCGCGGCAACGCCGATAATCGGAATGCCAGTCTTGCTGGCATAGGTCAGGATCGAATGGAGTTCGGCAGTGTTACCGGAATTCGAGAAGACCAGCAGTACGTCGCCTTCCGTCAACATGCCGAGATCACCATGGCCGGCTTCCGCAGGATGGATGAACGTAGCGGGCGTGCCCGTGGCGGCAAACGTCGCCGCCACCTTGCGCGCGATATGGCCGGACTTGCCCATCCCGGTAACGACAAGCTGACGACGCGTCGTGCGGATCAGGCGGCAGGCCTCCACGAAGGCTTCGTCGAGCGCGCCTTCTAGCATTCCCAGCGCATCGGCCTCGATCCGAATAACCTCGCGTCCGCGTGCCAATATGGCATCGCTTCCAACCATCGACCGCACCAATGTCTGTTCCACCTGGTATTCCCACGATTGCAGCGTCATCAATTCGACTTATCTAGCGATTTGAATCATTTATATTTTCTGACACCCTCCCTTTATGATGGTGCATCGCGGTGTTCAATGGTCGGCTTTGCGATTAAAAAGTTACCGGCTTAGAAACACGCCATGAGTATGTTATTTCGGCAGAGGGATCGAGATAGTACCCGTTCTTGGATCACCCGAGTAGACGTCGTCCAGCTGCTCACGGTCGGCCATGCCGGGTCATATGCCGCTGACCGGTGAACCAGCGAGATCAACGGCATGTTGCCGATCGCGCCATGTGGTCGCATCTCGTCATAGTCTGATGCACCGGCGCTGCCCGGTCTCCTGGCGCAAATTTCCGGAGACGAGAGGATGCTCAGCGTCGGCAAAAATGGCGGTTATCATACCAGGGACTGCCATGATTGCCCCCTCCACCTCGGTCAGATCGCGTCCATAACGTAGCCTTGCGCGACGATGCCAGCTCCGGTCGCGCTGCTTTCAGCGTTCTGCCCTCTGGTTATCGGCGCGTCACGGCCCTATGGCGCGTGCCACGCTATTGAGAGAATACGATATGTCAAAGACCGCCATCGTCACCGGCATCAGCGGCCAGGACGGCGCATATTTAGCAGAAAATTTGCTCGGTCGCGGCTATACCATCTATGGAACATATCGGCGAACAAGCTCGGTCAACTTCTGGCGGATCGACGAGCTTGGCATCTCCAACCATCCTCAGCTCAAGCTTGTAGAATATGATCTGACCGATATGGGGTCGGCAATTCGGCTAATCGAAGCTTCGGAGGCGACCGAGGTGTACAATCTTGCTGCGCAGAGCTTCGTCGGCGTTTCGTTCGACCAGCCGATTACCACCGGCCAGATCACGGGGCTCGGCGCAGCCTATCTCCTCGAAGCAATCCGCACCGTCAATCGCGACATTCGCTTTTACCAAGCATCAACCTCCGAGATGTTCGGTAAGGTCCAGGCGATTCCCCAAACCGAGGATACGCCCTTCTACCCGCGCAGCCCCTATGGTGTGGCAAAGCTCTACGCGCACTGGTTGACCGTGAACTATCGTGAAAGCTTTGGAATTTTCGGAACCAGCGGGATCCTTTTCAACCATGAATCACCCCTTCGCGGGCGTGAATTCGTGACGCGTAAGATCACCGATACCGTCGCCAAAATTGCGCAAGGCAAGGCGGAAATGCTCGAGCTCGGCAATCTCGACGCCAAGCGCGACTGGGGCTACGCCAAGGATTATGTCGAGGGCATGCGACTGATGCTACAGCACGATGTCGCCGATACCTATGTGCTGGCGACCAACCGTACCGAGCCGGTACGCCATTTCGTCGAGCTGGCCTTTGCGCAAGTCGGGATAGCCCTCAATTGGTCGGGCAAGGATGAGAATGAGACCGGGAGCGATCGCAAGACGGGCAAGACGCTCGTGCGGGTCAATCCGGCGTTCTACCGCCCGGCGGAAGTCGAATTGCTGATCGGTGACCCGGCCAAGGCCGAGCGGGAACTGGGATGGAAGCCCGAGGTCCAGCTGGAGCAACTCGCGCGCCTGATGATGGAAGCGGACATGCGTCGCAATGCTGCGGGCTGGTCGTTTTGATGCGGGTCGCCCTGACCGGAGCGACCGGCTTTACCGGTCGCTTCGTTTCTGCCGCCCTTGAGCAGGTCGGCGCGACGCCGGTCGTACTGGAGGTCGACCTGCGTGACCAAACGGCCATAGACCAGGCGGTTGACAGACTGGACTTCGACCGGGTCATCCATCTCGCCGGTCATGCGTTCATTGATGCGAGCGACTGGCAATCCTTCTATGCGGTCAACCAGCTCGGTACGCTAAACCTGCTTGATGCGGTTAGTCGCAAGAAGCCGGGCACACGGTGCATCCTGGCATCAAGCGCGCAGGTCTACGGCCCGAATGCCGAGGGACTGATCACCGAGGATGCGCCTACCAATCCGGTCAATCATTATGCGATCAGCAAGCGCACGATGGAGGAAGGCGCGGAATTGTGGCGAGACCGTCTGGAGATTGTTGTGACGCGTCCGTTCAACTACACCGGCGTCGGTCAGGACACACAATATTTGATCCCAAAGATTGTCGATCATTTCCGCCGGCGCGCCGACGTGATCGAACTGGGCAATACCTGGGTAAAACGCGATTTTGGCGACGTTCGGTCGGTCGCGGATGCCTATGCGGGCCTGGCATTGGCGAACCGCGTCCCGCCGGTGGTCAATGTCGCTACGGGAGCGGCGTCCTCGATCGGCGACATCCTCGATCAGCTGACCACTATCAGCGGCCATCATATTGAAGTCGAGGTCAACCAGGCGTTCGTGCGCAAAGGCGACGTCGAGGTACTAGCCGGCGACGCGACTCTCCTCCGGCAAACGCTGCCGGGCTGGCAGCCGCAGGCGATCAGCGATACGTTGCAGTGGATGTATGCCGAGGGCGAGACTGGCGTGGTGCGACGTGGCTGTCGTGACTTCGGGTGATGCGACAAGGCCCTGCGTTCTCCGCGAGCCATAGCACCGCCAAATTCCAGCGTCTTGTAATGCTGCCGCTGAGCCGTCCGAGATCCCACGACGCTACGATCGGTGCGGCACTATCGCCACTGTTTGAGAAATACCCACTTAAGCCTTAGACTAGGAGACAATTGCTGTCACCGTAGGCATTGAATTGGTTGGTAAATCTATGCGCAATGGCCTAGGGTGATAGCACCAAACATATTGTGATTTTGTCGATGATTTCCTTTAAAAACGTATCCAAAAGCTATCACATCCGCAAATTCCGGAAGGATGTGCTGAGCGATCTGAACTTCGATATTCCGACCGGGTGCAGTCTTGGTATCTGCGGTGCTAATGGCGCCGGAAAATCGACACTGATGCGACTGATTTCAGGGGTCGAGTCACCGAGCCAAGGGCGAATTACGCGGACCGTCTCGTGTTCCTGGCCGATCGGGTATTCAAGTTGCTTCCAGTCGAGCCTGACCGGGGCCGACAACGCGCGTTTTATTGCCCGTATCTACAGCAGGGATGTCAAGCAGCTGCTCGATTACGTCGAAGATTTTGCGCAGCTAGGCGCCTATTTTTATCAGCCAATTTACAGCTATTCGGCGGGTATGATGGCGCGTCTGGCGTTCGGTATCTCGTTGGCGATCGATTTTGACTGTTATCTGGTCGACGAGGTTACAGCTGCGGGCGACGATCGCTTTCGTCAGCGGTGCGAAGAAGCGCTCCTTCATCGTCGTTCAGCGGGGACGCTGTTGATGATCAGCCATGATCCCAACACGCTCCGCGCCTATTGCGAACGCGGCGCGGTTCTCCATGATGGGCAACTTGCATTTTACGAAACAATCGATGAAGCAATCGATATTCACATGCATAATCAGGCGGCACACTGACCGGATTTGACCATCCGGTCAGTGCACTTGGTATAGGCTCGCTGCTGCAGTTACCATTTCCTCATCGAAGCGCATTTCTCGAGCGAATGCGGTGCCACATTTAGCGATTTCCGCACATTCAGCCGAATTCTCGAGGCACCAGTTGATCTTGCTTTCCGTATCGGACAGGTCTTTCCCGATCGGGACAAAATGGACCCACGGTAAAAGCCTCGGCATAAACCATTGATGCCAATCACTGCCTACGCGTAGTACGCAACATCCCAAACGCAACTTCATCATGAAGTTCCAGCTGTTCGAATTTCCGTCGATGTCCAGAATGTAGCGGCAACGCGCCATGTCGGTCATAGGCAGGAACGGCTTGAACAGGCCTTCTGACATTAACCGGTCTTTGATCAAACCCTCCTGCGCGGGATCGGCCGCCTGCACTACAGCGTTGAGGCCGACATCCGCGAACGCACCAAAGCGGGATACGATTTGGCACATTTGGTAGCGTGACAACAAATCAAGATCTTCAAGGTGCTGATGGAATAATCCCGTTGTCGATCCGCGCCAGACTATTTTCGAATCCCGGTCCCCCCAGGAGATGTCGACTGGGGATGTATCCTCATACCCTTTGGCTTGAAAATAATAGAGATCGGGAATTAATGTCACGGTGTTCCAGGACGTCATCGTTTCCCAGGACGCGCTCGTAACATCGACCGGGACGTCCTCTGCTTGAAATACGAAACGAAATTCTTGTTCTGAAAGCGCACTGGTCAATGAAATCACGTCATAAAGATGCTTGAGATAGTCGATCGCCGACAGAACGCGGTCATGCGGGACAGCATCGGCAAAGACTGTCACGGAGAAGTGCAGTTTCTTTGATTTCAGGCCGCCTGATACGACAATCGACAAAAATGGATTGCAGCGCGGGCCAATCATCGCCTGAAATGCTGCGAGTGGCACCACCAAAACATTATCTACCATTGCATATGCCCTCTATGCCTAAATTTCGACCGCCTCACTACCTCTCTGACTGCGCGATACCCGGCGCCTGACGGCCGCAATTCACTGCTGCCAGTGCTCCTGCGCCGAGTACAATGTCTATGGTCAAGTCTAACAGCCTCCGCGTGCATTACGCCTGCAGCTGCCCCGGCGTGTGGTCAGTTTCGACGGGCGCGAGGGAGGTGCGATGACGTAATTTAAGATGCAATATTGTCCGAACGTCGTATTTTTGGTTGCGAGCCTGGGAAGAAAGGCGCGCGATGCCGGCGAGATATTAGTGGTGACCCCTTGGATACGGCGCGGCCCACACATGCTGGGATAGGTACCCGGGGTGGCGACGAGATCATTGCGTTCGATCACCATCGGTCCCGTCAGATAATCGACGTTGAGCGCGAGCATCGCGCCACGAACCTTGTTTTCTGAAACCGTACCGCCAAAAGCTGGCGCATCATACCAGGGTGCCGACCCGATCATGATGCCGAAGCCACAGCGCTGCTGCGAGCCGCAATCGATCGTGTTGCGGGTGACATGCGTACCAGTGAAGTTGCCGCTGGTGGCGTTGGGCCAGGCTTGCAGCATGATCTCCGCGAACGCGCCGCCCGCTGCGGTTCCGCTATGGTTGAAGTGGTTGCCGGTTATCGTGCAGTCGACGCAACTGCCGAAAATCAACTGGACATCGGTATTGTCGCGAAATCGGTTACCCGACACTTTAAAGCGTTGCGCAGTATGAATCGTCACGCCGTCCGCCCAGCGCAGCAAGGCGTCATGTGTACCGTTTCCGGTAAAGGCATTGTCCTTGATGACAGCGTCAACACCGGTCCCGTATTCTAGCGCGGTATAGCATGCCATGTCCCGAAAGACGGATCGAGTGATCACGACCGTATTTCCGTTGACGCGCAACCCGCCCGCCATCGGCCGCTGCTTATCCGAGGCGCAGCGCTTTGCCGACATACCAGGATCGCTCAATCGCGTGCCCTGGAACACCAGATGGTCGAGCCAAACCGCGTTGCTTTCCACCTCGATGGGCATGATTGCACCCGTGGCCGTGGACGTTTTGATCGCAAGTTGCAGGACTGCGCAGCGACGTTCGTCGGCAGCGCATGGGGGTGCCGTCGGTGAAAGGCCGCGTGTCGTCAGGGTTACTGGATGTTGCAAGCGGACAGGCGTGGCGATC
>NZ_JANYEK010000206.1 GCF_025363195.1 Sphingomonas sp.
GCGGACTTCGTGCGCCACCATTTCCCGACGATCTACGAGAAGTTGATCAGCCTCGGCATCGACATGACGAAGGCGCCGATCCCGGTCGTGCCGGCCCAGCATTATACCTGCGGCGGCATCGTCATCGATCTCGACGGCAAGACCGATCTGCCGGGCCTGTACGCGGCGGGCGAATGCAGCGAGAGCGGGCTACACGGCGCCAACCGCCTGGCCAGCAATTCGCTGCTCGAATGCTTCGTGTTCGGGGAAAGTGCCGCCAAGAACATCATCGCCTGTTGGGACGACCTGCCCGCGCCGCCGCCGATCCGCCCGTGGGACGAAAGCCGCGTCGCGGATTCGGACGAAGAAGTGGTGATCAAGCAGAACTGGACCGAAATCCGCCGCTTCATGTGGAATTATGTCGGCATCGTGCGCACGACCAAGCGGCTGGAACGCGCGCAGCACCGCATCCGCCTGCTGACCGATGAAGTGAACGATTATTATGGCCATTTCCGCGTCACGCCGGACCTGATCGAACTGCGCAACCTGCTGCAGACCGCCGAACTGATCGTGTTGAGCGCACTGCACCGCCACGAAAGTCGCGGGCTGCATTACACGCTCGATTACCCCAGGACGCTGGACGAGGCGGTGGACACGATCCTGGTGCCCTGAGACTTTATTGGTGCCCCAAGACTTTTGGCGTTGCACTCCTCGACCAAGCATCCGTCATTCCCGCGCAGGCAGGAATCCATATCGGATGACGTCTCGACTCCAAGCTGACGTTTCAGATTATGGATCCCCGCCTGCGCGGGAATGACGGAATTCTATCCCGTGGACCGGGGGCTAAAAATACATTCGGCGCAAGAAGGGGCGCGCACAAAATTCCCTGAACGGCGTCAAACGGTTACCGCTGATTCAATCCACCGCAGGTCAGGCGCGGTTCATCGCAGACTTCCTATAATGGTATTTTTCGGGGATTTTCCTCGGCTAGGCTCGGTCGTGCGGGGATACGAAGCATGACATTGGCTATTTTCACGGCGGACAGGAACAGCGCGCGCCGCGCGGTGGCCGCGCTGACGTTCGCGGCGATGCTCGGGTCGTGCTCTTATGGCAGCCCGAAACAGGTGGCAGCGTCGCTGCCTCCGCCGACCTATCAGCTGATCGTGCCGGTGCCGCCGCGCGCGCCCAAGCCGGTCCCGGCGCCACAGGGGCTGATCGCCCACGTCACCGCGCTCAGGGAAAATTTCCGTGGCAAGGTCGGCATTGCAGTGCGCAGCATCGATCAGGGCTGGACGGTCGACACCAACGGCGACATCCGCCTGCCACAGCAAAGCGTGAGCAAATTGTGGGTCGCGATGACCGTGCTCGATTTCCGCGATTCCGGGCGCCTGAAACTCGAGGATGCGGTGACGATTCGCCGCGAGGACCTGACGGTGTTCCACCAGCCGGTCGCCGCCCTGGTCAAGGGCGATGGCTACACCACGACGGTGGGCGACCTGTTGCAACGCGCGCTGACGATGAGCGACAACACCTGCAACGACCGGCTGCTGCAATATGTCGGTGGTCCCGGCGCGGTACGGGCGTTCATCGCGCGCAAGAATCTCGGCGATATCCGTTTCGGCCCCGGCGAACGGCTGCTGCAGAGCGCGACTGCCGGGCTCGACTGGAGGCCGGAATACGCCTTTGGCAACGCCTTCAATCGCGCGCGCGACCGACTGTCGAAAACCGACCGGATCGCTGCGTTCGACCGCTACGTGTCCAATCCGCCCGACGGCGCGGCACCGACTGCGATCGCCGGCGCATTGGCCAAGTTGAAGCAGGGCGAATTACTCTCCACCAGTTCGACCGAGTATCTCATCGGCACGATGGAATCGTCGAAGACCGGCAAGCAGCGGATGCACGGTGCGGTGCCGCCGGGCTGGAGCTTCGGCCACAAGACCGGCACGGGGCAGGATCTTGCCGGGCGCACCGCGGGCTATAACGATGTCGGCGTGCTGATCGCGCCGGACGGGCGCAGCTATTCGCTGGCGGTGATGATCGGTGACACGCCGCGCCCGATCCCCGAGCGGCAGGCCTTGATGCAGGCGGTGGTCGCGGCCGTGGTGATGAACCACGGTTGACGATATTCGCCGTCGTCCGGTCAGATTGAGAATAGCGTCAGTAACGGGCTTGGGGCCGGGCCAAGTCGCTGCTATCCCCCGCCTATGCCGCATCTCTATCTTGTCGACGGTTCGGGCTATATCTTCCGTGCCTATCACCGCCTGCCGCCGCTGACCAACAAGCATGGCGAGCCGGTGGGGGCCGTCTATGGCTATACGACGATGCTGTGGAAGCTGGTCGACGAGCTTCACGCGGCCGACGGTCCGACGCATATGGCGGTGATTCTCGACAAGTCGTCGAAGACCTTCCGCAACGACCTGTACGATAAATACAAGGCGCACCGCCCGCCACCGCCCGAGGATCTGGTGCCGCAATTCCCAATGATCCGCGATGCCACACGTGCGTTCAGCCTGCCGTGCATCGAAACCGAGGGGCTGGAGGCGGACGACATCATCGCCTGCTATTCCAAGGCCGCGCTGGCACAGGGCTGGCAAGTGACGATCGTCTCATCGGACAAGGATCTGATGCAACTGATCGAACCCGGGCTCGATCTGTACGACACGATGAACAACCGCCGGCTCGGGGCTGAGCATGTCGCGGAGAAGTTCTTCGGCATCGTGCCCACGCAACTGGGCGATGTGCTGGCCTTGATGGGGGACAGCGTCGATAACGTGCCGGGTGTGCCGGGCGTGGGGCCGAAGACCGCAGCCAAGCTGATCCTCGAACATGGCGACCTCGAATCCGTGCTGGCGGCCGCCCCGGCTATGAAGCTGGGCAAGCTGCGCGACAATCTGATCGAGCATGCCGAGATGGCGCGACTGTCGCGCGTGCTGGTCGATCTGAAATGCGACGTGGCGCTGCCCGAACCGCTCGACGATCTGATGTTGCAGGGCATTCCCGATGCCCCGTTGCGCGCGTTCCTCGAGCATCATGGTTTCAAGTCGCTGCTCGCCAAACTCTCGGCGGTGGCCGATGCGCCGGTCGCCGCGCCGCATTCCGACCCCGGCCTGATCGTCGTGCCGCAGGAGGAAGACCCGCCCTGCGCGCATGACGAGTATGAGACGGTGGTGGACGAGGCTGCGCTCGACCGCTGGATCCAGATCGCGCGGCATCAGGGCTGGATCGCGATCGATACCGAGACGACCGGCGTGGATGCGACCCGCGCCGAGCTGGTCGGGGTGAGCATGGCGCTGCACCCCAACCTCGCCTGCTACGTCCCGCTCGCGCATGGCGGCACGGACATGTTCGCCGAGGTTCCGGTGCAACTCGATCGCACAGTGGCGCTGGCGAAGTTGAAGACCCTGTTCGAGGATCCGAGCGTCCTGAAGATCGGCCACAATCTCAAATACGACATGATCGTACTGGGCCGGTGTGGGCTGGACATCGCGCCGTTCGACGACACGATCGTGATGAGCTTCGATCTCGATGCGGGCTTGCACGGCCATGGCATGGACGAACTCGCCGCGACGCACCTGTCGCACAGCTGTATCGCGTTCAAGGATGTGGTCGGCACCGGCAAGTCGCAGCGCAGTTTCGCCGAGATCGATCTCAAGGCCGCGACGCGCTATGCCGCCGAGGATGCCGATGTGACGCTCCGGTTGTGGCGGCGCTTCAAGCCGCGTCTGGCGGGCGAGGCGGCGACACGCGTGTACGAGATGGTTGACCGCCCGTTGGTCCCGGTCATCGCACAGATGGAGCGACATGGCATCAAGGTCGACGCGGCCAAGCTGTCGGCGCTGTCGACCGCGTTCGCGCATCAGATGGGCGCGCTGGAAGTCGAGATCCACGCACTGGCGGGCGGTGCCTTCACGATCGGATCGCCGAAGCAATTGGGCGACGTGCTGTTCGAACGGATGGGCATCAAGGGCGGCCGCAAGGGCAAGTCCGGCGTGTATTCCACCGATGTCACCGAGCTTGAGCGCATCGCGGCGGGCCAGGGTGTGGACGGGGACTCGCCGGGCCAGGATATTGCGCGCAAGGTGCTGGACTGGCGGCAATTGTCGAAGCTGAAATCCACCTATACCGATGCGTTGCAGGCGCAGATCAACCCGGCGACGGGGCGTGTGCATACGTCGTACAGCCTGACCGGTGCGCAGACCGGGCGGCTGTCCTCGACCGATCCCAATCTGCAGAACATCCCGATCCGCACCGAGACCGGACGACAGATTCGCGAGGCCTTCGTCGCGGAACCGGGCAATGTTCTGCTCGCCGCCGATTATTCGCAGATCGAGTTGCGCCTCGCCGCGCACATGGCCGACGTCCCCGCGCTGAAACAGGCGTTCGCCAACGGCGACGATATCCACAGCCTCACCGCGCAGGAATTGTTCGGCGAGGTCAACCGCGACACGCGCGGGCGGGCCAAGACGATCAACTTCGCAATCCTCTACGGCATCAGCCGCTGGGGTCTCGCCGGGCGGCTCGACGTGACGGCGGACGAGGCGCAGGCGATGATCGACCGCTATTTCGAACGCTTCCCCGGCATTCGCAACTATATCGCCTCAACGACCGAATTCGTCCGCGAAAAGGGCTACACGCTCACGCTGTTCGGGCGAAAGACGCACTTTTCGCGGATCAATTCCAAAATCCAGCACGAACGCCAAGGCGCCGAACGCGCCGCGATCAACGCGCCGATCCAGGGGACGAGCGCGGACATCATCAAGCGCGCGATGGTGCGGATGGGGCCGGCCTTGCTGGATGCGGACCTGCCCAACGTGCGCATGCTGCTGCAAGTGCACGACGAACTTGTCTTCGAACTGCCCGCGGGTGACGTGGCGGCGGCAAAACCGGTAATCGAACGTGTGATGGCCACCGCGTCCGAACCTTTCGTGAAGCTGGACGTGCCACTGGGAATCGAGATCGGTACGGGCCTTAGCTGGGGCGCGGCGCATTGAGCTACGCGCCAGCCCAGACCCTCCCGTTCGGGATTGATTCGGATCGGACCGGGCAGCCACGTTTTGCCTGATTCAACCGCCGCCACCTCCGGCACGGATGAACTGAACGCGCTCGCCAAGGGCGGACGCACGAACATCATCGGCTTCTTGATGCGCCTCGTCGCGCGGCTGCCGTTCCTGTTCATCGCCGGGCGCATCTATGGCCCGGATCAGGTCGGGCGGTTCGCACTGGCCGTCGTGGTGGTCGAACTCGCCGCATTGATCGCCACGTCGGGGCTGAAACGCGGCCTCGCCCAGGCGCTGTCGGAAAGCGAACGCCCGGCGGTGTGCGTGGTGTGGGATGCGATGGCGGTAGCGTTGATCGCCTCGCTGATCGCCAGCGCGGTGCTCGTCATGGTCCCGGGCGTGATGTACCCGAACAGCGCGATTCGCGGCATGGACCGCTGGTTGGCGCTGATCGTCTTCGCCACGGCTTGGTCGGACATCAGCCTGGCCGCTCTGGCCTATCGCCGTAACGTGAAGGCGACCGTCACGGCGCGCGCGGTGATCGAGCCGTGGACGATCAGCATCGCGGCCTGGGCATTTTCCTATTACTCGCTGCGCGACGGGCTGGTCCTGTCGTACATCGTCTCGATGTCGGCGGCGTTGATCGCCTCGTTGATCCCGTTCATCCGCAGTTATGGCCTGCCTTATGGCTGGCACCCGCGCCCGAGCATCCTGATCGACCTCGCCCGGCGCAACGTGCCGCTGGCCGGGGCCGACGCGATCGAATGGGGCACGCGCAACGTCGATCGCTTCATCCTGGGGGTGATGTTCGAACCCAAGATCGTCGGCATCTATTACATGGCACAACAGGTCGCCTCGATTCCGGGCAAGCTCAAGACCAGTTTCGATCCCATCCTCGGCCCCGTCGTTACCACCGCATTGGCGCGCGACGACAAGCAGGCGGTGGCGGCGCAGATCCGGCAGGTCGGTTTCTGGATCATGGCGGCGCAGGTCGGGTTGGCCTTGATGGGATCGATCCCTGGAGAAGCCGTGATGGGCATCGTCGGGCCGCAATTCGTCGCGGGCACGGCGGCGTTGGGTTTCCTGCTCACCGCCGAAGCCGCGGCCTCGACCGGCGCGGTGTCCGAAAGCGCGCTCGTCTATATCGCGCGGTTCCGCAACCTGGCGATCTCGGCCGGCATGCTGTGTTTCCAGATCACACTCAGCTTCGGGTTGATCTTCGCGCTGCGCGGCGTCGGCTGGCCGGTGAATTTCCAGGCGGCGGGGCCGGCGGTTGCGCTCCTGCTGTCGGTCGGCCTGACCTCGATCATCAAGTCCAGCCTGCTATCGCACCTGCTGAAGGCGCGCGTCGCGGGCTGGCGTTGGCCGATGTTATGGGGTGCGCTGGCGGCGATGTTCGTAGGCGGTGTCTTCCTATCTTTGCCGAGGCAGTATGAATGGGCGGAGGTGGTGTTCGGCATCCCGGCGATCGCCGCCACCTATCTGTTCGTGCTGTTCAAATGGGCGATGACCCCGGCGGACCGGGCATTGTTCAAATCGATGCCGAAAGAGGGTGAGATGGCGGCGGCCTGACTTGCTTCCCTAAGGAAGATTGTTTCGCACAATGCCGCGAAGCCACGAAAGAAAAAAGGGGCGGCCTTCCCAAACTTCTTTTCGTCGCTGCGTGGCTTTGTGTGACACAATCTTTCTGGGGCTACGCCGCCAGATCGCCCCCGATCAGTGCCGGAAGTGGCGCATGCCGGTGAAGACCATCGCCAGCCCCGCCGCATCCGCCGCCGCGATCACCTCATCGTCGCGGATCGATCCCCCAGGCTGGATCACCGCCGTCGCTCCCGCCTCGACCGCCGCGAGCAGGCCGTCGGCGAAGGGGAAGAAGGCATCCGAGGCGACCGCCGACCCGATCGTACGGGTCTCAGCCCAACCGGCCTTCTCGGCCGCGTCCTTCGCCTTCCACGCGGCGATGCGCGCGGATTCGAGCCGGTTCATCTGCCCCGCGCCGATCCCGGCGGTGCTGCCGCCCTTGGCATAGACGATCGCGTTCGATTTGACGTGCTTGGCCACCGTCCAGGCGAAGCGGCAATCGGCCAGTTCCCGTTCGGTGGGGCCGCGCTTCGTCACCACCTTCAGCTCAGACGGCGTGCCATTGTCCCGGGTCTGAAGCAGCCAGCCGCCGGTGATCGACTTGGCGAGCAACCCGGGCCGCGCGGCATCGGGCAGATCGCCGGTGAGCAGCAGGCGCAAATTCTTCTTCGCCGCAAAGATCGCCAACGCGTCTTCGTCGGCATCAGGCGCGATCACGACTTCCGTGAAGATGCCCGTGATTGCGCGCGCCGTCGCCGCATCCAGCGGGCGGTTCAGCGCGATGATGCCGCCGAAGGCCGACACCGTGTCGCAGGCGAACGCGGCCTCATACGCCTCGGCCAACGTCGCGGCGGTGGCGACGCCGCAGGGGTTGGCATGCTTGACGATCACGACGCTGGGATCGGCGCCCTTGAATTCGCTGACCAGATCGAGCGCAGCATCCGCATCGTTGAAATTGTTATAGCTCAATTCCTTGCCCTGCACCTGCCGCGCCTGGCCGATGCCGCGCGCCGCCGGGCCGGTGGCGGTGTAGAACGCCGCCGCCTGGTGCGGATTCTCGCCATAACGGAGCGCCTGACCATGCTTCAGCGTCAGCGGCAGGATGTCGGGGAAGGATTCACCCTGATCGGCAAAGGCGAACCATTGTGCGATCATGCCGTCATAGGCGGCGGTCGCGGCATAGGCCTTGGCGGCGAGCTTGCGACGTTGGTCCAGCGTGGTCGTCCCATCCGTCAGCAAAGCATAATCCGCCGGATCGGTGACGATCGCGACGAAGGCGTGGTTCTTCGCCGCCGAGCGAATCATCGACGGGCCCCCGATATCGATATTCTCGATGATCTCGGGCCGGTCCGCGCCCTTGGCCACGGTCGCTGCGAACGGGTAAAGATTGACCACCACCAGATCGATCGCACCGATATCATGCGCGTTCATCGCCGCGACATGATCGGGATTGTCACGCACCGCGAGCAGGCCACCATGGACGATCGGGTGCAATGTCTTGACGCGCCCGTCCATCATCTCGGGAAAACCGGTCAGGTCGCTGATGTCGCGCACCTCGAGGCCAGCATCGCGCAAGGCCTTCGCCGTGCCGCCGGTCGAGACAAGGTCCACGCCCTTTGCCGCCAACGCCTGGCCGAGGTCGACGATGCCGGTCTTGTCGGACACCGACAATAACGCGCGGCGGATGGGGATGGTCGTCATCGGGTTCCAGTCGTGCTTGGATCCGGACGGCGGCTGATCCGGACGGGCTGCGCTTTGCCCGTTCAGTTCGCCCGCTTCAAGACCCAGCTGATGCTTGCGCCACCCGCAGGGGATTCGCCGGTGACGACGAGCTGCTGGGTGGAGACCGGGCGACCATCGGGGTCGATCCACAAACTGTCCTCTATCCCCAGCGTCCCGCCCCGGCAGCGATATTGCCACAACGTACCGCCGGGCATGCGCAGCAACGCGGCCATGCCGTCGGCGGTGGGCGAGACCTGCAAGCCTTTGCCGAGGTGGAAGCGCAGCGCGAACGGCGTGGCCGCCGCGCTCTTGCGGCGCTTGCCGGCGGGGAGCAGCATATCCTCGCCCCGCAATTCACGCCCGTCGCTGCCGAGCACGAGCTGTCGACGATGCACGAAACCGTAGCGCCGGGCATAACCGTCATGGCTCGCCTCGATCCGGCTGGAATTCTCCGACTCCTGACGGGTCAATTCGACCTCGGCCACACCGCGCCCGAGCGTGCCATCGGCATGGATCGCCGTCGAATTGCTGTCGCCGACGATCAACGTCGAATGCGCCGCCGTGGTGCGCAAGCCATCGGCGAGGTCGGGCAGCAATTCCGCCACCGCCGCCCGCGCGCCGCCGCAATTGACCACCAACCGGTGTGGCCCGTCCGACATCTCGAACGCCAGGGTCGAGGCGCATCCGCCCTCGACCAGCCGGGCGACCGGCGGGGGCGCTGCATCGATAATGACGACAGCCGAGCCCGCCGACAGCCGCTGATAGCCCCAGTCGCGTGCCTGCCGTAAGGGCCGCGCGCGGATCCCCGTGGCCTCGACGATCTGCGCCAGTATCTCTGCCGCGACCGGGCCGCCGCCCTGCCAGCTCGAAAGTCCGCGATCGCCCAGACACACGCCGAGCAACGCCGGCACCATCCGCCCCAGCGCGTCGTACACAGCGGCGGGCGCACCCAAGCGGCGCGATTCATAGGTTTCGCGCAGCATCGTCAGCAGCATGATGATGTCGAGTTGCGCGGCTGGCGAACGCGCCACGCTGCCGCCATCCTCGAACACCGATTGCGCGATGGCACGGTTGAGCGCCGCCTCCATGCCCACACGACGGGCATCGCCGCCGGCGATCAACAGTCCGGCCGCGCACACGCCGCACATCGCGGCGATGCGCGGTGCACCGGGTGCCATTTTCTCGGCACCGCGATCGATATGCCGTGCGCCCCGCGCCAGCGTGTTGAGCACGCTGCTGCGATAGACCAGATCGGCGGAGGACAGAATCAAAGGCGCATGCGACGTCCAGAACAGGATGCGTCGGCCCCACAGATCGGCGCGCCAGGCGGGTTCGGTCACCTTGTCGGCATGCACAGCGAGCCAGCCGCGCATCACCTGTTCGGCGATCGGAGATCCTTGTGCGCGCGTCGCCACGGTCGACAGGTCGCGCAGCCAGGCGAAGCTATGAAGATATCCGACGAAGGGGCGCGACTGCACCGCCTTGCGATCGAACAGCGCATCCAATGCATGGACCTCGCCCCGGAACGACATTTGCCCGGCGAGCAGCGCCCGCCCACGCGCCACATCGCCGATAAAGGGATCATCGGGCACGGCGATCAGCTTCAGCGGATGGCGGCCCTTCAACTTCAGACCGTGGATCGGCGTGCGCCAGGTCAGGCGATGGAAGCGTTCGGAGATGCGTTCCGCCAGCGACAGCCCGGTATCGCCGCCCAGCCGGATCAGCCGCTTGCCCTCGTCGATACCGTCCCGTTCGCCCCGCTCCCGTTCGCCCATCGCGCTCACCCGGCGGCTATTCCCGTCTTCAGACCGGCGATGTTCGCGGCATAGGCATCGGGGCCACCCCGGAAGGTCGCGGTGCCCGCCACCAGCACATCCGCCCCGGCGGCGATGGCGCGGGACGCGGTATTGTGGTCGATCCCGCCATCGACTTCGAGGTCGATATCGAATCCCCCGGCATCGACCATCTTGCGGATCGCGGCGATCTTCGTCAGCTGGCTTTCGATGAAGCTCTGCCCACCGAACCCGGGATTGACGCTCATCACCAGCACCAGATCGACCATGTCGAGCAGGTAATCCAGCGCCTTGGCCGGGGTCTGCGGCGTTAGCACCACGCCCGCGCGCTTGCCCATCGATCGGATGTGCTGGAGGCTACGATGCGTGTGCGGCCCGGCCTCGACATGCACGCTGATCGTGTCCGCACCGGCACTCGCAAAATCCTCGAGGAACGCATCGACCGGGGCGATCATCAAATGCACGTCGATCGGCTTGGCGGTGTGCGGGCGGATCGCCTTCACCACCATCGGCCCCATCGTGATGTTGGGGACGAAATGGCCGTCCATCACATCGACATGGATCCAGTCCGCCCCGGCGGCGTCGATCGCGCGGACCTCCTCGCCCAGGCGCGCGAAATCGGCGGAGAGGATCGAAGGGGCGATCCGAACCGGGCGTTTGAGTGGAAGAGTTGCGGCCATGCAGGCGTCTCTAGCATGGCTGACTCATGCCGCAAGTCGCTCAACCGGTGCGTTTGAGCCTGACGATGAAAAACCCGTCCAGCCCGCCGACATCCCCAAGCATTCCCGGCAAGGTACGCAAGTAACCATCCGCATGCGGGGCAAGTCCCGGTGGCAATTCCTCCTGCCGCACCGGATCGACCGAATAATCTGGGCGGGTCGCCAGAAATCGGCGCAACTGCTCCTCGCCCTCGGCGGGTTCGAGCGAGCAGGTCGCATAGACCAGGATCCCGCCCGGTTTCACCCAATTCGCGGCGCGGGCAAACAGCCGCTCCTGCAGCGCGGCCATCTCCGAAATGATCGACGGGCGCACGCGGTACAAGACGTCGGGGTGGCGGCGGAAGATGCCGGTCGCGCTGCACGGCGCGTCCAGCAGCACGGCATCGGCGGGCGCGGCGGGTTTCCACAGCAGGGCATCGGCGGTGATGATCTCCGCCGACAGCTTCGTCCGCGCGAGATTGTCGGTCAGCCGTTCGAGCCTGGTCGGCGAATTGTCGAGTGCGGTGACGGCCCAGCCAGCGGCGGCGAGCTGCATCGTCTTGCCACCTGGCGCGGCGCAGATATCGATCGCGGTGCCAGTACCGCCATGCCGGTTGGGACCGATCAGGCGCGCGGGGAGCGATGCGGCGATGTCCTGCACCCACCATGCGCCTTCTTCGAACCCCGGCATTTCGGGTACGTGGCCACCGGGCAGCCGAACATGGCCCGGCATCAGCGTCGTGCCGCCGAGCTGTTCCGCCCAGTCTGCGGTACGCTCGGGGTCGGCCAGCGTCAGGTCGAGCGGCGGCGGCGCGGCGATGGCATGTTCGGCGCCCTCGATGCCGTCATCGCCCCACGCCGCGTGCCAGCGGATCGCGGTCGCATCCGGCAAGGTCGGGATTTCTGGCAGCGCATCGCCGCGCCGCGACAGCGTGCCGAACACGCCGTGGACCAGCTTGCGCGGACCACCCTCGACGAGCGGCAATACGGTGGCGATCGCGGCGTGCGACGGCGTGCCGAGCGCCAGCGTCTGCACCAGGGCGATGCGCAAGGCGAACCGCGCCTTGGCATCCTCCGGCAGGGGGCGCGCAGTGGCCGAATCGATCAGCGCATCGAGATCGGGCAGGCGCCGCAGCGTTTCCGCCGCAATGGCGCGGGCCAACGCACGATCGTCGGCGCGCTCGATTCCCGCCGTGGCGCGGTCGAGTGCGGATTCCAGCGGCAGGCCCTGGCGCAACACGGCATCGAGCAGGCGGAGCGCCGCGCGCCGCGCAGGCACACCGGGGGGATCGGCGGAATAGGTTTGTGGGGACATCGCGCAGCCATTGGTCAGCCGGGGCAGGATGTAAAGCCGGACGGGTTGCAGCCGGAGGGCCGAGCACCGATGTTAAGCTGTAAAGGAAGCAGAATATGGCCGAACGCCCCCCGCATGTGAAACCGCCGGCCTATCTGTCGAAAAGCCCGCCTGTGCCGGAACCCGAGGCGACGCCCCACCCGGCCAGCGAAGACCCGCTGGGCCGCGACCCGACCCGATACGGCGATTGGGAATTGAAGGGCATCGCGGTCGATTTTTGAACCGGGGGCGGAACGATCGGCGGGCGGGCGCGTCGTGGCGAGCGTGACCATCCGCACTTTTCTGGCCGGCCAGCGGCTCTCCCGGGTCGTCGGGGGCAGCGCCGCTTTGGTTGCGATGCTGCTGATCCTGCTCGCCGCCTTTCCGTGGGGCGTGCTGAAATCCACGATAGAGGCGCGGCTAAGCACAAGGTTCGGGCGAACGGTGACGATCGGATCGGTCGCGCGACTCGACGCCTTCTCCTTTTCACCGACGGTCGCGATCCGTGACGTGCGCGTGCCGCAGCCGGGATGGGCGGGGAAGGGCGATCTGGCGCGGATCGCGCAGGCTGAGGTGAAGTTTGGCGTGTTTCCGTTGTTGGTCGGTCGGTTCAGCCCGGAGTCGATCAAGCTCAGCGGCCTGCATCTCGCTTTGGTCCGCACCGCCGACAAGCACGAGAACTGGAATGACGGCGAAGACGGTAGCGGATCAGGCGGATCGCCGCCCAGGATCACCGGCCTGACGATCGCCGATTCCACCATCAGCTATCAAGATGCCAAGGCCGAGCGCAGCTTTACCGTTGCGGTTACCGCCGATTCGGCACGCGGGCTGCGCGCGAACGGCACCGGCATGGTGCGGGGAGCGCCGGTAAAGGTGTCCTTCAGCGGTGCGGCAGTCGAAGATATGGCGGGCAGGCCCTGGCCTTTCCATGCGATCGTCGACGGACCGGCGATCGGCATGGAGGTGCGCGGCACGGCCGATGCACCGCTCGACCTGCACGCCATGACGCTGGATGTTACCGCGCACGCCAGCGACCTGAAGATGCTCGACGGGATCATCGAAGCCGGGTTGTTCGGCACGCAACCGGTGCGGCTGAAGGCGCATGTCCGCCGCGATGCGCCCGACTGGAAGATCACCGCTTTGTCCGGGACGATCGGACAATCGGACCTGACCGGTAAACTCGATGTCGAGAAAAATGACGGTCGGACGAAACTGACCGGTGACGTGGTGTTCGGTACGTTGAATTTCGACGACCTCTCTACCGATTCGGGGCTCGCGAAAGGGCGCGCGCTGGAACGGGCGATTGGACCCCGCCTGATACCCGACACGCGGATCAACATCGCGAAGATCGACAAGACGGATGGAATCATCACCGTCTTGGCAAAGCGGATCGTCAGCAGCGAGGGCAGTTCGGCGATCACTGCACTCAACGGCACCGTGAAGCTAGACCACCAATTGCTGGTCTTTTCCCCACTCCGGATCGCGTTGCGGACCGGGGCGATGGTCGGAACGGTACGGGTCGATCAGCGCGGCGGTAAGCCCGAGCCGCTGGTGACGATCGACCTGTCCTTGCGCGACAGCAATATCGTTGCGCTGACCGGGGGGTCGGGCGCGATCGATGGGCGGGTCGATGGGCGCGCGACGTTGATCGGCACGGGCAGCACGATCCGCGAGATCGTCGGCCGCTCCAACGGCCGGATCGGGGTATTCGCCCGCAACGGCTCGCTACCGGCCAGGATCGCGGCGCTGATCGGTTTCGATGCCGGGCGCGCCCTGACCACCAAGGACGACAAGCGCGCCGGATTGCGCTGCATCGCGCTTCGGCTGGATATGCGAAACGGGTCCGGAGCGATCGATCCGCTGGTCATAGACACCAGCGAGAGCCAGTCCAATGGGGAGGGCAGTATCTCCTTCCCATCGGAGACGCTCGCGATCCGCCTGACCGGCGCGCCCAAGCGGAATAGCGTGTTGCGCCTGCCGGGATCGGTGATCGTAAGCGGCACGATCATCCAGCCCGATATCGTCGTGCCGCCGGAGGTCAAATCGGTCGGCAACATCTTCAGGGCGATCGGTCGCGCCATTTCCGGCAACCAGGCCCCCACCGCCGGGAATGCCGATTGCGCGGCCTTATCGACCCGCGCCCTGGGACGCTGATCCCTTAAAACCCGTTTATTCGACCTCGCGCGTCAGCGGGCGTGCCAGCAGCGCACCCACGACATCGCGCACATCCGCGCCATCGAGCAACGCACACACCGCCTCGCTGACCGGCATATCGACTCCGGCTTCGCGCGCCGCCTCGCGCAGGACCGGCGCGGTGAAGGCCCCTTCCGCCACGGTGCGGCGATCCGCCATCAGTTCGGCCGCCGCACGACCCTGGCCAAGCCCGACGCCGAGCGAGAAATTGCGCGAACTGGTCGAGGAACAGGTCAGAACCAGATCGCCCAGGCCCGACAGGCCTGCCAGCGTCTCCGCGCGCGCGCCACGCGCCAGCCCGAAGCGCGTCATCTCGGCGAACCCGCGCGCGATCAACGCGGCGCGGGCATTCTGACCCAGCCCCGCGCCCTCGACCACGCCGCAGGCGATGGCGAGCACGTTCTTCACCGCGCCGCCGATCTCTGCGCCGACCACATCGCTGGAGGCATAGGTCCGGAATGCCGGACCCGCGAGCCGTGCGGCCAGCCGCGCCCCCAAAGCCTCGTCCTCACACGCCAACGTCACCGCGGTCGGCTGCCCGGCGGCCACCTCATGTGCGAAGGTCGGGCCGGACAGCACGGCGATCGGCGCGTCGGGCTGAACCGCCCGGGCGACCTCGCCGACGAGCAGGCGCGTACCCGACTCGATGCCCTTGGCGCACAACACCAACGGCGTCGTGCCGATCCGTATCGCGCCCAGCACGCTGCGGACATGCTGCGCAGGGGCGACGACGAGCAATGCATCGCAACCGACCAGCTCCCCCAGATCGCCGGTTGCACGGATCGTCGCGGGCAGTGGCACGGCGGAGAGGAACATAGTGTTCAGGTGGGTGGCGTTGATCGAGGCGACCACCTCCTCCTCGCGTGCCCAGAGCAAGACGTCGCGCCCGCCCCGCGCCGCGACCTGCGCCAGCGCCGTACCCCAGGCGCCGCCGCCGATGACGCCTATTTTCATGCCTTCACCCCCGCACCGCGCACCGCCTCCGCCGCCGGATCGAGCGGCCAGCGCGGGCGGGCGGCGATATCGAGCGGGTCGGTGAGCCCCTTGGCGAAGCGCTCCGCCCCGGCCCAGGCGATCATCGCGGCATTGTCGGTACACAGCCACAAAGGCGGCGCGACGAAGCGCAGGCTGTTGTCCATCGCGAGCTTTTGCAGGGCATTCCGCACCGCCTGGTTGGCTGCGACGCCGCCCGCCACGACCAGGGCCGTCGCCCCATCGGCCCGCTCCAGCCCGCGCGTCGTGCGATCGATCAGGCAATCGACCACGGCCTGCTGGAACGATGCGGCGATGTCCTCCGCGCTATGTTGCCGCGCATCGACAGCGCGCGACACCGCGCTCTTCAACCCGGCGAAGGAGAAATGCGGCTCCGCCGATCCCTTTAGCGGACGCGGCAGCGCCACGGCGAGCGGATTGCCCAAAGCCGCCGCGCGCTCCACCGCCGGGCCACCGGGAAAGCCCAGGCCGAGCAGCTTCGCCGTCTTGTCGAACGCCTCACCCGCCGCATCGTCGATCGTCGTGGCGAGGCGGCGATACGCCCCGACGCCCTCGACCAGCAGCAGCTGGCAATGCCCGCCCGAGACGAGCAGCAGCAGATAGGGGAAATCGAGATCGGGATCGGTCAGGCGCGGGGACAGCGCATGGCCTTCGAGATGGTTGACCGCGATCAGCGGCTTGCCCGCCGCATGCGCCAGCGCCTTGCCGGTAACGAGGCCGACCATCACCCCGCCGATCAGCCCAGGACCCGCCGTCGCGGCGATCGCGTCGACCTCGGCCAGTGTCACCCCGGCATCGGACAGCGCCTCCTCGATCAGCGGCATCAGCGCCTCGACATGCGCGCGCGCGGCGATTTCCGGCACGACCCCGCCGAATGGGCGATGGGCCGCCTCCTGCCCCGCGAGACGGTGCGCCAGAATAATACGTTCGCTCGTCACCAATGCGGCGGCGGTTTCGTCGCAGGAGGATTCGAGACCGAGAATGAGTGCCATCGCGCCGCTCTAACCGTTTGCCCCGAACTTGTCGAAAGGCGGCACTTCTTCTAGCGCGTGACCACAATGGCCCAACCTTTCCGCCTCGGCACGCGTGGATCGCCGCTCGCACTAACCCAGGCGGGGATGGTGCGGGACGCGCTGTACGCCGCGCACGGCTGGAGCGACACTGCGGTCGAGATCGTGCCGATCCGCACCACCGGGGACCGGGTGCAGGATCGCGAGCTGGCCGAGATCGGCGGCAAGGCGTTGTGGACCAAGGAACTCGACCGCGCGCTGCTGGATGGCGAGATCGATTGCGCGGTGCATTCGATGAAGGATGTCGAGACGATGCGCCCGGCCGAGATCGCGATCGTCGCGATGCTGCCACGTGCCGATGTACGCGACCGGCTGATCGGGGCGGAAAGCATCGCCGCGATTCGGTCGGGCGGCGTCGTCGGTACCAGTTCGCCCCGGCGCGGCGCGCAGCTACTGCGCGCGCGCCCCGACCTGAGAATCGTGCTGTTCCGCGGCAATGTCGATACGCGGTTGACCAAGCTGGCGGCGGGCGACGTGGATGCGACGCTGCTGGCGGCGGCGGGGCTCGATCGGCTCGGGCGGCACGACGTCGGCGTGGGAATTCCACTGGAGGTCATGCTGCCCGCTCCGGCACAGGCCGCGGTGGGGATCGAGACGCGGGCCGATGACATGCGGGCGCGGAGCCTGATCGGCGCGATCGATCATCTTCCCACGCGAACTTGCGTGCTGGTAGAACGCGCGTTGCTCGCTGCACTCAAGGCGGATTGCCATTCGCCGGTCGCCGCCTTGGCCGCGATCGCGGGCGGAAGCTTGACGTTGCGCGCCGAGTTGCTCGCCGAGGATGGCAGCTTGTTCGTCGCAGGCGAAATGCGCGGACCGATCGACGACGACGGACTGGCCGAACGGCTGGCGCGCGATCTGTTCGACCGCGCGCCGCCTGCGGTCAGGGCGCTATTTTCCGCATGAGCCGCGCGCTGGCGGTGCTGCGGCCGGAGCCGGGCAACGCCGCCACGGCCGCGCGCATCACGACGCTCGGGCTGACCGCCCTGTGCCTGCCGCTGTTCGAGGTTGCGCCGCTCGACTGGGCACAGCCTGATCCCGCCGCGCACGATGCCTTGATCCTGACCAGCGCCAATACCTTGCGGCACGGCGGCGTAAAGCTGGCCGAACTCCGATCGCTGCCGGTCTTCGCCGTCGGTGCGACAACGGCGGACGCGGCGAAACTGGCCGGGTTTCAGGTCATCGCGATCGGCGATGGCGATGCCGCCGCGGTGGTCGCTAAAGCCGAAGCGCAAGGCATTTCCCGCGCTTTGTATCTCGGCGGGCGCGACCGGATGGTCTCCACCGGCGGAATCGTGGCAGCCACGATCCCGGTCTATGCCAGCATCGTCCTGCCGATCCGGCCCGAACAGATCTCGACTGCGCGCGGCAGCGTGGCGTTGCTGCATTCCATCAGGGCCGCGCAGGTTTTCGGCGACCTGGTCCAGGATCGGGCCGAGTATCGGATCGCCGCGCTCAGCCTCGCAATCCTGCACGCCGCAGGGCCGGGATGGAACCGCGCCGTCTGCGCCACCGCCCCGACCGACGACGCCTTGCTGGCCGCCGCCGCGACGCTCGCCGATTGACCGGCTCGCCAGACGCAGGGATAAGGCCGGTATGAGCGATTTTACGCCGACCCCGCTGGTGGCACCGGCCCTTTCAGGTATCTCGGCCAGACCCCGCGTCCGGTGGCCGGCGATCATCGCCGCATCGGCTTTCCTACTCGGTTTGGGCGCGATGGCGTTGGGGTTGCATTATTGGAGCGCGTGGTTTCCGAGCCAGGCCGTCGCGCCGATGGTCGCTACGAAAGGCCAGCTGCCCGTGGTGGTGGTGCCCGCCGGGGGGAGCACCATACCGGGCGCCGCCGCTCCGGTGATCGACCTGAACGAGCTGTCGAAGCGCGAGGCCGCATTGGCCGGTCGGCTCGGCGAACTCGAACAGCGCACCGCACGCGTCGGCAACGATGCGCAGGCGGCATCAGGCTATGCGACGCGCGCCGAGGGGATGATGGTCGCTTTCGCCGCGCGTCGCGCGCTCGATCGCGGGCTTGGCCTCGGCTATGTCGAGGATCAGTTGCGCAGCCGGTTCGGGGCGACCCAGCCGCACGCCGTCGCCGCAATCCTGCAGGCCGCGCGCGAACCCGTGACGATCGCCGAATTGCGCGCCGGGCTGGACGGAATCGGCACCGAACTGGTCACCGGACAGGCGAGCACCGGCTGGCTCCGCAGCCTGCGCCGCGAACTGGGCAATCTGATCGTCATCCACCGCGCCGATACGCCCTCGCCGCTGCCGGTCGATCGCCTCGCCCGCGCCAAGCAGATGCTGGAGACGAACAAAGTGGACGGCGCGCTGGCCGAAGTCGCGCGCATGCCCGGTGCCCCGCAAGCGGTGCGCTGGACCGCCGCCGCCCGCCGCTATCTCGGCGCGCGCCAGGCGCTGGACACGATCGAGGCCGCGGCGATCACCGGCCAGACGAACCCGACCGACATTCCCGGCGCCGCCGCCCCGACGACCTGATCCGCCGCGCTCCAGGTCATGGCAGCTGAAGGTATCGCCTTACTCAAAGCGGACCTTCGCCTAACCCACCGCGTCCAGACACGCGGATCGTTTTACGCCGACAGCCGCGCGATCATTGCCATCGCACCAGCCGGCGCGCGGACCTTCGCGCCGTTGATGAAGAACACGAACGTGTCACGGGCCACCTTGTCCGGTTTGGCGGGGTCGGCATAAGGCAGGCCGTCGGGCGCGCCACCCGCTGCCCAATCCCGCGCGCGCACCGTCCAAAGATCGAGTTCGGCGTCGGGATAGCCCGTCATCACGTCCTCTCGCGCATTTTCCAGCCGGGCATAGACGAAATCGCCCGTCACATCCGCCAGTGCGGGATGATCGGTCGAATCGGCATAGACGATCGCCACACCCGCCGCCCGCGCCATCGCTGCGAATTCCGGCACTGCGAACGATTCGTGGCGCACATGCACGGCGTGCCGCAACGCGATGCCGTCCTGCTGTGCCGGCAATAATTTCAGGAACGCCCCGAAATCCTGCGGATCGAATTTCTTGGTCGCCATGAACTGCCACAGGATCGGACCCAGCTTGTCGCCCAGTTCGGTGATGCCTTGCCCGAGGAATTTGCCGATCGATTCGCCCGCCTCGGCCAGCACCTTGCGATTGGTGCAGTATCGTGATGCCTTCAGCGCGAAGACGAACCCGTACGGCGCGGTCTTGCCCCAGCTGGCGAAGGTCGCGGGTTTCTGGCTGCTGTAATAGGTGCCGTTGACCTCGATCGCGGTCATCGCGCGGCTGGCATATTCCAGCTCGCGCTTCTGGGCCAAACCTTCGGGAAAAAAGGTGCCGCGCCACGGTTCGAAGGTCCAGCCGCCGATGCCGACGCGAATCATTGGGTTCGTCATCGGGGTAGTATAGCCGGCAAAACCATGCCGTCGAACGCGCGCGCCGCTAGACCATCATGCCCTGCAACAGCTTGGGCACCTCGCCGCTTTCGCCCCGTGCCTCGGCCATGAAGCGATCTTTCAGCGCCGGCAGTTTCTGCACCGTCGACAGGCCGAACCGGCGTGCCGCGTTCGCGGTCTTGCCGGGAATGCCGAACAGGCGCTGCAAGCCGTCTGTCGCGATCGACACCATCAGCGTGTCGAGACTGCGCCAGCGCTGGTAGCGCGCGAGCAAGGCCGGATCGCCAAGATCCAGGCCCAGACGCTTGCCCTCGACCAGCACCTCGACCAACGTCGCCACGTCCCGAAACCCCACGTTCACGCCTTGCCCGGCGATCGGATGGATGCCGTGTGCCGCATCGCCGACCAGCGCGAGCCGGTTCGACACGATCTGCGCCGCGTGGTGGAAGCCGAGCGGATAGCTCGACCGACCCCCGAGTGGCCCGAGCGCGCCCAGGAACCCGCCCATCTTCTTCCCCGCCTCCGCCAGGAACCCACGCTCCGACAGCTTCAGCATCCCCGGCGCTTCCGCGCGGCTTACCGACCAGACGATCGCCGAGCGATGCCCATCCGCATCGTCGTTGAGCGGCAGGATCGCGAACGGACCCTGCGGATAGAAGATCTCGAAGGCGATGTTTTCATGGGTATGTTCGTGGTGCAGCGACGTGACGATCGCGGCGTGATCGTACGTCCAGCGCGCGGTGCGGATACCCGCCGCATCGCGGGTCGGCGAATTGCGCCCCTCCGCCGCGATCAGCAACGGCGCGGTGATCGTCGCGCCCGAATCGAGGATGGCCGTCACGCCGTGTTCGCCGCGTTCGACCGAGACGGCCCGCGTCTTCATGCGCAGATCGACGCCCGGGGCCGCCACCGCCGCTGCATATAGCGCCCCGCGCAACAGCCGATTCTCGAACATATGCCCCAGCGCGCCATCCTCCGCGCCCGGTTCGAAATCGAGCGCACCCGGCTCCAGCCCGTCACTGACCCGGATCCCCGCGATCGGGCAACCCTGACCGGTCAGCCGATCCAGGACCCCGATCGCGCCGAGCATCCGGTACGGCGCGCTGGCGATTGCCGAGGCGCGTCCGTCGAACCCGGCGGCGAGAATCACTTCGGGATCGGCGATATCGACGACGATCGCGCGCAGCCCATGCGTATCGAGCGCTACGGCGAGTGCGCTGCCGACCAGTCCGCCGCCGAGAATGATGACATCTGCTGTTTCCATACGCCCGACTCTAATACCGCATGCGGCCCCTGCCAATGCACTGCACCAGCATCGCGTCAGCATTGCATCAGCACTGCGCCAGCACCGCTCCGCCCCACGCCATCTTGACGCCGGACTCCCGAACGCGGATAATTTCGGGAACGAACAGCGGACAGACGGGGACAAGATCATGGCGAGCCGGGCTCGACCAGCGCTGTGGCGCGAGACGGTGAAGGCGGGGGCGGTGCGCAGCGGTGCCTTGCTGAGCGCGCTCGCCTTGTTCGTCGCAACCATCGTGATGGTGGTGGCGCTGGCCAGCTATCATTCCGGCGATCCGTCGCTGAACACCGCGGCAGGCGGCCCGGCGGAGAATTGGCTCGGCCTGCCCGGCGCGTGGTTCGCCGATCTCGCTTTGACCCTGTTCGGCTGGACGGTTTTGCTGCTGTTGCCGATCGCACCGATCGTCGCGCTCCGGCTGTGGCGGAACGAGCCGGCCGGGCGTTGGCTGCGCATGGTGATCGGCGGCACGATCGGCGCGGCGTTGATCGGTACGGCGGTGTCGTTCGTCGCTGCTTCGTCGGTGCTGGCTTTGCCCGCCGGATGGGGCGGCGTGCTGGGCCTGGGGCTGGCCGAGGGGTTGCGCTGGGGCGTCGGTTTCATCGGCGATCCGGTGGCGGTGTTGTGGACCGGGCGTGGCATCGGCCTGCTCGCGGGGCTGGTCGGCGCGATCGTCTGGGCACGCAGCCTGCAGGTTGCCTTGTCCCGCCCGCGCCTCCCACGTCTCGCCTTCCGCGCGGGATCGGCAGCGGCCTATATCGAGGGCGACGACGCGCTCGACGACATCGATCGACCGGTAAAGGAACCGCGCCGCAAGCCCACGCCCGAGCCGCGCGCCGTCGCGATGCCCGATGCCCGCCCCGGCCCCGTGATCGCCGATCGCACCAACGCTCCCTCGATCGCCAAGCCCAAAGCGAAGCAGGAACAGCTCGACCTGCGCGACAATAATTATCGCCTGCCCTCGATCGACCTGCTCATCCCCGCGCCACCAGCACCCGGCGCGGCGATCGACAAGGCCTCGCTGGAGCGCAATGCGCGGCTGCTCGAATCGGTGCTCGACGATTTCCACGTCAAGGGATCGATCGTCGAAGTGCGCCCCGGACCGGTCGTCACGATGTACGAACTGGAACCCGCCAGCGGGATCAAGGCCAGCCGCGTGATCCAGCTCGCCGACGATATCGCCCGCAATATGAGCGCCATTTCCGCGCGCGTCGCGACGATTCCGGGCCGGACCGTGATCGGCATCGAGTTGCCCAACATCCGACGCGAGACGGTCGGCCTGCACGAATTGATCGGTTCGCAGACGTTCGAGGATCAATCCGCCTCGCTGCCGCTGGTGCTGGGCAAGAATATCGCGGGTGATCCTGTCATCGCCGATCTGGCCCCGATGCCGCATCTGCTCGTCGCGGGCACCACCGGATCGGGCAAATCGGTCGGGCTCAACTGTATGATCCTGTCGTTGCTCTACCGCCTGACGCCGGACCAGTGCCGCATGATCATGATCGACCCGAAGATGCTGGAACTCAGCATGTACGACGATATCCCGCATCTGTTGTCGCCGGTCGTCACCGATCCGGCCAAGTCGGTGCGGGCGCTCAAATGGGCGGTCGAGCAGATGGAGGATCGCTATCGCCAGATGTCGTCGGTCGGCGTACGCAGTCTCGCCAGCTTCAACGACAAGGTCCGCGCTGCCAAGACCAAGGGCCAGCCGCTCGGCCGCAAGGTCCAGACCGGTTACGATCCCGATACGCGCCAGCCGATCTATGAGGAGGAGACGCTGGACTTCCAGGTGCTGCCCCAGATCGTGGTGATCGTCGACGAGCTCGCCGATCTGATGATGACGGCGGGCAAGGAGGTTGAATTCCTCATCCAGCGGTTGGCACAAAAGGCGCGCGCGGCGGGCATCCACCTGATCATGGCGACGCAGCGGCCCTCGGTCGACGTCATCACCGGCGTCATCAAGGCGAACCTGCCGACGCGCATCAGCTTCCATGTCACCTCGAAGATCGATTCGCGCACGATTCTGGGCGAACAGGGTGCGGAACAGCTGCTGGGCAAGGGCGACATGCTGTATATGCCCGGCGGCAAGGGCACGGTGCGCGTGCACGGCCCGTTCGTCAGCGACGACGAGGTGCGCGCGGTGGCGGATCACTGGCGCGGGCAGGGTAAGCCGGATTATATCCAGTCCGTCACCGAGGAACCCGAGGATGGTTTCGCGCTCGATGGCGCGCCGGACGGCGAGGATTCGGCCGAGGACCAGCAATATCGCAACGCCATCCAGCTGGTGGTGGAAAGCCAGAAGGCCTCGACCAGTTGGCTCCAGCGGCAGCTCCGCATCGGCTATAACAGCGCCGCCCGGCTGATCGAGCGGATGGAAAAGGACGGCATCGTGGGGCGACCCGACCATGTCGGGCGCCGCGAGGTGTTGCGCGACCGCGATGGGAACCCGCTTTAGCCCGAACGGTTCAGAACGGGTTCAAGGCCGCATGGGCATAAAGGCGGTCCGTTTTCAGGAGACTTTGCGTGAATTTCCGTTTTCTCTCCGCGCTGGCGCTTGCGCCGGTGCTGGTCGCCGCGGTCGCGCCGGGCGATCTCGGCCTGGTCCAGACGCACCTGCAAGCGGTGCAGACCATGACCGCGAGCTTCACGCAGACCGACCGGCTCGGCAAGGTGCTGACCGGCACCCTGACGCTGAAGAAGCCGGGCATGATCCGCTTCCAATATGAAAAGGGCGTGCCGATCCTGATCGTCGGTGACGGCAAAGCCCTGTGGTTCCTGGATTATTCGGTCGGGCAGAAGCAACGCTGGCCGATCGGCAATTCGCCGCTCGGCGTCCTGCTCGATCCCTCGCGCGACATGACCAAGGTCGCGCATGTCGTGCCCGGTGGCGATCCGCGCATCATCTCGGTCGAGGCTGCCGACCCCAAGCATCCCGAATATGGCCGCATAACGTTGGTCTTCGTGCGCAATGCCACGGCACCCGGCGGGCTGATGTTGCAGGGCTGGGTGGCGCTCGACGCGCAGAACAATCGCACCACGCTCCGCCTGTCCGGGCAACGTTTCAACGCGCCCGTCGGCGACGAAATGTTCCGTTGGCGCGATCCGCAGCGCAATTCCGGCCCACACAAATAATCCATTCATATTGGCGACAGGTTTGCTGTCCTAAAGGCGGTCTTGCGGATGCGGAGCGGTTCGGGATTTCCCCCCTGTTACCCGGATAAGGCTCTCATCCCGCCTGCGTGACGAACGCCAGGTCGGCCCTCGCTCCATGCCCCCGGAGCGGGGGCCTTTCCTTTTGCGTGGATAGGCTTTGCCGCGGCGCGCTTGAGGGTGACTAATTCTCCCCAACCTTCTAGGTCCCTGCTCGTGAAGATCGTTTCCTGGAACATCAACTCGGTCCGTTTCCGCATCGAGATCGTCGAGCGCTTCCTAAAAGAGGCGCAGCCCGACATTTTGTGCTTGCAGGAAACCAAGGTGATCGACGGCGATTTCCCCGCCGCCCCGTTCCGTGCGCTCGGCTATGATCAGATCATCCTGCACGGGCAGAAGATGCACCACGGCGTGGCGATCCTGTCGCGCATTCCGCTGATCGAGGACGATCGCTACGATTGGCAGGCCAATATGGAGGCGCGGCATGTTGGCGTGCGGCTGCCCAATGGCGTGCGACTGGATAACGTCTATGTGCCGGCCGGCGGCGACGTGCCGGACCGCGATGCGAACCCGAAATTCGGCCAGAAGCTGGATTTTGTCGAACGCATGACGCGTTGGTCGCAGGAGTTGACCACGCCGACGATCGTCACCGGCGATTTCAACATCGCACCGCTCGAATCGGACGTGTGGAGCCACAAGCAGTTACAGAATGTGGTTAGCCATACCGCAATCGAAATCGAGGCGCTGAACCGGCTGAAGGATTCGAACTCCTGGGTCGATCTCGGTCGGCATTTTTATCCGGCACCGGCGCGACTGCATACATGGTGGAGTTATCGCTCGACCGATTTCACCGCCAATGATCGTGGGCGGCGGCTCGACCATATGTGGGCCAGCGCCGATGTCGCGGCGCAGGCGGTTTCGCATACGGTGTTCGAGGATTGCCGGTCGTGGCTGAAGCCCTCCGATCACATCCCGATCATGACAGAGTTCGCGTTTTGAACGACGCCCATAAAGCCGCGCTCGCTATCGATGCGCTGCGGCGTGGCTGGCCGATCGCGATCGACGGTGCAGACGGCTCGCTCGCCTTGTTGCCGATCGAGACGGCCGATCCGGTCCGGCTGGCGTCGTTCGATCCTGTGGGGGGCGCCCCCGTCCTGCTGTCCGCCGGGCGCGCGGTGACGCTGAAGCTTGCCAACCAGATCGAGGCGGCTGTGCCCGATGCCCCGGTGCTGGTCGAGCGCGTGGCATGGCTCGATTTTGCCACGGCGACGGCGTTGGCCGATCCACAATTCGATCTCAGCACACCGCTGAAAGGCCCGTTCCGGGCGATCTGCCTGGCCGAGCGCGATGCCGGGGCGGCGGCGCTGCGGCTGGCGCGGATCGGCGGAATGCTGCCCGCTTTCTTCGCGATCCCCGGCGGCACCGCCGACCTGACGCTGCACGTCGACGATATTGCCGCGCATGAGGACGCCGGACGCCTCACCATCGCCACCCGCGCACGCCTGCCGGTGCGCGGCGCGGAGGAGGCCGAAATCGTCGCCTTCCGCACGCCGGAAATGCCGGGCGAACACATCGCCTTGCTCATCGGCACCCCGAACGGTGCGCCGCCGTTGGTGCGCTTGCACAGCGAATGCCTGACCGGCGACATGCTCGGCAGCCTGAAGTGCGATTGCGGGCCGCAACTGGAAGCGGCCATCGCTGCAATCTCCGACAGCGGCTGGGGCATCCTGTTATATCTGCGACAGGAGGGGCGCGGGATCGGGCTGATCAACAAATTGCGCGCTTATGCGCTGCAGGATCAGGGTTTCGACACGGTCGATGCCAATACGCGGCTCGGCTTTGCGGTCGATTCGCGCAATTTCCACGTCGCGGCGCGGATGCTGGACCTGCTCGGGCACCGCGCGGTGCGGTTGCTGACCAACAATCTCGACAAGGTCGCACAACTCGAAGATGCGGGGATCAAGGTGGTCGAGCGCGTGCCGCACATCCTGCCCGCCAATCGCTTCAACGAGAAATATCTCGCCACCAAGCGCGACCGCACCGGGCATCAATTCTAGGCGACCAGAAGCGCCACCTCGTCGAAGCTGCCGGCGATGTCTTGCACGCCGGTCGCGCGCAACCGGTCAGCATGGTCGGGCGCGCAGTGACTCCCACCGACGAACCCGATGACATGGCCGCCCGACGCCACCGCGCCCGTCGCGCCGACCGGTGAATCCTCAACGATCGCGCACATTGCGATATCCACGCCGAGAGCGTTCGCGGCATGAAGATACACATCAGGCGCGGGCTTGCCCCGAGCGACATGTTCGCGCCCGGAAAAGATCATCGTGCCGAACCGGTCGCGCAGGCCGATATGGTCGAGATGGCGGCCGATCCACGCCGAGGAGCTCGACGAAGCGATCGCGACCGGCAGGCCAGCGGGCAAACCCCGCACGAATGCGACCGCGCCGGCCACCGCATCGATTCCCGCCGCCATCACGCGCGCGTCCTCGGCCTTGCGCGCGGTGTGGAAATCGTGCGGCAGCGTGCGACCGATCCATGCCTCGACCGCGCCGATAAAGTCCGCCCCCGCCAGACCCATGAACTTTGCCATCGATTGCTCGGTCGTCGTTGGATGGCCGATGCCGGTGAGATAGGCGGCGATCTGGCGATTGCCGACCAGTTCGCTCTCGATCAACACACCGTCGAAATCGAAGATGATCGCGGCAAACTTCATGCGCGTGTTCCGAACAAAGCGGTACCGACACGAACATGCGTCGCGCCGATCATCACCGCCGTCTCGAAATCGCCCGACATACCCATACTCAACCCCGCCAGCCCCGATTCGCCCGCCAGTTTGGCGAGCAAGGCGAAATAGGGTGCCGCTTCGGTATCGGCGGGCGGAATCGCCATCAGCCCGGCAATCGCCAGGCCCGCCTCGCGCGCCGCCGCCAGCAATGCAGGCAGATCATGGATCGCACAGCCGCCCTTCTGTTCCTCCGCCCCGATATTGACCTGGATGAAACACGCAGGTCGTTTGCCGACGCGTTCCATCGCCTTGCCCAGTGCCGTGACCAGCGATGGCCGGTCCACCGAATGGATAACATCGAACAGCGCCACCGCGTCTTCTGCCTTGTTCGACTGGAGCTGCCCGATCAGATGCAGCACCGAATCGGGATAAGCCTCCCGCAGCGCCGGCCATTTCCCTTCCGCCTCCGCCACGCGATTCTCGCCGAAGTCGCGCTGCCCCGCGGCGAGCAGGGGCAGGATCGCCTCCGCACTTTGCGTCTTGGACACCGCGATCAACTTCACATCCTCGGGTTTGCGTGACGCCAGGCCGGCAGCATGGGCGATCGCCTGATGAACGGTTTGAAGCGCGGTTGCTGGGCCGGTTGCGGGGCCGGTTGCGGGGCCAGTTGCGGGATCGTGTGCGGACATCGGCGCTGCTATAGGCAGGCCCGTGCCACGCCGCCACCCCAGCAAATTGCCGCCTCTGTGGCTGATGACCGACGAGCGGATGGGCGATGACCTCTGGTGCGCGCTGCAGACGCTGCCGCCGGGGTCGGGCGTGATCTTTCGCCATCACGCGACGCCTTTGGCCGAACGCCGCGTGCTGTTCGCCAAGGTCGGAAAAATCGCACGGGCGAGACGGCTCCTGTTGGTTCGAGCCGGACCAGTTCGGCTCGGGCGAGAACAGGGGGTACATGGCAAGGGCGCAATTCGTCCCGGCGAGATCCGGACCTGGCCAGCCCATACTCGAAAGGAGGCGCTGACCGGCATAAACGCCGGTGCCGACCTGCTGTTCGTTTCACCGATCTTTGCCACCCGGTCGCATCCCGGCGCAGCGGCATCAGGCCCGGTGCGGGCGGCCATCAGGATTTGTGGGTTGACCACGCCCGCCATTGCGCTCGGCGGGATGACGGCACGACGTTATCGTCGGCTCAGGCCCTTTGGGTTTCACGGTTGGGCGGCGATCGATGCGTGGATCGTCCCACGCGGCTGACCGTCAGAAGCGGAACGCGGTTCCGATATAGACCGCCTGGCTGTCGAGCCGGCTGTCATCTTTCAAACGCTCGAGCCGATCCCGCTCGCTCTTGTAGCGCACGCCCGCCGTCACATCGAGGTTGCGGGTGAGCGCATACGATCCGCCGACATCAAGCGCATAATTCGGCGCTTCCTCGACCAGCTTCGGCGCACCGGCGAGCGGGCGATCGGAAATCGCCTTCACCTGACCGCTGAACCGCTTGCCGGTGTAGCTGAGGCCAAGGTCCATACGCTCGCGGCTGCCCGGCAGACCAGCCATATCGACCCGCGCCACGTCGCTCGACAAGGCGAAGCGCTTCCAGCCGACCGCTACGCCAAGATTATAGGCGATCGGCGCAAGATTAAGCTGCGGTGCGGCCACCAGCGCCGCCGTGCCATTGCGTTCAGCGTACAAAGCGCTGCGCGTCAAGCGGGCGCGCACCGCCACCGTCACGGCATGGCTGCCGGCATGGCGCGATTCGGAGGGCGTGAAGCTGAACCCGGCCGAGTCGAGCCCACCGCGAGCGAACACCGCCGCGAGCCGGGGATCAGCCGACGCCGGAGTGAACGATCCTGCGCTGCGCGTGAAATTCACACGCTTTTCCGTGTGGTTGGCGTTATCCGGTGCCCCGATCGCCGGTGCCACGGCGATGCCGAGGGCAACCAGGGCCCCCACAGCAATACCGGCAATCGTGCGACCAGCGACCACGTATATGTCCTCGAAGCAGTGCCATACGCACCACGTTCACTGAACCGCGCCTATCACGTTTCGATCCATCGTCGCCATCGATGGAATCACTTTCTGTATGAGTGTTGCAATCGGCCCACAGGCAAGGGCCCGCACACCTCTTGCATCGTCTCGCGTGCCTGCTGCCTTGCGGCAGGCGCGAGACCATCTATAGATGCCCATCCTAATAGTATTTTACCCAGGAACCTGCCGATGATCCGCCTTCCGGCCCTGAACAAGAATTCCGCCAAGGCGCTTGCGCTTGTCGCGGCTTTCGCCGTCCCGCTTGCGCTGGGCGCCTGCGGTCGGGGCGACAAGATGCGGGTGAAGACGGACCTGGCTGCGTCCAAGGTGACGACAATCGGCGTCAATGCCTATCTGTGGCGCGCCAGCCTCGACACGTTGAGCTTCATGCCGCTCGTACAGACCGATTCCAACGGCGGCGTGATCGTCACCGATTGGTATATCAACCCGGCGATCGCGACCGAGCGCGTCAAGGTGACGGTGACGATTCTCGATCAGGACCTGCGCGCCGATGGCCTTCGCGTCGCCGCGCTGCGTGAGGTGAACCAGAACGGCCAGTGGGTCGCCGCCCCCGTCAAGGCCGCCACGGTCCAGAAACTGGAAGATGCGATCCTGACGCGTGCACGAGATTTGCGCCGCGCCGCCGTCGCCGGATAAGAAAGACAGACTTATGGCGTCGCGCTTCAATGCCTTGAAGGCGGACGCAGGCTGGCAGAAAGTGTGGGACGAAAACCGCACCTTCGCCGCGCGCGACGATTCGCCCAAGCCGCGTTCCTATGTGCTCGAAATGTTTCCCTACCCGTCCGGGCGGATTCACATGGGGCATGTGCGCAATTACACCATGGGCGACGTGCTGGCGCGCTATCGTCGCATGATCGGGCATGAAGTGCTCCACCCGATGGGATGGGATGCCTTTGGTATGCCGGCGGAAAACGCCGCGATGGAAAAGGGCGTGCACCCCGGCGCCTGGACCCGCGCCAACATCCGTACGATGAAGGCGCAGTTGAAGCGTCTCGGCTTCGCGCTCGACTGGACGCGCGAACTCGCCACCTGCGAGCCGGAATATTACGGGCACGAACAGGCCTTGTTCCTCGATCTGTTCAAGGCGGGGCTGGTCTATCGCAAGGAATCGGCGGTCAATTGGGATCCGGTCGACATGACCGTTTTGGCCAATGAACAGGTGATCGACGGGCGCGGGTGGCGTTCGGGTGCCCTGGTCGAACGGCGCAAGCTGTCGCAATGGTTCCTGAAGATCACCGATTTCGCCGACGAGCTGCTCGACGGTTTGGGGGCGCTCGAGCATTGGCCCGACAAGGTCAAGCTGATGCAGGAAAACTGGATCGGCCGCAGCCAGGGCCTGACTTTCTCGTTCAAGCTTTCCGAAGGCGGAACGGTCGACGTGTTCACCACCCGCCCGGACACAATCTTCGGGTCGAGCTTCGTCGCGGTCGCTGCCGATCACCCGATCGCGCGCAAGCTGGCCGAGACGAACGCGGATGCCGCCGCGTTCATCGCATTGTGCAAACGTGGCGGCACCACCGCGGCCGAGTTGGAAACACAGGAAAAGCTGGGCTTCGACACCGGCCTGCGCGCGGCGCACCCATTCGATTCCGAATGGGGCCTGCCGGTCTACATCGCGAACTTCGTCCTGATGGACTATGGCACCGGCGCGGTGTTCGGCGTGCCGGCGCATGACCAGCGCGATCTCGATTTCGCGCGCAAATACAATTTGCCCGTCAAACGCGTCGTCTCCGACGGCGACGTCGAGGATCCGGTGTTCGTCGGCAACACGGCCTATACCGGCCCCGGCAGTGTGGTGAATTCGCACTTTCTCGACGGCATGGATGTCGAGGATGCCAAGCGCATCGTCATCCAGCGTGCGGAAGGCGAGGGTTGGGGCAAGGGATCGACCGTGTTCCGCCTGCGCGACTGGGGCGTCAGCCGCCAGCGGTATTGGGGCACACCGATCCCGATCATCCATTGCGACGCCTGCGGTGCGGTGCCGGTACCGCGCGAGCAACTGCCGGTGGTGTTGCCCGAGGATGTGACGTTCGACGTGCCGGGCAACCCGCTCGATCGTCAGGCCGAATGGAACCAGGTCGATTGCCCGAGCTGCGGCAAACCGGCGCGACGCGAGACCGACACGCTCGATACGTTCGTCAATTCATCGTGGTATTTCATCCGCTTCGCCAGCCAGCCAGATGATAGACCGTTCGACCGGGAGATCGCCGAGAAATGGTTGCCGGTCGGGCAATATATCGGCGGGGTCGAGCATGCGATCCTGCATCTCCTCTACGCGCGCTTCTGGACGCGCGCACTGAAGCATATCGGGCAGCTCGATGTGGCGGAACCGTTCGCCGGGCTGTTCACGCAGGGGATGGTGACGCACGAGACGTATTCCTTCCCGCCGCCGGCAGAAGGGCATGGTCCGATCTGGGTGTCGACGGACGACATCGAGCGGCGTGACGGCGGCGTGTTCCAGCGCGTCACTGGCCGTGAAGTGACGGTCGGTCGTGTCGAAAAGATGTCCAAGACCAAGAAGAACACGATCGATCCCGAACCGATCGTCGATCAATATGGTGCGGACGCAGTACGCTGGTTCATGCTGTCGGATTCGCCCCCCGAGCGCGATCTGCCGTGGAGCGAATCGGGCATCGACGGGTCGTGGCGCTTCATCCAGCGCCTGTGGCGGTTGTTCGATGGTGCGGCGGAAACGGGCGATGAGGAAGCCCGCGCGTCGGAGCAGGGTGCCAACATCGCACTCGACCGCAAGCTGCACCAGACCATCGCCGGCATCGCCACCGATATCGAGGCTTTGTCGTTCAACAAGGCCGTCGCCAAGCTTTACGAACTGACCGGCGCAATCGAGAAAGCGGGTCCATCCGCCTCACGCAGTGCAGCGATCGCCACGCTGATGCGGCTCGTCGCGCCGATGGCACCGCATCTGGCCGAGGAAGCCTGGGCCGCCGCAGGGCAATCCGGGCTGATCGCCGATGCGCCCTGGCCGGAGGTCGACCCAGCCCTGCTGATCGAGGACGAAGTGACGATCGCGTTGCAGGTCAACGGCAAATTGCGCGACACGGTAAAGGTCGCCAAGGGCACTCCGAAGGACGTTATCGAGGCGCTGGCGCTGGCCAATCCCAACGTGCAGCGCATCCTCGATGGCGTGACACCGAAAAAGATCGTTGTCGTGCCCGATCGTCTGGTAAACCTCGTCGCATGAAGCCTCTTGCCAGCCTTGTTCTTGCGGCCCTGCTGTCCGGCTGCGGCCTGCAACCGCTGTATAGCGGCGGCGGATCGGGTGCGGTGGCGACATCGTTGACGCGGATCGAGGTCGCCCCGATCGAGGGCAAATCGGGCTGGCTGATGGTCAATGCGTTGACCGATCGTTTATCCGCAGGGAAAACAACGCCACTCTACCGGCTCGAAGTAAAGCTGGACGACAAGATCAGCGGTCTCGGCGTGCGCAGCGATGACAGCGTCTCGCGCGAACGCAGGACATTGCGCGCGCGATATCAGCTGATCGACCTCGCCAATGGTGCGGTTTTGCTCGATGCGACGGCCGGGTCCGACGCGGGAATCGATGTGGTCGGTTCGGAATATGCCACGATTGCCGCCGAAAACAGCGCCTTGGAGCGTCTTTCAGGAATCGTTGCCGACCAGATGGTCTCACGCATTGCCCTGTACACAAGGCGAACGACGCCCGCCCTTACCGCGCGCCCGTGAAGGCTAACGCCAACCAGATTCGCGCGGCGATCGATGCGGCCAGCCCAGATATCCGATTATTCCTGCTCCACGGGCCCGACGAAGCCGGTGCGCAGGACCTCGCGGTCCGGCTGGCGCGCAAGATGGGGCCGGAGGCGGAACGGGTCGATCTCGAACCCTCGACGTTGAAATCGAATCCTGGTCGGTTGGCCGATGAGGCTGCGTCGCTGTCGTTGTTCGGCGGGGCGCGGCACATCCGCATTTCTGGCGCGGGCGAGGAGTGTCTCGAAGCCTTCACTCTGCTGCTCGACACCGAGCGCGCGGGCAATCCCGTGGTCGCGATCGCACCGTCGCTCAAAGGCACGGCCAAGACGGTGAAGCTGGCGCAGGGCTCACCTCGCGCGATGGCGTTCGCCTGCTACGTACCGGAAGGGGTGGAGGCGGACAAGATCGTCTCGACCATCGCGCGCGAGCTTGGAATGCGCACCACCGGTGACACCGCCACCAGAATCGCGGCGGCGAGCGGCGGCGACCGAGCGGTGATGACGCGCGAATTGGAGAAATTGTCGCTCTATCTCGATGCCGCACCGGATCGTCCGCGAGAAATCGACGATGCGACGATCGATGCGATCGGCGCCGACTTGGGCGATGCGGAAATCAACCGCGCGATCGACGCCGCCATCGACGGCCAGCCCGATGCAGTCGGTGCCGAGCTTGCCCGACTGGACGAAGCCGGCGTCTCACCGATTCCGGTCTTGCGCCAACTTGCTCGTCGATTGATGACGCTGGCGGAGTTACGCGCGCAAGTCGATGCCGGGGCAGGCGTTGCGCAGGTCACGGATGGCATATTCTTTCGCGAAAAGGCCATAACCGCCCGCGCGTTGCGCCATTGGCGTAGTGACAAACTCGCCGAAGCGATCGGCAGGGTCCGTCACGCAGAGCGCGCCATGATGGGTTCCGCAACCGCCGGGGCGGTGCTCGCCCAAGCGGCCATCGTCGCGGTAGGAAGAATGGCGGCTCGGCAACGCTAGCGAAAACCGGAAAGTGGCTAAATCCGCTCTCCACTAAGTCTTTGACAAATCATATCTAATTGATCGAGCGTGGCATAATTCAAGGTCAGGGTGCCACCCTTGGCGCTATGGGCGATGCGCACGGACAGTCCGAGCAAATCGGCCAGTTGATGCTCCAGCGCCGCGAGATCGGCGTCTCGACCGCCATCACCGCCCGACCGCGCGCGCTGGTCCGGTTTGGCGGCGCGTGCGAGACGCTCGGCTTCGCGCACCGACAGACCCTTGGCGACAATCTGATCTGCCAAAGCTTCGACATCCGGCGCACCGATCAACGCGCGAGCATGCCCCATCGTCAACTCGCCGGTAACAACGCGCTCCTGCACGGGCCGCGGCAGATCGAGCAAGCGCAGCAAATTAGCGATATGGCTGCGCGATTTGTGAACGAGCTTTCCCAACACCTCCTGGGTATGGCCAAAATCATCGATCAGACGGTGATAGGCCTCTGCTTCTTCGATCGCGTTGAGATCTTGACGCTGGATATTCTCGACCAACGCAACTTCGAGCGTCTCGGCATCATTAAAATCTCGAACGATTACCGGGACTTCATGCAAACGCGCCCGCTGTGCCGCGCGCCAGCGGCGTTCACCTGCAACAATCTGATAGCCCTTGCCGTGCGGCCGCACGACGATGGGCTGGATCAGCCCACGCGCTGCAATCGACGTTGCAAGTTCCTCGAGCGCCGCCTCATCGAAATGGCGCCTGGGCTGACCCGGATGCGGACTGAGCGATCCCACCGGCAGGGTGCGTAAGCCAGCCGACACCGTTTCGCCGGTACCAACCGGTTCTTCTCGCGCCATATCGCCCAGCAAGGCATTGAGGCCTCGGCCCAGGCCAGAGCGGGGCTTGGGACGAGGAGTATCGGGAGCAAGAGGTTCGGTCATGCAGCCTTCGCGGATGGAGGGGGCGATTTCGGCAATCGAACAAGCAACTCTCGAGCAAGCGCGATATAGGCTTCCGATCCCGAGCAACGATAATCGTAGATCAATGCCGGCAGCCCATGACTGGGGGCTTCGGACAGTCGCACATTACGTGGAATGACCGTCTCGAACACCACCCGCCCAAGTACCGCACGAACATCCGCAGACACCTGGTCTGTCAGCCGATTGCGCCGATCGTACATGGTCAGCGCAACGCCGAGGATCGAAAGGCCGGGATTGAACCGCTCGCGAATGCGCTCAACCGTCCCGAGCAACTGGCTCAACCCCTCCAGTGCGAAAAATTCGCATTGCAGCGGGACCAGCAAGGAATTTGCCGCAACCATGGCATTCAGGGTGAGCAGTCCGAGCGATGGCGGACAATCGATCAACGCCACATCCCAGCGATCTTCACAGCGCTCGAGCGCGCGATTGAGACGATGGGTCCGCTCCTGATACTCGACCAGTTCGATCTCTGCGCCGGAGAGATCCGCCGTCGCCGGAACGATATCCAGCTTGGGCACGCAGGTCGGGACGGCCGCTTCCGTTACCGGCATCTCCCCGAGCAGCACATCGTAGATGGACTTCTCTCGATCGGCCCGATTGATGCCGAGACCGGTCGAAGCGTTTCCCTGTGGGTCCATGTCAATGACGAGCACGCGCATGCCCGTCGCAGCCAATGCTGTGCCGAGGTTGATGGCGGTCGTCGTCTTGCCGACCCCGCCCTTCTGGTTTGCTACCGCTATGACATTCATCGACGTGCTATCCCGCTGGCAATAACGATGAGCGATGTTGGATCGGTTATGCTCTGTTCCACGTGGAACGTACCATGCCATGACCGTTGGGCATGCGCCACCTCTTCCCGCGCACTTCGCCCCTTCGGCAAGATCCACAGCGTGTCAGAATGCGAAATATGAAATGCCGCTTCCAACACTGTCGAAACGGGCGACACCGCCCGGGCGGAAATCGTCCCGGCCGTCACCCTCGCTGTTTCAATCTTGCTGGCGATGATGGATATCTTTGCGGAGAAACCCAAACGCTCTGCGGCGTCCTTGAGGAATTCGACCCGACGACGTCGAGGTTCCACGAGGATGGTGGGCTTTCCGCTCAAAAGTGCCGTGACCATCCCAGGAAATCCAGCGCCGGTGCCTATATCGACCCAAGCTTCTGGTCTGCTTGTCGCAAACTGTAACAACTGGGCAGAGTCGACGATGTGGCGCGACCAAATCGAGGGCAGGGTGGACGCTGAGACGAGATTCTGGCGCAACGCCTCTTTCTCGACCATCTGCGCGAACTCGGCCAACAACTTCGACGCCTGATCGCCAAATCGCTCTCCGACCCAGCGCTTCGCTTCATCCTCGGTCAAGCAACCACTCGCTTTGCATGCAGCATTATAGCGGTCAGCGCAGCCGGAGTTATACCCCTGATCCGGCCCGCCGATCCCAAAGTAGCGGGGTTTGCGGTCGTCAATCGCTCGATCATCTCATTGGACAAGCCTGGTATGGCGGTAAAATCGAGCGTAGCCGGCAACACGATCGAATCGTTCGACCGCAGCCGCGCAATGTCTTCGTTCTGACGTGCCACATAGGGGGCGTACCGCGCATCCTCTGCTGCCTCGGCGAGCAGGGCAGGATTGCACCGGCCGACGAGATCCGGTGCGATCTGATCGATCGATACACTTCCGAGCCTCAGCCATTCGGCCCCGGTACGCGTGTCAGTTCCTTGCATCCCCAAAGACTTTATCGAAACCGGTGCGCGGAGTCGGTGGGCTATTTCGTCCAACACGCGGCGACGGTCCGCATATCGCCGCGCGCGTTCGTTCCCCACGCATCCGATCGCCTCCGCCAACGCGCCGAGCCGGGTTTCTGCATTGTCAGCACGCAACCGCAATCGATACTCCGCCCGGGCGGTCAGCATACGATATGGCTCAGTGACACCCTGCAGCACAAGATCATCGATCATCACGCCGAGATAGCTTGATGCCCGATCGAGAACGAGGTGTGCGATATCAAGGGCCCGCGCGGCAGCGTTGAGCCCGGCAACCAACCCTTGGCCCGCCGCTTCCTCATACCCGGTCGTGCCATTGATTTGTCCCGCGCAGAATACACCGGGCATCGCTCGAACTTCGAGCGTCGGTTTGAGTGCGCGTGGATCTAAATGGTCATATTCCACAGCGTAACCCGGCACCGCAATATGGGCATGTTCCAATCCCGGAATGGATTGGATCATCGCTTCCTGCACATCGGTGGGCAACGACGTGGAGATGCCGTTGGGATAGACTAGCGGATCATCAAGCCCTTCAGGTTCCAAGAAAATCTGATGCCCATCGCGATCCCCGAAGCGGTGGATCTTGTCCTCGATGGATGGACAATATCGCGGCCCGACGCCGGCGATGTCCCCTCCGAACAGCGGAGATCTGTGCAAGGAAGCGCGAATGATGTCATGTGTTTGGGCGGTCGTTCGGGTGATCGAACAGAATAATTGCGGGAGCGGCCGTCCAGAGGAAGCAGGTGACATCGTCCATGCTTCGGCATCGCTACCTTGTTGATCCAACCCGGCCCAATCAATAGTTCGACCATCGAGGCGGGGTGGCGTGCCGGTCTTCAACCGTGCCATCGGAAGTTTTGCTTCCACAAGCTGTTGCGCCAAAACGGTAGCTGCGGCCTCGCCGATCCTGCCCCCAGTCAGTCGCTCTTCACCACGAAACATCCGCGCGCCGAGAAAAGTGCCGGTCGCCAACACGATGGTGGGGGATTTCAGCCATCTTCCATCCCCGAGAGTAATTCCAGATACGGCGTTTGCGGCATCAAACGTGAGCGCGATCGCTTCCCCTTCGACAACATCCAATCCCGGCTGGAGCGCGATCATTTCCTGTATGGCGGCAGCATAGAGTTTGCGGTCGGCTTGAACACGTGGACCTTGTACCGCGCTGCCCTTGCTGCGGTTGAGCATACGGTAATGGATGCCGGCGAGATCGGTGGCGCGTGCAATCAGCCCGTCGAATGCATCAACTTCGCGCACCAGATGGCCCTTACCCAACCCGCCGATCGCCGGATTGCACGACATGAAGCCGATCTTGGTAGCGTCGAACGTCAACAGGGCGGTGCGCGCGCCGCGTCGGGCTGCCGCCGCTGCCGCTTCTGTGCCCGCGTGACCGCCACCGACAACGATGACATCGAATTTCATCATGGGCCTCGCTACGGAGTCCGGTCCACCAAGTCAAAAGCGTTCCACGTGGAACATCACTTTCCGATGCAAAACGCACCGAACAGGGTGTCGAGCATCGCCTCGGTATCGGTATGTCCGGTGATGTGATCAAGCGCGATACGCGCTGTGCGAAGATTTTCCCCGATAATCAGCACGTCGGATGACTGGCACGCCATCGCGATCATTTCCGAACATTGTCGGGCGAGATTCCGCTGTCGACGGTTCAACGCCACCTCGTCGAGTCGTGGCACCAGCGATTTCGTGCGCTGTTCGATCGCTGCCCACAGATCGACCAAGCCGTCTCCATTCTTCGCGGAAACACTAATCACCGGGCCGGGGGGTAGCGTTTCACGCCCAGTCTGATCTGCACGCGGGTGAAGCCACAGCGCTCCCTGGGGACCTTCCTTATCTCCCAGCCAAAGTATAATGTCGGCATCGTCCATCGCCCGCTGGGCGCGGAGGATCCCGATTGCCTCAATCGGGTCGTCCGTCACTTCGGCTAGTCCTGCGGTGTCAGTAAGGAGATAGGCTAGTCCGTTGCGACTGACCGGAACATCGATCCGATCACGCGTCGTGCCGGCAATCGGTGAGACGATCGCAGCCTCGCGGTCCGCCATGGCGTTGAACAAGGTCGATTTTCCACTATTGGGCGGCCCGGCCAACACGACATGGATGCCGTTACGAAGGCGCTCCACCGGCGGCTGATCGAGCACCATATCGATGTCCCGCGCCAATTCGGCGGCTTTCGCAACGATCTCGCGCAATGCGAGCGGCGCGACGTCATCCTCGTCGGAAAAATCCAGCTCGGCTTCGACGCGCGCGGACAATGTCAGCAATTTCGCGGACCAACCCTCGACCCTTCGTCGCACACCGCCATCGGCTGCGGACATTGCGGCACGGCGCTGTGTCTCCGTTTCCGCCGAGAGTAGGTCGCCCAGGCCTTCGGCTTCGGTAAGATCGATCCGCCCGGCGATCAGCGCACGGCGGGTAAATTCGCCCGGCTCCGCGGCGCGCAAACCCGGCAGCGTTCCGAGCACGCGATCGACCGCTGCAATCACGGCCCGGCCACCATGCAGATGCAGTTCGACCAGATCCTCCCCGGTGGCGGTTGCCGGACCACGAAAAACCAAGACCAATGCCGAATCAAGGATGCTGCCATCGACGGGATCGCGCAACGTCCGCAACGCCGCCCGCCGTTCTACCGGCAATGTCCCAGCCAACACTTTCGCCGCTGCCAGCGCTCCATTCCCACTGATCCGCATCACGGCAATTGCCGCAGGCGGGGCACCACTCGATACCGCGAAGATCGTCGCCATCACGTCAGCCGGTCGGCTTGCCTGCGCTGTCGAACATCTTGCGCCAGAAGTTCATGCCGGCATCTCCCATCGGCGCCCAGCTACGCACCATGCCGTCGAGCAGATCGGGCGACACGACGCCGTCCATGGCATCGGTCAGCGAGGCGATGTATTTCTCATGCACCGGCGTCAGATCGGGCAGACCCATCATCTGGCGGGCTTCGGCGGGCGTGCACTCGACTTCGACATTGAACTTCATGACCGCTTCTCCGCTTGAGCCACGGCGCAACCACGCATAGGCTTTGGTCTCATATGCGCGTGGCATCATCGAAATCGCAACATCCATCGGCACCACGCGTATTCCGAGAACCCGAACACTGATCGGGCCGAGCGCCATGATCTCGACCTTGCCAGAAACATCCCCGGCCGCATGACGAGCGGCGCTATTCCGAAGGACCATCTCCGTGAGCACAACGGTCACCATCGATACAATCGACCATACCGGAAATTTTGCGGCTTATGTCGCCCAGCCAGCTGGAGAAGCCACCGCCGCAATCGTCGTCGTGCAGGAGATATTCGGTGTGAATGCGGGTATCCGCCGCAAATGCGACATGCTGGCCGAAGCGGGATATCTGGCGATCGCGCCCGACCTGTTCTGGCGGATCGAGCCAGGGATCGAACTCGACCCGGATATCTCGGCGGAGATGCAGCGTGGGCTCGCGCTATTGGGTCGGTTCGATCAGGACAAGGGTGTGGCCGATATCGAAGCAACCATCCGCGTCGCCCGTGCAAAGGTTGGCGGCGGCAAAGTCGGCGCGGTCGGCTATTGCCTCGGCGGACGACTGGCCTTCATGACCGCAGCCCGAACCGATGTTGATGCAAGCGTTGGCTATTACGGTGTCGGCATCGATGGGCTGCTCGGGGAGAAGCATGCGATCGCTCATCCGGTGCTGTTACACGTTCCGGTCGAGGATCATTTTGTCGACAAGCAGACTCAGGCACGGATGCATGAGGGGCTGGACGACCACCCGAAGGTAACCTTGTATGATTATCCGGGCGAGGATCACGGTTTCGCGACCGAATTCGGAACACGACGGTCGGATGCCGCGGCGAAAGTGGCGGATCAGCGGACGAGCGAATTTTTTGCTCGATATCTTAGATAAATAGCCCAGATTCGCGTCGGTCGGAGTGTCTTCCTGAACTTAGGAACGACAGTCGATCGACGCCTTTCTATCCAGCGACCGCTCCCATGAGTGGGTGAACGTCGTGCCAGCCCTCGAAGATCATCTTGCCCGCGACATACAGGATGATGACCAGCCCGACCCACGCGATCCAGCGATAACGTTCGATATACTTGGCGATGACATTCGCCGCGACGCCCATCAACGCGACCGACAGGATCAGCCCGATCACCATGATGCCGGGATGCTCGCGTGCAGCACCGGCCACGGCAAGGACGTTATCCAGGCTCATCGATACGTCGGCAACCGCAACTGCCCAAGCTGCAGCGATAAAACTCTTGGCCGGGCGGATACCGCTGGTTTCTCCGCCATCGACTTCGGGCGCGTGTCGGGGGCGCAGCTCGCGGTACATTTTCCAAGCTACCCACAGCAGCAGCAGCCCGCCACCGAGCACCAGGCCGAAATGCTTGAAGCTCTCGAGCCCGTACAGCACGGCCACGGCGAACACGATGCGCAGCACCAGAGCGGCGAGGATGCCGATGGCAATGACCTTCTTGCGCTGCTCGGACGGCAAACCGGCAGCAAGCGCGCCAACGATGATGGCATTATCGCCCGCGAGTGCAACATCCAGCAATACCACCGTGGCGAACGCCGTGAGCGCCGAAGCTGTGGCGATGTTGGCAAAATCGCTGACGATATGGCTCCACAGCCACGCCATGGACATCGGTTCGACGACTGGCGCGGCAGCGGCGGAAAGGACGGCGAGGAGGCTCACAAGATCGACTCCGCGAAATAGGTGATCGTCGGCATCGGATCGTAGAAACAATGCAGCAGATCGCACCAGTTTTTATACCGATCCGACGTGCGAAAGCCATCCCGGTGAGATGCGATGTCCTCCCAGCCGACTGTTAGAAGGTAGCGGTCAGGGTGTTCAATGGCGGCGCGGACTTCGATCGAGACGAAACCAGGGGAGGCGGCGATCAGGGGACGAGCCTTTTGCAATGCGGCTTCGAAAGCAGTGGAGTGACCAGGACGAATGGTGAGCAGCGCCTGTTCGAGGATCATTTGGCTGCATCCTCTGCTGGGGGCGGGCGTGGGCAAAGCCCTCGCCGTCGGTCGGGGCGCTGCCCCGCCGGCCGAACTTATGCGAGTCAGCCGGACATAGCCGGCTGCCGCACTGCGCTACTGATTCATACTTTCGAAGAAATCCTCGTTGGTCTTCGAATCCTTCATCTTGTCGAGCAGGAATTCCATCGCATCGATCGTGCCCATCTGCATGAGGATGCGCCGCAGCACCCACATCTTCGACAGCTTGACCTTGTCGACCAGCAGTTCGTCCTTGCGCGTACCGGACTTGCCCACGTCGAGCGCCGGGAACACGCGCTTGTCCGCAACCTTGCGGTCGAGCACGATTTCCGAATTGCCCGTGCCCTTGAATTCCTCAAAGATCACTTCGTCCATGCGGCTGCCGGTATCGATCAGCGCCGTCGCGATGATCGACAGCGAACCGCCTTCCTCGATATTGCGCGCGGCACCGAAGAAACGCTTCGGGCGCTGCAGGGCGTTCGCATCGACACCGCCGGTCAATACCTTGCCCGACGAGGGCACGACGGTGTTGTAGGCGCGACCCAGGCGGGTGATCGAATCCAGCAGAATCACCACGTCCTTCTTGTGCTCGACCAGACGTTTGGCTTTTTCGATCACCATTTCGGCGACCTGCACGTGGCGCTGCGCCGGTTCGTCGAAGGTGGAGGACACGACCTCGCCCTTCACGCTGCGCTGCATGTCGGTGACCTCTTCCGGGCGTTCGTCGATCAGCAGCACGATCAGGAACACTTCGGGGTGATTCTCGGAAATAGCGCGCGCGATGTTCTGCAGCATCACCGTCTTACCGACCCGCGGCGGCGCGACGATGAGCGTGCGCTGACCCTTGCCCTGCGGCGAGACGATATCGATGACCCGCGCGGATTTGTCCTTCTGCGTTGGATCGAGCGTATCGAGCGTCAGCTTCGATTCGGGATAGAGAGGCGTCAGATTGTCGAAATTGACGCGGTGACGCACCGCCTCGGGATCGTCGAAATTGACTTGAGACGGCTTCACCAGCGCGAAATAGCGTTCGCCATCCTTCGGGCCGCGAATTTCACCTTCGACTGTATCGCCGGTGCGCAGGCCAAACTTGCGGACCTGATTGGGCGAGACGTAAATATCGTCGGGGCCGGCGAGGTAGTTGGATTGCGGCGACCGCAGAAAACCGAAGCCATCGGGCAGCACCTCGATCGTGCCTTCGCCCATGATCATCTCACCCTCTTCGGCCTGGACCTTGAGGATCGCGAACATCAGATCCTGCTTACGCAAGGTCGACGCGCCTTCGACGCCGAGTTCCTCCGCCATGCTGACCAGTTCGGCAGGTTTCTTGTTCTTGAGATCTTTGAGATGCATGGGCTGCGTCCGGCTATTCTGGGGATCTGGGCATCGGGATGTGCGCGAAGGAATCGGCGACGATGCGAGAGAGGATGTGACGCACCGGAGAAACCGTCTGCGCCGACAGTGAAGGGGCCTAAGAGAGGGGGACGTCCAAGTCAACCATGCGCGTTGGCGCAAGCGAACCGGAAAATACCGACCGCCGAATTAGAACGGCTTCACCACCACAAGGATGACGATCAGCGTGACCAAAATCGCCGGCACTTCGTTCAGCATGCGCAATTGCTTGCCCGTCAATGTCGGCTTGCCCGCCGCGAGTTTCTTCGCATAGCCTACCGCCCAGCCGTGATACCCGGTCAAACCCAGCACGAAGAGCAACTTGCCGTGCAACCAGGCCTCAGCCCAGTGCTGGCCGATCGTCGCTAGCGCCAGCCCGAGCAGCCAGACGAAGATCATCGCAGGAGTCAGGATGATCGCACGGATCTTACCCTCTCGGACGATCCATTCAGCGGCTTCGTCGACGCGGCCAGCGGCGAGCGCTTCCTGATGATAGACGAGATAGCGCGGCAGCATGAATAGCCCGGCCATCCAGAAAATTACGAAGATGATGTGCGCCGCGAGATACCAGTTATAGGCCACGGCCAGTCGCTCCCCAAGATCAATCGGCATCATTTCATGCGCACCCGTGCCAACAACTGCTCGACATGGGCGATCGGCGTATCGGGCAGAATGCCGTGGCCCAGATTGAAGATATGCGGACGATCCGCGAACGCCGCAAGCACCCGGTCAATCGCATCGTCGAGCGCGGCACCTCCCGCGATCAGGGCCAGTGGATCGAGATTGCCCTGCACGGGCATGCCTTCGGGAACGTGCGCGTTCGCCCATTCGGGATCGACCGTCTCATCCAGCCCGAGCGCATCGACCCCGGTTTCGCGGGCATAAGCCGGCAGCTTGCCGCCCGCGCCCTTGGGAAAGCCGATGATCGGCGTATCCGGATGCCGTGCCTTCAACCCCGCGACGATCGCGGCATTGGGCGCGATGACCCAGCGTTCGAACTGCGCAGGGCTGAGCGATCCAGCCCAGCTGTCGAACAATTGCACCGCTTCCACGCCCGCATCAATCTGGCTGGAGAGATACGCGATCGTCAGCGCGGTGATCGCATCGATAATCTCGGCGAACGCACTCGGGTCGGCGTAAGCGGCGCGGCGCGTTTCGCCTTGGTCCTTGCTGCCTTGCCCGGCGACCATATAGGTCGCGACCGTCCAGGGGCTGCCCGCAAAGCCCAGAAACGTCGTCGCCGGGGGCAGAGCAGCCGCCACCTTCGCGACGGTGGCGTATACCGGCTCCAGACGCCCCAATGCGGGTTGCAAACTCGCCAGCGTGGCATCGACCAACGCCGGCGCAAGACGCGGACCTTCCCCCACACCGAAACTCAGATCCTGCCCCATTGCCCAGGGCACCATCAGGATATCGGAAAACAGGATCGCACCGTCAAAGCCGAACCGGCGGATCGGCTGCAACGTCACCTCGGCCGCGGCCTCCGGATCAGTCGCCAGCGCGAGGAACCCGCCTTTGTCGGCGCGGAGTGCACGATATTCCGGCAGATAGCGTCCGGCCTGGCGCATCAGCCAGATCGGAGGGACCGCTTTCCGCTCACCCTTCAATACGGCGAGCAGGGTCTTCGAAGCGGTTAGGGATTTCGATTCCGATGTTATCGACAAGCTGGCCGAGCCCTTACTTCTATAAAGATTAATATCTTGAAAAGGTTGTAGCAGTTGTTGGCACGTTAAAGCCGGGGCTTATGCGTTCGTCCCCGAAATGCCAACAGCTTGACCGGACAGCGACCGCAGATCGCCTGCGATTCCCGTGTTTCATCCCCGTTATCCACAGGCTGTGGATAGAATGGTGCCCTCTGGACGGGAGTGTGGACAGAATCCGGTTTATCCCCGGCTTGGCGAGCGGCGCGGCTTGGCCTATCGATTCTGCCGATGTTGTCCACAGAGCTGTCCTGACCCATGCGACTGCACCTCCATCTGCTGTCGGATTCCACGGGCGAGACGCTGGAGAACATCGCCAAGGCGGCGCTGGCGCAATATGACGGGGTCGAGACGATCCGCCATTTCTGGCCGATGGTGCGTACCGAAGCGCATCTGGAACGCATCCTGCAGGAAATCGCGCAGAATCCGGGACTGGTGATCTTTACCCTGGTCAACAGCGTGGCGCGCGCCACGTTGGAAACGCGGTGCCGCAAGCTCGGTCTGGCCGCGGTCGCGCCGCTCGATGCGGTCAACGATGCGCTGTCGGGTATGCTCGGGCAACAAGCCAAGGCACGACCCGGACGGCAGCATGTGCTGGACGAAGCCTATTTCGATCGTGTCGATGCGATCCAGTTCACCATGGCGCATGACGACGGCATCGGCTGGGAGAATTGGGAGGAAGCGGATATCGTGCTGGCGGGCGTATCGCGCTCGTCCAAGACTCCGACCTCGATCTATCTCGCCAATCGCGGATACAAGACCGCAAACATCCCGATCGTTGTCGAATCTCCGCCGCCGGATACGCTGTATCGGCTAAAAAACCCGTTGGTCGTCGGACTGACGACGAGTTCGGAACGGCTGATTCAGGTGCGGCGCAACCGCTTGCTGTCGCTCAACCAGGCGCCAAAAACCGCTTATGTCGATCACGACGCGGTTACGCGCGAAGTGGCGTTTGCGCGCCGTATGTTCGCCGACAATGGCTGGCCGGTGATCGACGTGACGCGGCGATCGATCGAGGAAACGGCCGCGGCGATCATCGCCTTGTGCCAGGAACGACGCGGCGAGGCCGGTAGTGGCGCGGCAGACGACGAATGAGTAACCTCAAGGTGATCTTGGCATCGCAGAGTGCCTCGCGCCGCGCAATGCTGGAGGCGGCGGGGGTTCCGTTCGCGGCCATGTCCGCCGGTGTCGACGAGGAAGCGGCGAAGGCGGGATTGCAGGGCCTCAATGCGCGTGATCTTGCCGATGCGTTGGCCGAGTTGAAAGCACTCAGGGTGTCGGGACGGGAACCGGACGCGCTGGTGCTGGGCAGCGATTCGGTCGTCGCGCTGGAGGATGGTACGTTGCTCGACAAGCCGGAAACGCGCGACCAGGCGGCCGAGCATTTGCGGATGATGTCGGGCAAGCGTCACGAACTGGTTAGCGCGGCGGTGATCGCGGAAGGGTGCAAGCCGATCTGGCGCGTGGTCGATCGCGCCAAGATGTATGTCCGACCCTTGTCGGACGCGTTCATCGAAACCTATCTCGATGCGGAATGGCCGCCGATTTCCGGCTGTGTCGGCTGCTACCGGATCGAAGGGCCCGGCGCGCAATTGTTTGCCCGGATCGAGGGGAGCCAGTTCACCGTGCTTGGTCTGCCGTTGCTGCCGGTGCTCGATTATCTGCGCGTGCGGGGAATATTGGCGTCATGACGAAAATCTATGCCGAAGTGATCGGTGATCCGATCGTCCATTCCAAATCGCCGCTGATCCATAACTTCTGGCTCGATGCGCTGGGGATCGATGCCGAGTATACAGCGACACATGTCATACCCGACCAGCTCGCCGGTTTCTTCGAAGAGCGGAAGGGCGATCCGGCATGGCGGGGATGCAACATCACCATCCCGCACAAGCTCGCCGCGCTCGATCATGTCACAGATCCGGGCAGGGTGCGGGGGTCGATTGGAGCGATCAACACGGTCTTTCGAGGCGAAGACGGTGTCGTGATCGGCACCAACACGGATGCGGGCGGCTTTTATGCCCCGATCTCGGAGCTCGATCTTGCGGGCAAGCCGGTGGTGGTGATCGGCGCAGGCGGCGCGGCGCGCGCAGTTTTGTTTGCCCTGTCGCGGATCGGCGTCGGGCCGGTAACGATCCTCAACCGCAATGTGTTGAAGGGCGCGGGCTTGCTGTCGGCGTTTGGATTGAAGGGCCAGGCGGTGCCGCTGACCCACGCGATTCCGTCAGCGGCGTTGCTGGTCAACACCAGCGCGCTCGGTATGGCCGGGCAGCCGCCGCTCGAAATCGACCTCTCACCCTTGCCCGACGACGCACTGGTATATGATGTCGTCTACGCGCCGCTCGAAACCGGGCTGCTGGCGCAAGCGCGCGATCGGGATCTTGAAACGGTCGATGGGCTGGAAATGCTCGTCGGGCAGGCGGCGGTGGCGTTCGAACTGTTTTTCGGCGCCGAACCGCCACGCGACCGTGACGAGGAATTACGCGATCTGCTGACGGCATGATCATCCTCGGCCTGACTGGATCGATCGGCATGGGCAAATCGACCGTCGCGCAGATGTTTGCCGATCGCGGGGTGCCGGTGTTCGACGCCGACGCGACGGTCCATCAGCTGCAAGGCGAGAAGGGGCGGCTCGTTGCTGAAATCGAGGCGATGTTTCCCGGCACGACTGGGCCGCAGGGCGTGGATCGCGCCAAGCTCGGCGAGCGCGTGCTGAACGATACGCCGGCGCTGAAGCGACTCGAAGCACTGGTTCATCCGGCGGTTAGCGAGGAGCGGGTTGCCTTTCTCACCGATCATGAAGATGCCCCGCTGATTGTGTTCGATATCCCCTTGCTGTTCGAAACCGGGTGCGAGACGCGCGTCGACAAGGTCGCGGTGGTCAGTGCGGCGCCCGAGATCCAGCGTGCCCGCGTATTGGCCCGGCCCGGCATGACCCTGGCGCGATTCGAGTCGATCCTCGCGCGCCAAACCCCAGACGCCGACAAGCGCGCGCGTGCGGACGTGGTGATTCCGACCGGCGGTTCGATCGACGAGACGCGTCGCGCGGTCGATGCGGTGATCGCTTGCACAGGGGCCGGATAGCGACGATATCCGCACGATGCGCGAGATCGTTTTCGACACCGAGACTACCGGCTTCAGTTTCAAGGATGGCGACCGGATGGTCGAGATCGGCTGTGTCGAGCTGGTCAACAAGGTCGAGACCGGGCACACCTTCCACGCATATTTCCATCCCGAACGGACGATGCCGGCCGAGGCGCAACGCGTTCATGGGCTGAGCGACGTGTTCCTGTCGGACAAGCCGCTGTTTCACGCCCAGGTCGAGGCGTTGCTCGAATTTCTCGGTGATGCCCCGCTCGTCGCGCACAATGCGACGTTCGATTTCGGCTTTCTCAATGGCGAACTGGTGCGATGCGGTCGGGCGGGGGTCGATCTGGCGCGGATGGTCGACACGATCGTGTTGGCGCGCGCCCGCCATCCCGGCGCGAAGCACAGCCTTGATGCCTTGTGCAATCGATATGGCATCGATCGCAGCCACCGTGTGGTCCACGGTGCGTTGCTCGATGCGCAGCTGCTGTCCCAAGTCTATGTCGAATTGAGCGGTGGCCGACAGATCGGGCTTGGCCTGGTCAGCGAAGCGACGTCCGTGCAGGCGACGTTCCAGCCGGATGCGGCGCCGGCGCGGGTGCGACCGGCACGGATCTTTTCAGCGTCCGACGCAGAACTGGCGCGTCATGCCGCCTTCGTCGCCAAGCTGACCAATCCGCTCTGGGGATCAATATAATGGGGGCAGATAAGGGGGCCGTTTGAGCGGGGGCCGTGACGTCCGGTTGACGTCGTTGTCGGGCAAGCCCAACTTGGGTGGCCCCAATAAGGAGAATGCTATGGAAATCCGGGTATCGGGCCATCAGATCGCCACTGGCGACGCGCTGAAAACCCATGTCGAGGATCGGCTCCAGGGCATCGCCATCAAATATTTCGCGCGCGCGATCTCTGCGCACGTCACCTTCGGAAAAGGGCCGCACGACAGCATCACCTGCGATATCGTCGCGCACGTGATGCACGGGCTGGTGCTGAAGGGTAAGAATGACGGGCGCGACGCACATGTCGCGTTCGACGGCGTCGCCGACAAGATCGAGAAGCAATTGCGGCGGTACATGCGCCGCCTGAAGGATCGCAATGCCGGCCCGACCGTCTCCGCGCAGGAACAAGGGGCGCAGGACAATGCCGGCTATACCCTGTTTCAGGAGGCAGCAGAGGACAATGAGGTCGACGATCATCCGCTGATCATCGCCGAGACCCGCGTCGACGTGCCCGAATCGAGCGTGTCGGATGCCGTGATGATGCTCGATCTGCGCAACACCACCGCCTTGCTGTTCAAGAACAGCGGATCGGGCGCGTACAACATGGTCTATCGCCGCGGCGACGGAACCATCGGTTGGGTCGAACCGCATCGCGCTGGCTGATACCAGAGACCTATGCTGCGAACCCGTTCGGCGCTAGATGCGCCGGGCGGGTTGGCGGGAAAGGTTCGGGGCCGTAATTCATGATGACCGATTTCAGCGATCTGTTGCTGCCCGATACCGTCGTCCAGGGTGTGGCAGCGGCCAGCAAGAAGATGGTGTTGCCGCAGCTTGCGAGTATCATCGCGGGTGCGCATCAGCTCGACGCCAAGATGGTGGGCGACGTGCTCAGCGCGCGGGAGAAGCTCGGTTCGACCGGCTTTGGCGGCGGGGTGGCGATACCGCACGGCAAGCTGCCCGGTTTGACCAAGGTCGTCGGGCTGTTCGCGCGGCTGGTGCAGGGGATCGATTTCCAGGCGATCGACGACCTGCCCGTCGATCTGATTTTCGTACTTCTTTCACCGGTCGATGCCGGGCCTGAGCATTTAAAAGCCCTGGCACGCGTCTCCCGCAGGCTGCGGGATCGTGCTTTCGTGGCGAAGTTGCGTGGTGCGGGATCACCCGATGCGCTCTATGCGCTGCTGACGACCGACGAAGCGCGCGATGCCGCCTGAGAAGGCAGCGGTCGCGATCGAGGGGGAACAGGCGCATTTTCGTGCGCTCGAAGCGCTTTATGCCGCCGCGCCGATCAACCGGCTGTTCGATTCTACCCTCGAAATCCCCGAGCCGGGCTTCGCGCGCATCCGCTTCCAGATCGACGAAAGATATTTTCATGCCGCCGGTGCGGCGCACGGCACCGGCTATTTCAAAATGCTCGACGACGCGGCTTTCTATGCCGCCAACAGTCTGGTGACCGACCGCTTCCTGCTGACCACGGCCTTCAACCTGCTGCTCACCAAGCCGCTGAAAGCCGGTCCGGTCGTCGCCGAAGGGCGCTGGATCAGCGGGCAGCGCCGCGTGTTCGTCGCCGAGGCGCGATTGATCGACGGCGAGGGGGAGGAAGCGGCGCGCGGCACGGGGACGTTCATGAAATCGCGCATCTCGCTCGCCGGGTTACCAGGATATCGCGCAGAACCGTGACCGGGCGACTTCCCAGCGGCGTCTTAGTCAGCGCTTTGCTCAGGCGGGTCAACGATGCCGGCGGGATGGGGATGATGCTCGCGCGAGGTGAACCGCAGGCGGGCGCGATCCTGGTCATTGCCCTGCATAACAACTGCAATCCCCGCGGTTTGGAGCGTGGGATCGGGCCGGACGGGCAGGTCGGACTGATAATTTGGACGCCACAAGATGTGAACGATCTCACCGAGGTGACCGCATATTGGCAACGTCGGCGCCGTAACGATCCCGATCTGTGGGTGGTCGAGCTGGATATCCCATTTGCAGAACGGTTCGCCGCTGAAACGATCCTCGACGGTTGACGTGCTGCACTGCACAATGCAGTTCATGGCGGTTATCAAAAGCGTTGCGTCGAGGCGGGTGCGATCCGAATCGATTACGCAGTCGGGGGGCACGCCCGGACGATCCCTCCACCATGGTGGGGACAAAGGTCGTTTCCGCGCACCAACCGCACAATATGAAGTTTGAATGTCGTTTCTTCAACGCGCCGCAACCTTTGCGGCGATGACCCTCGGAATCGCCAGCTTGGTGGGCGCCAGCGCGCCAGGCTTCGCCTTTCAAGGCAATCATGTGATCAACGCGGGCGATACCGGTATCGTTCCCGCAGTTGAGCAGATTACCGACACCGCTGCTACGCTCCCCGCTGCCCAGCCTGCTGTCATCGAGAGCGATGACGAAGAGGGGTATGAAAGTCTCTCTGCCGCGGTCGCTGATCAGGAAGCGCCCGCTGACATGGACCGTGACCTGACCTGTCTGGCCGGTGCGATCTATTTCGAATCGAAGGGTGAGCCCCTGTCCGGTCAGCTTGCGGTGGCTGAAGTTATCATCAACCGCGCCAAATCGGGCCGGTTCGACTCTTCTATCTGTGGCGTCGTCAAGCAGCGTGGGCAATTTTCGTTCGTGCGTGGCGGGCAGATCCCGGCCATCGCCAACAACCGCAATTATCGTACCGCCGTCGCCGTGGCGCAGGTCGCAATGGGTGACGATTGGCAGAGCCCCGCTCCGGATGCGTTGTATTTCCACGCTCGCCGCGTTTCGCCGGGCTGGCGCATGCAGAAGATCGCATCGATCGGCAATCATGTGTTCTACCGCTGAGGCGGTAGGCCGGTACTAAGCCGATCTGAGCGGAAACGCTTTACCTGTTCGTGTAATGTTCTAAATCGGGTGGATGCTTCAGCGTCCGCCCGATTCCTGCATTGATGCCCCCGGCTCCGTTTTGTGCGCCGTCGACGTTCGCCGGGGAACGACGCGGATGTTGTTGCGCCACGATCTGGTCGCGATGGCGGAGGTGCCGTTGGATGGTGGGCGCCGCGCCGACTTGATGGCGATCGACGCTCGCGGGCAGATCGTCATCGTCGAAATCAAGGTTTCGCGGGCGGATCTGCTCGGCGACGGCAAGTGGACGGAGTATCTCGGGTCCTGCGATCGTTTCTACTGGGCGATCCCGGCGGGTTTCGATGCGTCACCGCTCGATGGGCGAGCGTTCCTTCCCGAACGCACCGGGATTATCGTCGCCGATCGCTACGACGGAGCGATCGTGCGCGAGGCACATACGGAGCCTTTGCCGGCAGCGACACGCAAACGGAGTACGCTTGCCTTTGCCAGGCGCGCGGGACGACGACTGATCGGCACGATCGATCCCGATGCGGACGGCGTCGCTTGGCCCTGATATTCTAGAATTTAGGTCCGGCTACGACATTATGCCTCGCCTTGGGCGCGTCGGCGAGTTCCTTGGCGACGGCGGGGGAGCGCGTGTCCAGCCTGGCGTAATCGCGCGCCGACTGGCCGGAAAGCAGATCAGCTTGGTCGGGATCCGCGCCCGCGGTCAGCAGGGTGTGGATCATCGGCAGGTCACGACGGCGCACCGCAACGATCAGCGCGGTCTCGCCATTGGAATTGCCGTAATTGACGTTGGCTTTGCCCGCGATCAGCTTCTCGACCAGATCGTTGCGGCCACGGCTGGCGGCCAATACGATCGGCGCGGTGCCGGCATTGTCCCGGACATTGGGGTTGGCGCCGCGTTGCAGCAGATAGGCCAGATACGTAGCGCTGCCATTCTGGATAACGATGTGCAGTGCGGTCTCGCCGTTGCTCACCGATCGCGTGTTGACCACGGTCGTACCGGGTTTGTTGAGCAGTTCGTCGACATCGCTGCCCTTTTCGTTCTTCACCGCATCGAGGAATTTATACCCCTCCGATTGCTGCTGCGCCGAGGCGAGACCCGGCATTGTAAAGATCAACGTTGCGGCGAGGGCGATACGGGCGAAGCGTGCGATCATCGTGACGAGAACCTCGAGGGGTTTTACGGGGCAAATTTACGGGTCTGAACTTGCACCTTGGCCCTTAACAGATCATGGCTGGCGATGCCATGAACGAGATCGCCCGTCTGGCTGCCGCGCTGCTGATCGCGTGTCTGCCCATCGCCTGTTCCAGCCCTGCTACGCCCGCCGCCAGCCCGCCGCTGGAAGGCGCGCGGATCGGCGGGCCGTTCGCGCTCACTGATCAGGACGGCAGAGCGGTGACCGAGCGCAGCCTGCTCGGCCAATATTCGATCATGTATTTCGGATACACGTTTTGTCCGGACGTCTGCCCGGTCGATATGCAGAATATTGGGTCGGGGTTGCGCGATCTGGAAAAAAGCGATCCCGTGCTGGCGGCGAAGGTGGTGCCGGTGTTCGTCAGCGTCGATCCCGCGCGCGATAGGCCAAAGGTGCTCAAACAGTTCGTCGGCAATTTCCATCCGCGGATGATCGGCCTGACGGGCAGCCCGCAAGCTATCGCCGCGATCACCAAGGAATATGCCGTCTATTACAAAAAGGGTGAGGTCTCGCCCGACGGCGGTTACATGATGGACCATAGCCGAGTCGCCTATCTGATGAGCCCCGAAGGCAAGCCGCTCGCCTTGCTCCCGAGCGAGGGTACGCCGCAGGCTATCGCTACCGAACTGAAGCGCTGGGTCCATTGAGCGACACGTTCTGGGAGACGAAGCGGCTCGAGGATCTTGATCGCGGGCAATGGGAGGCGTTGTGCGACGGGTGCGGCAAATGCTGCCTCCACAAGCTGGAGGATGAAGATACCGGCGAGCTGCTGACCACCAACGTGGCGTGCAAATTGCTCGATCGGCGCAGCGCACAATGTTCGAACTACAAACATCGCTTCGCGTTTGTCAGCGAATGCGTGCGGCTGACGCGCGATAACGTCCACGACATCGACTGGCTCCCCAGCACCTGCGCATACCGCCTGCGCCGCGCGGGCGAACCGCTGCCCGGTTGGCATTATCTGGTGTGCGGCGACCGCGAGGCGGTGCACCGCGTCGGGGAATCGGTACGCGGCTGGACGGTGTCGGAAGTCGATGCGGGCGAGCTGGAAAACCACATCGTCGATCGGCAATTGTGACGCCCCGAATCGAACCCGAGATCGAGGTCGTGCGCAACGCCCGATCGCGGCGGGCAAAGCTGTCGGTCGATCCGGCTAGCGGCCGGGTACGCCTCACGCTGCCCCCGCGTGCGCCATTGAAAGCGGCCTTGCGCTGGGCGCGGGAGCACCAAGTCTGGATCGAGCGCCAGCGCGCGCGCCTGCCCGAAGCGCGACCTTTTATGCCGGGGGCCGTCCTGCCGGTCGACGATGTTGCGCTGTCGGTCGTTTGGGATCAGGCCGCGCCGCGACGGATAGTGCAGGCCTGTGGCGAGCTGCGGTGCGGTGGGCCGCTCGACGGGCTGTCGCGCCGGATCGAAACCTGGCTGAAGCGCGAGGCGCTGCGGATATTGAGCGCGGAGACGGCGGAATTCGCCGATAAAGCCGGTGTCTCCGTCGCCAAGGTGGCGATCGGCGATCCCAGGGGGCGATGGGGCAGTTGCACATCCTCCGGCGTGATCCGCTACAGCTGGCGATTGATCCTCGCCCCGGCGTTCGTCCGTCGATCGACGGTAGCGCATGAGATCGCGCACCGGGTGCACATGAACCACGGACCTGAGTTTCATGCCCTGGCCAATACGCTGACCGAAGGCCATCCGGACGAATCGCGCGCCTGGCTCCGGGCCAATGGCGCGGCGCTTCACTGGTTCGGCCGCGACTCCTGAGCGCGGTCCGCCGGGCGCTCCGGTGGCGGCGGAGCGGAGCGTGGCGCGGTGTTGCGGCCAAGCACGCGATCCATCCACTGCTGGTCGAGTTTTTCGGTCTGTGGCGTCGTTGTCGTGGTGGTCGTGGTGCCCGGTTCCTTTGGTGGCACAGTCTTGGGATCGGTCCGGGGAACCGGGTTGCCGTCGGCATCGACCTGGGGATCATCCTGCTGTGGCTGAGCGCCGGGATCGACCGGATTACCATCGGCGTCGACGAACAGGCCGTTATCGGGTCCGCCGAAATAGCTCTCCTGGTCCGGTTCGAGCTGCCATTCGGGTAAGGTTACCTTGGTGTCGAATTCCTCGACCGGGCGATTGGCGACGGCGGGCTTCATGAACGCGGCGAACGCCCGCGCGGGCGCGGTGCCGCCCTGCAAACCGGGGACGACCTTGGCATCGTCGCGGCCCATCCACACACCGGTCGTCAGCCCCGATGAAAAGCCGATGAACCAGCCGTCCTTGTTCGAGGTGGTCGTGCCAGTTTTACCTGCGACCGGGCGACCGATCTGCGCGGCCTTACCGGTGCCAGTGTTGACTGCGGTCTGGAGCAGGTCGGTCATCTGCGCCGCGACATAGGGCGCGACCAGCACCTGGCTGGTGTCGACCTTCTGCTGGTAGATCGTCTCGCCCTGCGCCGTCACCTTGGTGATGCCGTAGGGTGTTACCGCCACGCCTTTGTTGGCGACGCTGGCAAAAGCGCGGGTCATGTCGATCAGGCGCACGTCGCTGGTGCCCAGCACCATGGCCGGATGCGTATCGATCGGCGTCGAGATGCCGAAGCGGCGCGCCATATCAGCAACCGTACCGAAGCCGATCTCCGCCCCGAGCTTGGCTGCGATGGTATTGACCGAATAGGCAAAGGCGGTTCGCAACGTCATTTCACCACGATTGGCGCCCGACGAATTGCGCGGACTCCAGCCATTGATCGTGACGGGTTCGTCGACCACCTTGTCCTCGACCTTGTGACCCGCCTCCAATGCAGCAAGATAGACGAACAATTTCCAGGCCGAGCCCGGCTGGCGCACGGCCTGGGTCGCCCGATTATAGATCGAGCTGACATAATCGGTGCCGCCGACCATCGCGCGAACCGCGCCGTCCCGGTCGATCGACACCAAGGCACCCTGCGCATTCTTGGGCGCGTTGTTCTGGATCGCGGCGTCGGCGGCGCGCTGCATGTTGAGATCGAGCGTAGTCCACACGTCCAGCGGCCGGCTCGTTTCGTCGATCAGCACTTCGAGCTGCGGCAGCGCCCAATCGGTGAAATAGCGCACGCTGTTCTGCTTCGGCTCGGGCGCCAGCGTCACGCTTTTGGGGTCGGCGGCGGCGGCCTGGGCGGGCGTTATGGTGCCGGTCTCCGCCATCAACTTGATGACGACGCCAGCGCGACCGATCGCGGCTTCGGCATCGGCGGTGGGCGAATAGCGCGACGGGGCCTTCACCAGCCCGGCGATCACTGCGGCTTCGTTGAGGCTAAGCTGATCGGCACCATGGCCGAAGAATTTGCGTGATGCGGCGTCGATGCCATACGCGCCGCCGCCGAAATAAACTTTGTTGAGGTACAGTTCGAGAATCTGGTCCTTGCTGAACTTGCGTTCCATCGCTAGCGCCAGGATCGCCTCGCGCACCTTGCGGCTGAGATCGTATTTGTTCGACAGGAAGATCGTGCGTGCCACCTGCTGCGTGATCGTAGACGCGCCCTGCAAACGCCGGCCGGTGCCGCGATTTTCGAAGGCCAGCTTCGCCGACCGCGCCAGGCCGATCGGATCGACGCCGAGATGCGAGCGGAAGCGGCGATCCTCGACCGACACCATGGCATCGCGCATCACCGCCGGGATCTTGTCGTACGATAGCCATTCCCCGTAGCTCGGCCCGAGCGAGACGATCACCATGCCGTCGGCGGCATGAACGCGGATCATCTGGCCGTTGGGCGACGATTTCATCTCGTCGAAGCTCGGCAATTGCGCGCGCGCGACATAGACGGCGATCGCCAGACCGATCAGCGCAAGAACGCCGAGCCCGATCAGGACCTGAACGAGGCGCACGAAACGACGGCGCCACGGCGACCGGGTCTTGGAGCGGAATTGGGGGGAAGATGCGCGAGCCATGTGAAGCGCGGATACGGATAGGCGCTATACGCAGGCTGAACAAGCGCCAGAAATCGTGCGAAGGTTTGACGTCATCTTGGCCTGTCCCTTCAAGGGCGATCCGCCTCACTAGCCCGCATGTCGCCTTTGTTATGGTCCGTCAGCTGCGATCATGGCCGATCCGGGTCGCGCGCGCGATGAGGTCCACCAGTATCGGCACATTCCGCGCCAGCGGGAGCAAGGCTTGTGTGATGTGCGGGCGTTCGGCGGCGCCGCGAATCCACCCGGCGAGACCGATCGGGCGGGCAAGATCGCGTGCGAGGCGATGCTGGAACGGGGCAGCGGCTGCGGAGCCACCGACGAGATAGGCGTCAGCGGCGCGGATTCCGCTGGCGATGGCGATGCCCATCCCTTCGCCCGCCAACGAAGGAATGACGCCAGCCTGATCGCCGAGCCGGAACAGGCCGGCTTCGCCGTTCCGCACGCGCCAACCATACGGCACGTTGGCGATGGCATCGATCCCGCCACCGATGCGATAGCCGAGCCGTTCGGCGAGCTGCGGACTTTCCGCAGCCAGCGCCGCGAGCAGTTTTTCGGGGTCACCCGCTTCGGTTAGGCGGGAGCGATGGACCGCCATGCACAAGTTCGCCGTACCATCTTCCTGTAGCACGATGCCGGCATAGCCACGATCGAACAGATGCAGTTCGATCGCGTCGCCGATCAACCGGTCGAGCGCGGGGGCCGGGCCGAGACGCAGGCGCAAGCCGAGCGTCGGGTCCGCCCCGCGCGCCGCCTCGGGCCGGGCGAGGCCGCGCACATCATGCTTGCCGCTGGCGAGAAACAACGCCTCGGCTTGGAGCATCGTCCCATCCTGAAGTCGCGCCGCGCGACTGGTCGTTTCTCTTACGGTGACGCCCCGCTCGATCACCGCCCCGGCCTGTGCGGCGCGGGCGAGCAACAGCGTGTCGAGGTGGCGGCGCGACACCCCGTGGGCCGGGCGGGGCAAGCGTGCCTCGGCCACGCTGTCGCCGGAGAACAGGCGGACCGTGGCCACGCGCGCCGGGCCTAGGGCTTCGGGTTCGATGCCCAGGGTGGCGAGCGATTCGAGTGTCCGCCAACTAAGGAAACCCCCGCAGATCGCATCGCCGGTTTCGCGGGTGCGCTCGATCAGCAGATGCGGCGCCTTTGCACTGGCGAGGCGGATCGCCGCGCTCGCCCCCGCCGGACCGCCGCCCAAGATCAAAGCGGGGATCATCGAAGACGTTCGACGCAGAGACGGAACGGGAAGTTTCTGGTTATTCGGGCCTGGGATATTCCCGCCTCGGCGAGGATCGGTGGCCATTCGCTCGGGCGATAGGATCGCGCGATCGACAGGGTGCCGTCGTGACGCACGATGCGGTGCCAATCGAATATCCGCGCCAGAATTGGAAAGCCCCAATGCGCGAAACGATGGCGATGCAGGTCGTTGACCAGCCAGCCCTTCGCCGCCTTGCGCTCCATGAAGCGCAGGAAGGCGACCAGCTGCTCCTGCGTCATATGATGCGCGACCAGGCTGCTGACGATGAAATCGAATGGGCCATCCTGATCTGCGTAATCGCCGGTGATCCAGCGGATCGGCAAGCCCGGCGGCGTGTGCGCACGCGCAGCGATTTCGCTGCGGGGGTTGAGATCCACGCCGACCAGTTCGGCGACGAGCCCTGTCCGTTCAGCCCAACGCGCGATGCGGCGCAGCATGTCGCCATCCCCAAAGCCGACATCAAGCAAGCGGAAGCCGGTCATGCCTTGCGTGCCGCGCTCAAGGAAATCGAGTGTTGGGCGCCCCGCCATCGTCACGACATTGACCTGGGCGAGATCGCCGACCACTGCGGCATAGGTTTCCGCGTCTAGATCGTCCGCGTCCATCAACTCTTCGGCGATGGCGCGCCGCGCGAGGTTCATGATGCGCTCCGGAAACCGAAGCCCTCGGCGGCCAGGCCGGGGCCAAAGGCGAGCGCCACCCCGTCGCGGATCGGCGGACCTTCCAGCAGCCTGGCCAGCGCAAACATCAGGGTTGCGGACGACATATTGCCGTTTTCCGCCAGCACCGCGCGCGATGCCGTCAGTGCGTCGGGCGCGAGCTTCAGGCTGTGTTCGACGGCATCGAGGATCGAGCGTCCGCCGGCATGCACCGCCCAGCCGTCGATCTCGCTCGGCGCGCGTCCGCCGGTCGCGGCACGCGCGAAATCGGGATCGGCGAGGCCAGCGGCAATCCGCGCGGGGACCTCGCCCGATAGGTGCATCGCGAAACCGCGATCGGTAATGTCCCAGCGAATCAGCGCGTCCGAATCCGGAAGCGTGGTGGCAAAAGGCTGGCCGAGGGCAAAGCCGACGGGTTCCGCAGTGACGATTCCCGCCGCCGCGCCGTCGCCGAATTGCAGCATGGCGAGCAGGGGTTCGATTGCAGGATTGTCCTGCAGATGCAGCGTGGAGAGTTCCACGCACACCACCAGCACGCGAGCCTCCGCGTCGGATCGAACGATGTGTCGCGCGCTGCGCAAAGCGGCGACCGCGGCATAGCAGCCCATGAACCCGACCAGCAGCCGTTCGACCGAGGGCGACAGGCCGATTCTCCGTGCGATGATCTGATCGACGCCCGGCGCGACAAAGCCGGTGCAGCTGGCGACCACCAGATGGGTGATGTCGCCAAGCGGGTATTGCGCGCGCAACGCATCGATCGCCGCGATCGCGAGATCGGGCGCGGCGGCGGCGTACAACTGCATCCGCTCGGCCGTGCCGGGCAGGATTGCATCGGCATAGAATCCGCCCGAATCGACCGGCGATCCACCATCGTCACCGATCGGCAGGATCGACCAGCGATGCGCGATTCCCGCCCGGCCGGCCATGCGATCGAACAACCGCGCCTCGCGCGGATCGGTCAGCCTGGCGCGCGCCCACCCGATAAAGGCGTGGTGGATATCGTGGCCGGGAACAGCCGTGCCGACTGCGTTGAGATAGGATTGGGGGTAAGCAGGGGGCAAAAGCGGCTTTCAGAAGCGCAGGGTTGAGCCCCCGCGTCGATCGCTTAACGCTACTCCTTTGCAGACGATCCGCCAGCGGGAATTTCGCGCGCGCCCCGGCGAAGGGTATAAGCCCCGATGATGCCAAGGAACGTGGTGCCCCACAGGGGACAAAGATGGGCACTTAGATCTTTGGAGAATTTCGGTTCGGCACGGCTGAAAGCGCGCCGCTAGTCTAACCGGCGACCGCATTTGTTACATATGTCCGCGCGTTCCCACCGGCAATGGGTTGCGTCGATCTCACGATCACTATTGCTCCAACCGTCCACCGACCAATAGCGCGCCTCCAGCGCCCTTGGTTCGTTGCTCGGTCCCAGCGGCGATCGCCCTGCCTATGCATCGGAACGGTCCCGTAGCTCGTGAACGTCGTAAGCACGTCCGCATGCCCAAGGTTTTGCGACCACGCCTTCATGGCCTCGGCGGAAAGGTCCAGCGACATTCCGTAGTGCACCAGCATATCGCGTAGGCTGTGCGGATTGAAATAGGGCAAGCGCGCCTCCGCGAACGCCTTCAAACACGGTGCTAGATCACGTCGCACGGGAAATACCGCGGCGATGCTAACCTGATCTATTCACCGGCAGCGTTTCTCAGCCGATGGGTTAGCGCAGGCGTGGTGTAGTGGTGGGCAAGGCGCATGGGTCCGAAGCGCCTGTCTCATCGCGGGTTCACAGTTTGGGGCGGAGTTGATGGGCGGGGTTCGTTTGGCGGCCACTGCCGCATCGATCATGGTCCCGTGGTGCGCAAGTTGAGCGCGATGGATCGGAACAGCGCGGCATCGGAACAGGCGCTTGCGAAGGCGATGCGGATGCGGCTGGTGGTTTCGACGATGCGCGCGGCGACCTTGAGCAGCCGCAGGCGGATGGTCGCGAACTCGGCGGTGCGGAGCGTGGCGGTTGCGGGCATAGCGTGCCGCACGGCCCACATCAGCCAGTAGGCGGCGGTGTGAAGGATGAGCCGCATCTGATTGGCGTTGGCCGAGCAGCAGGAGGTTCGGTCGCTCTTCAGCTGCGTTTTATGCAGCTTGATCAAGTTTTCCGCCTGGCCGCGGGCGCAGTAAAGCGTGTCATAGACCCGTTCAGCGCTGCCCTCGGCAAGCGAGGTGACAACGAGGCGGATGTCGAGGCCGAGGCTGCTCGCCTCGATGCGAGCAACGACGCGACGTTCGGTATTCCCCCAGGTTTTCGCAGCGTAGCGCGTCTCTGCGTAACGCCGTAGTTCGACCAGTCCCTGCAATGCCCGGTCGGTCGCGCAGGCATCGCCTTCCCGGACGATGACGGGATCGGCGTGGAGCGTGCGGTTGCCGGGCAGCCCGAAGATGTAGTCGATGCCGTTCGCCTCGCACCAGGCCATCGGCTCTGGCCGACCGTAATGACCATCGCCGCGCAGCGTGATCCGGGTATCGGGCCAGTGGCGACGGATACGTCGCACGAGCCGGCGAACATGGCCGGCGACTTCCTTGCCCGACGGCGTTTTGCCGGTGCGCAGCAGCATCGCAACCGGCCGCCCGGTAGCGGTGTCGTAGACATGGATCGGCAGGAAGCAACGCTCGCCGTAGTGCCCGTTCCAGAAGGAGAGCTGCTGCGCGCCGTGTACGACGTCGACGGTATCGTCGATGTCGAGCGTCACCGCCGCAGGCGGCACCGGGTAGCTCGCGCAATAGAGGTCGACCAGCGTGCCGGTCAGACGGATCAACTCGCGCGTAGTCGGCGCGTTCTCCCACCGGCTCATCGTCGGCTGGCTGGCCAGCCCGAACGGATCACCCGGCAGTTTGCCGAGCGCCAGCTTGAACCCTGGATCATGCCGCAGGGTGTCGAGATCGTCGGCGTCTTCATACCCACACGAGATCGCCAGCATGCGGGCGCGCAAAATGTCGGCGACCCGGTGGATCACCCGACCCTGATCGCGCGGATCAGCGATGCAGGCGGCGAGCCGATCCGCGATCCTCAACCGCCGCTCGGCCTGTGCGAGCAGTAGCACGCCGCCGTCCGACGTCAGCCGACCGCCGTCGAACGCGGCGGTGATTTTTCGACCACGAATGGCTGGGAAGGTAAAGGAGAACCCGCTATCGTCAGCCATGGCGGTCGTGGCACTTTCTGTCTGGAGCAGAGGGATGGCGTAAGCACCCTTTCTCTACTCCAAACCAGAGACTTAGACCACGATCGCCACCACCAATTTGCGCTCCCGATGAATAATCCGGGCTAAGGACGTTTCGCCACTCCCCCGACGAGTAGATCGGGCTCTTAGTAAGGGCGGTTTTACGGACGCAAATGCCTCCCCACAATGCCCAAGACCGGGTGATACGGTCCCACGCGGACACGATTGCGTTGGCTTCGTGTTATTTCTACGCCGAAGGCCCCCCGGCAAAAGATCGAGGAAGCGTCGTTCGAAGGCTGACCTTGACCGTCAACAGCGCAAATTCCTTGCAGCTGTGACCCTGATGTGGTATCAGGATACCCGTTGAACCGAGGTGTCTATGAAAACAAGCGTCCATGACAGCGTTGTAAAATTCAGGGTTAACGAAGCGCTGTTGGCACGCGCCGCGATCCGGGCACACAGCGAGGGCATGACCCTGTCTGAACTCGTCCGATCGGCTTCGGCCGTATCCTTTGGCGTGACGCGTTTCGTGATGACAACACCAGCCGGGGCGGGCGGATCGAACTGGTCGAAGAAGTTCTTTTCCTGCATCTTAACCCCCGAAACGCTGAATGAAGTGATCGGCGAAACCATGTTGGAAAGCGTGCTGAACAACCGCGATTTGTGCGGCAACATCGCTGCGGTCGGCCTGAGCAACCAGATGGCTGAATTTAATCACGCAGCATCCTGAAGCTCACGGCGCAAAACCATTATCGCTCAGAACAAGGCCGCCAGCGATACGGCAAAAAGTCCATATAATTCAAGAGATGCAAAGTCCGAAAGCGATTCCAAGTTCGCTGCTGCTCAAGAGGCAACACGAAAGAACGAAGAGGCTCAGGCTGATGCGCAGGCTGCGAAGATGCGGCCTAATGGCAAAATGACAATCGATCAGGTGCCACAGAACGCGCGCTCAATCGTTAGTGCGCTTTTAGCTGGCAATCTAGGCATCATGCTCACCACGAAGATATAGCGCTATGCGTCGCTAAATCCACCGCACCCACCCCAGAGCAAAAAGCCGCCACCCTTTCAGGCAGCGGCTTAGCGTTCATCGGGAGATGAAATGTTATGCGAAGCTGACGGTCGTCTTTACCTTGCGGCTGCGAGCGGCGGCACCGATCATGCCGAAGCCGAGAACCATAAGGCTCCAGGTGGCTGGCTCGGGGACGGCAGCAACAGCCGTATCGGCATAGGTCCGGAAGGCGTAATCGAAGGCCGGGAAAGACCCATAGCCTGGGTTGGCATAGGTTTGACCGAAGGCGTATGGATTATTGACACTTCCTGCGATCCCGTAACCGCTCGTGCCGGTGAAAACGAGATAGTAGGTCTGGTTTGAAACGATCGAAGTGGGCGTAAACGAAACGTCGATCCATTGATTGTTCGCACTGTAATTAGCGCTGCCGCTCGCGAGCAAAGTTGCTCCGCTAACGTTGGGGAGGTTGGTGTAAAGCGCGATCGTCAGCGAACCGGGACCCGAACCAGCAGATGCCGTCAGGTAAACGCCAGCGCCGGTGATATTGGAGGCACTCTGGCGGAAGGACTGAGCCAGACCGGTCTGACTGAAGACTGCCATAGAGACGGTTGTGATCGTCTGCTGTTGGTCAATCGCGACTGCTGCGTTCGCAATTGCTGGTGCTGCAAATGCGTAAACGCCGGCCGCAAACATCATCTTCGTCATCATTTTCATCGTATTTCCCCCACCCGCTTCAATGCGTTGCAATCCTCCAAGCAATCGTCATGCCAACGGCTGTTTTCCTCGTCTATAATGGCGAACGACTATGAGCGGGGGGGGGAATCTGTAAGAACATCTTACAACCCATTAACTACGTAACATCAGCCTCCGCGTTGGAAACACCGGGCCGCGAACGATCATCGAACTTTCGTCGTAAGGCCGCTGCAACGCGACCACATCGGCGAGCGTTCCGGTGAGCCATCTTTTATGATCATCGGCCTTAAGAATCGTGATCATGGCCTTCGGATGAATTGGCTCGACCAGCGGGTTCGCGTCACACGTCACCATCGCGAAACCGGTCCCGTCCTTCGTGTGCTGCCAGAACCCAGCAACGGCGAAGATCGGCTGGTCAGTGACCTGGAACCACATCTCACCCTTCAGCTTCGGCTTGCCGTCGCCCAGATCGTGCTTGTCGGGCGTCCATTCGCAGAACTCGGTCAGCGGGATCAGGCAGCGGTGTTCGGGCTTCGACGCCAGCGCCTTCCACTGCGGCAGCGCCAGATTGCGGACATTGGTCATCGGCCAGGGCGCGGCTCCGCCGAGAACACCCCAGGACATCACGTCCAGGCCGGGCGCGCCGTTCTGTTGGCGAATGACATAGGCCCGGCTTTTGGGGCGCAGCTCAACGGGATCAAATCTGTTGTCGCGTGGCTTGTCGGTAATCCAGCCAGCGCCAAACCGTTCGATCAGCGTCTCTGGCTCGCCCAGCATTCTCGCGCGGTTGCACATCAGTTCGTTTTTTTCAACTTGCCAACGTCAAGGGTCAGCGCCTGCAGATTAACGACATGTGATTTGCCGCCGTTCTCGGACTATAGCCAGCCTTCCGTCTTGGAGCGGGGGTGAGATCGCGCAGCAAGCCGACGCCGATCACGAACGGTTGCCTCAGGCAGATTAAGCAGGCAGCCTCGTTCCTACCTCGAGAAATTTCGCAAACACCTGGGCGACATCCTCATCGGTCATCTTCTCCGTCCGAAACTCGAACGTCGCGCGAGGGGCGAGATCGCCAACGGCGGCTATGAATATGTCGATCTGCCCATTGGCCTGCGCCTTGAAGACCGTTCGCATGTTGTGATCGACCGACTGCGAACCGCGGCTGAACCACGCTTCGTATTCAGGGATCGGGCCAGCATTCCGGTCTAGACCGGCCGCGAAACTGACGTCGATCTGAGCCACTTCAAGTTTCGCATTTAGACTGCGGAGGAACGTGTCGATCCGCGCTTTCAGGTCGGTCCAGGCCTGGGTCGCCTCCGCAGCCGCTGCTTGCCGGTGCTCAGCGTCGTGCACTCGATCGGCCTCACGCCGCTGAGCACCGACGACCGCTTCGGCACGACTGGCCATGATGTGGGCAATTACGCTGTCGATCTTGTCGGTCATGCCAAACGCCTCTGTTGCGGAGAGAGATCGAGTAGATGGTCCCCAGCCATAAAGCGAACTCCAATGACAGAGTGCCCGGCGGCAAGCGGTAGTAAAGCGCTGGCGCTGCAGGCTGGCAATGATGCCAGTGAGGAAAATAGAGATGAGCAATCCCCGCCTGTGGCGTGCGAAGCCCCGCACGTCGAAGCCGAACGCGCGCCAGAAGCGCAACGGCTTGTTCCTTGATGCGCACCCGAAGTGCCAAGCCTGTATCAAGCGGGACGCCCGTGAAGCTCACCATGAACGGCCGAAGGGGCACCCTGCCCGCTATGATTGGCAGTGGATGAAGGCCTGATGCCGGCGATGCCACGTGAAGGTTCACAAGTGGTGCAAGCCGGCTTGATGGGATCAGGATGGATCGATCAGGCGGACCCCCGCCCCGCCCCTAACCGATTTACCGCCAGGTGTGATCATCTCCACACCTGCGGCGATCAACGCCTCTTCTATCGCAGCAACCGTGGCTGACTGCACCGCCTGCCCGGACTCGAAGCAGGGCTCGTAGATCGCCTCGGCGGGGATGACGCACCGCTGACCTTTGGCC
>NZ_JANYEK010000209.1 GCF_025363195.1 Sphingomonas sp.
GAAGGATCGTGATCATCGCCTTCGGGTGGATCGGCGCGACCAGCGCGTTCGGATCGCACGTCACCATTGCGAACCCCGTGCCCTCCTTGGTGTGCTGCCAGAACCCGGCCACCGCGAACACCCGCTGATCCGTGACCTGAAACCACATTTCCCCCTTCAGCTTCGGTTTCCCGTCGCCCAGGTCGTGCTTGTCGGGCGTCCATTCGCAGAACTCGGTCAGCGGGATCAGGCAGCGCTGTTCGGGCTTGGACGCCAGTGCCTTCCATTGTGGTAGCGCCAGATTGCGGACATTGGTCATCGGCCAGGGCGCGGCACCGCCGAGAACATCCCAGGACATCACGTCCAGGCCGCGCGCGCCGTTCTGTTGGCGAATGACATAGGCCCGGCTTTTGGGGCGCAGCTCGACGGGATCGAAGCGGTTGTCGCGTGGCTTGTCGGTAATCCAGCCGGCGCCGAACCGTTCGATCAGCGTCTCGGGCTCGCCCAGCATCCGCGCCCTGTTGCACATTGTTCGTCCGCCTCGCTTGATGGCCGTATCGCTGCTCCCACCGCGTGCGTGGTCGTGGCGCTCCCGTGACGTACCTGTCCCATAGGGCTTCCTTCCAGTCCAACGAAAGCATCGCACCATCAAACCGTGGGATCAAACACCTGGTCGACGGTCGACTTCCAAACGAGCAACCCATCGTCGCGGCGCATGGCGATCCCGGGTGTGCCGACGGGTTCTGCGACCCCGTCGGACAGGAATCGGATCGTAGCCGCATCTTCAGCCGACACAGCCGCCAGAAACCGTTCGCCCGCCATGTTACGCGCAACGATCACGCCCGCGCTGGCCGCTCCCGTCCTCGCGTACATGATGGTATAGCTCTCGATGGTTCCCGGCCCGGCATAGGTCTCGTTGACGGCGGGCACCGGTCCCCGCGCCAAATCCGCCAACGACTGATGGTCGAAGTCACATGGAAAGCACGCTGCAGAGGGTGGTGCGCTCGACAAAACGATGCTGTGGTTATGCGTCGCAAAACCGCCATTGCCGAACAACAGACCGTTTCGGCGGCCACCTCCGCGCAGTCGCATGACCATGGCTGCAACAGCATGGCTCATGTAATTGCCAATCGGCCCGCCACCAAAGGTCAGCCCGCCAACGACGCTGACGGCGCGGTCCGCCGGCCACCCGAGGATCCGCCGCGCCAGCTTCGGCACGCACGGGAAACAGGAATAAAGCTCGACCAAATCGATCTCGGTGATGGTCAGCGCGTTTGCGGCCAGCGCTCCTTCGAGCGAAGTCCGCATCCCGGCCGATCCCGTATAGGTGTCCCGTGCGAGCACATCATCGGGTTCGTGGGCGGCGGCACCGTGGCCGACATAGACCAGCCGGTTCTCCGCCAAGCCCCGCGCGCGGGCCTCGGCCAGACTGGTGACGATAAACCCCGCGCCCTGGTTGACCGAGCTGTTGGCAACCATCAGCTTGGTATAGGGAAAGGCGATCGGTCGGTTGGCGGCAGAAGGTGTGACGATGTCTTCCGCGGTGCGCGCCGTCGGCAACCAGGCGTGGGGATTGTCCGCCGCAACCCGCGCCATTCCGGCCCACATCTCACCGGTCTCGGCCTGTGCCGCAGCCAGGGTCTGGCCCCACGCCGCCCGTGCCGCATTCTCATAGAGTGGGTAGAAGTCGACAGGCGCAATCAGTCCGTAACGCTGCCGATAATCGGGTGCGCGGCCGCGATGCCGCGCCCGAATGGCATTGTGATCGCCCTCATCATCGCCCGCCATTGCCGCTGCGCGACGGGCTGCGGTGCGTAGCGCCTCGGCCCCGACCACCGCCGCTACGGTCCCTTCGCCGCTACCGATGCGGTTGGCCGCTTCGTTCAGCAGCCGGATCGGACTGTCACCCATCGGCATCGCGGTCTGGAAACGATGCGCCGGGGTAATGCCGAGTTTCGCAGCCAGCGCATCGACCACCGGATTGAGCGCGCGAAACGAAATTTGATCGACCACCGCCAGCGAATCCAGCGATTCCATCCACCCGCCGCCGCCATCGCTATCGGCGATCCGCAACGCCTCGGCCATCAAATCGATCGCATCGAGCGCCGCGAAAGGATCCGCGGTGCGGTCGTTGATCTGACCTACTCCCACGATAACGGGGATGCGCTCCGGTTCGATCGCATCACCCGCCAAGGTGGACGACCCCCGCGGACACCATCGCCGCAATCTCGTCGGCGCTGAATCCGGCCTCGGTCAAAATCGCCGCGCTATGTTCGCCCGCTTGCGGCGCGCGCAGCATCGGCTCGCGCGGGGTGCCGCTTAACCGGATCGGTGCGCCGATAACGGGTGCCGGCGCCGGTGTGCCGGGATAGTGCATCGGCTCGATCAGGCCCGATGCCACAATTTGCGGGTGGGTCAGAACTTCGGATGGAGCGAGCACCGGGCCTGCCGGAATTCGTGCCGCGCCCAACTCCGCAATCGCCGCCTCCGTCGTGCGCCCTTCGCACCACCTCGCCATGCGCGCGCTCAAGGCCTCTCCATTGTCGCCGCGCGCCATGTCGTCGGTGTACCGCGGGTCCGTGATCAACTCGGGCGCGCCGATCAAGGTCGCCCACCGCGCAAAAATCGCATTGCTGACGACCTGTGTCACGATCCAGCCGTCGCGAGTGCGAAAGACATCGGTCGGTCCCGAACCATAGCTACGGTTGCCGATCGGCTGGCGTTCGATCCCGTTCAGTGCATGGTCGATGCCCAGTGCATTGGTGAGCGACACGGCGGTCCCCAACAGCGAACCGGAAACCTGCTGCCCCTTCCCCGTCTGGTCGCGCTCGCGCAGCGCGACCATCGCGCCGAACGCGCAGTGCAGCGCGGTTCCGAAATCGACATAATTGACCTGCGCTCGAAACGGCTGCTCGGCCGTACCCGTCAGATGCACGGCACCCGACATCGCCTGCCCCACTGCGTCAAAGCCGACCCTGCCCGCCATCGGGCCATCCTCGCCAAATGCCGAGGCGGTGACGAGAATGATGTCGGGCTTCACAGCGCGCAGCGACCCCAGGTCGAGGCCAGCTTTTGCCAAGGCATCGGCAGGCATGTTGGCGACGACGATGTCGGCCTGGGCGACCAGCCGACGCACGATCGCGCAACCAGTCTCGGTTCCAAGTACCAGAGCGAGCGACCGTTTGTTCCGGTTCATTTGCAGGAAAGATCCGCCAGAGCCGTCGTCAGCGACAGGGACCGTGAACCGATCCTCATTCCCACCGATCCGTTCGATCCGGATGACGTCGGCACCGTAATCTGCGAGCAGCGCGGCGCAATATGGACCCGCAATATAGCGCCCGAAATCGAGAACGCGAATTCCGTGCAACGGTAACATGACTACGATTTCCCTCTCCGATATCACGTCATCTGCGGTCCATCTTCGCAACGCAAGGACAAGCGACATCGGCAGATCGGTGTCCGCCGCCATCGCACCGGGTTTCGGTTGGGTAGGGAAAACCGCCCCGCCCCACGTCCATCTTCAATGGAGGTGCATCTGAACAAGAGACCGATGTCGAGAACGGGCGTGGTCGCCGGGAACGTCGGCCCTTGGATGAGCTAGCGAAAAACCGGTGCCATCATAATGTTCTTTGTCATTATTTTCCGACAAATACGGCCTTCGGCATCACCACATGCACACCCTTGTTGCGATCGACCAATTCGGTGATCTCGACATCGCCAGCCACGCTGATCAACATATAGGCATCGTCGCGCGTCATGCCCTTGATGGTGACGAGGAAGTCGATCATGTTGCGCAGCGCTTTGCGTGTGGCGTTGCTGAGGTCGTCATCGAAACCCATCGCGATATAGGATTTCGGCGTTTCCGCACGGGGATAGGGGGACGTCTGCCCCTTGTGCAGGATGAACTGGAACGTGCCGACAAGCGACGTTTCCAGCGCGGTGATGTCGACTTCGCCATTGCCTTGGGCGGCGTGGCCGTCACCGGCCTGGAATAGCGCGCCGTGAGCATGGACCGGCAGAAACAGGGTCGTGCCGGCGACCAGCGCCTTGTCATCCATGTTGCCACCGTTGATCGTCGGTGGTGCGGAATCGTACCGCCCGAACGAGGGCGGCGGTGCGACGCCCATGCTGCCGAAGAACGGCGCGAGGGGAATTTCGACACCGGGGGTCAGGGTACCGATCATCCGCTTCGCATCGAGCGGAACGATCTTCATCCGTGCGTAGGCAAAGTCGTCGGTCAGGAAGCCGGCACCGTAGCGGAACGCGTTATAGGCGTAGGGGATGGCAAGATCGATTTTGCGGATCCGCACCTCCAGCGTATCGCCCGGCTCGGCACCTTCGATCGCGATCGGCCCGGTCAGGATATGCCCGCCCGGCCCCCGCGCCGAGGCCGGTACGCCGTCGAACACCGCGCGCAATGCCGGTTCGACATCGGCCGGCTTCACACCCGCCTTTTCGAGCCCCGACGGACTATTGGTCAACAGCGTGTGGATCACCACCGTGTCGCCGGACTTGATCGTGAGCACCGGCTTGTCGGTCGCGTCGTAATGCCCCCATGCCACCGTCTGCGGTGTCGGTTGAAGGTCATAGGTCTCAGCGCTGGCCGAGGACGCAAATGCCAACAGGGCGAGCAGTGGGAGGCGCATCGTCGTTCCTTTTCAGTAAGCCAGCGCGCAACCGTCGGCGCGCATTTCGCTGGCCGCGGCATACACGCGCGTGTCACCGTCCATCCTGCGCTCGACGCATTCGTACCGGCCGAAGCCGCCCTCGGGATCGCCGATCGTCCAACCGATCTCCGCCAGCCGCTTGCGCGTCGCCAGGGGCACGCCACTCTCCAGCCGCAACAATCCGGTCGGTCCCAGCCCCGGCGAATCCTCGCCCATCGATTGCGACGAACCCTCGTGATGCCAGCGTGGGCTGTCGCCGGCCGACTGGATCTCGAGACCATAATCCACGCAATTGAGGATAATTTGCGCCTGACCCTGCGGCTGCATGTCGCCGCCCATCACGCCGAAGCTCATCCACGGGGCGCCCCCGCGTGTCGCAAAACCGGGGATGATCGTCTGGAACGGTCGCTTGCCCGGCGCATAGAGGTTGGGATGGCCATCCTTCAGACTGAAGAGCTGTCCACGATCCTGGAACATGAAGCCAAGGCCGTCGGCTACCAGCCCCGATCCCATGCCGCGGAAATTGGACTGGATCATCGACACCATCAGGCCGTCCTTGTCGGCGCAACTGAAATAGGTTGTGTCGCCGTGGCTCGGCGCCTGGCCCGGATGGATCGGCGTCAGCAACCGATCGGTCCGGATCAGTTTGGCGCGCTCGGCGGCATAGTCCTTCGAAATCAGCCATTCGACCGGCACTTTGGCGAAGTGCGGGTCGGCATAATATCGCCCGCGATCCTCATAGGCCAGGCGCTTGGCCTCGGCCTGGAGATGGATCGACAAGGCCGATTGGAAGCCTGCACCCTCAAGGTCGAACCGCTCGAGGATATTGAGCATCTGCAGCGTCGCCAGCCCCTGCGTGTTCGCACCCAGCGCATGCACGGTGGTGCCGCGATAGTCTGTGGTGTTGGGGGTGATCCATTCCGACCGATGCGCGGCGAGATCGGTCGCGGAAAGCCAGCCGCCGATCCGCTTGAAATATCGGTCGATCGTCCGCGCGATTTCGCCTGAGTAGAATGCGTCGCGCCCACCGGCAGCGATCGCGCGATAGGTGCGCGCAAGATCGGGGTTGCGGAACACGCCTCCTGCCGACGGGCCCTTGCCATCGGCCAGGCCATACGTGCGAAGCGCGTTCGCGGTTTCCTCGATGCCACTCCCCGGTTTGGCGAACGCGGCCATTGAGCGGCGGATATAATAAGCGATGATATCGGGAACCGGCGCGCCCGCCTCGGCATGCAAAATCGCCGGCTGGAACAAGTCGGCCCACGGCAGTTTCCCGTAGCGCTTGTGCATCGTCCACCAGGCATCGACCGCGCCCGGCACAGATACGCTCAAGGCGCCGAGCGGCGGCAGCGCGCCGTTCCGCGAGCGGGCGCGCACCGTCTCGAGGCTCAGCCCATGCGGGGATGCGCCCGAACCGGCAAGGCCGACGACGGCCTTCGCCTTGGGATCCCAGATCATCGCATATGCGTCGCCACCGATACCGCTCGATGTCGGCTCGAGAAAGCCGAGACATGCGTTGATTGCGATCGCGGCGTCGACCGCCGATCCGCCGAGCTTGAGAATGTCGATTCCCGCCTGCGTGGCCAGCGGATGCGCCGTGCCCGCCGCCCCGTTCAGGCCGTAAGCCGCGGTGCGCGACGCGAACGTGGCGCCGACCGGGCGGTCGCCCGCGCGCACGTCTGGCCGAATGAACCGATCGTTGCCCGGCTTCCAAACCGGCGGAAGTGGCGCGGCGTCGGACATCGCTGGCTGCGACGGACCGCTCTGACCAGGGCTGGCGGATGCCGCGGCGCCGATCGTCCCGGTGCGCGCGCCGGCGATGGTAGGCAGCCACGCTGCGGCGGGTATCGATGCGATGAAGGTACGGCGACGCATGGTAAACTCCGCTTTTCGCATCCAGTGTCACCTGTTCGATGGGCTGGCACAAGCGTTCTTCGCGGATCGGTCCGCACCGATCACACGATTTTTGTCCGACGTTCCGGACTGCAGGGTCGCCGGCGGCATCAAGACAGAGGATTTGCCTGCGCTGTGGGCCAATCTCGACGCGGCGGGCATATGCCTGGCATGATCGCCCCTGGTGAAGCCTCGCTCGTCGCCGCCGCTCCAGCAGATGCGCGGGTCGTGCGAGTGAAAGGCGGCGATCCCGCGATCTTCGCGCGTTCAAAGGAGGAGATCGACGCGCTCGCTGGCGTCGGTATTCGTGCACGAATCTGCCTCGGCATTACGGCGCGGCAAGAGCGTTCCGGTACCGCGCAATCCCGAGCGGGCGCGTTGGATGCGCTGGACTGGGAAGCCACCCAGGTGCGTATCCCCGCGCCCCGCAAGGTGGAAATCACGAATGGAATACCTATATCCCTCAGGTATTTAAGCGAAACGAAGAGACGGAAAATGGCAGGCGGCTGGACACGCGATGGCGCAGTGCAGGATCAGATCGACGACACCGTGATGGACGCGGTGCTTGCCGCTCGGGCCACGATACCCACGGGCGACAGCGAGCCGTGGTGCGTGCTGTGCGGCGACGACATCCCGGAAGGTCGCCGGCGGGCGCTGCCGGGGGTAAAAACCTGCGTGACCTGCCAAAGCGGGCGCGATCGGCCTACGGCGAGTCTGTTTAACCGGCGGGGCAGCAAGGACAGCCAGTTGCGGTGACGTGATCGGGCGCGGCTTCAGCCGCATCGCGCCGATGCTGCCGCCCAGGCACTTCGCATCGGGCGTTAGATTTCCATCCCGACGCGGCAGCGGGCGCCCAAGATCCAAAGAACCCGATTTGGGTTCCACGACGCCTGTGTCGCGGCTCATTGCCGGAAGGCAGGGTTGGAAGCCCGGGGATCGGACCGCGACCAGTTCGGGCGCGACGTGGCGTTAGATTGATTTTTGCCAACGTTCCGGAAACACGCCGAAAAGTCTCAATGCTGTAACAAAACATCCCCACCCGACAGTGGACCGGGAGCATCGATAGATCCTGGTCGGGTACGCACCCACTGGCGCTTCCTCTTTGCTGAATTGGGGCACAATGTTATGAAACGCAGAGCTTTTGCACTAGCTTCGACCGCATTTGTGGCGCTGCTGCCACTCGCCGCGCACGCGCAGACCGCAACCCCACCAGCGCCCGATTTGGCCACCCCAAACCGCGATTCTGACATCGTGGTCACCGCCCCGCGCGAAGCGCAACTGGCGCGTGAGAAACAGAAAACCGCTTCCGTCATCGTCAACGTACAGTCCGCAGACACGATCAAGAAATACCCCGATTACAACTCGGCCGAAGCGCTTGGACGCATACCCGGCATCTCGCTGTCTTCCGATACGGGTGAAGGCCGGTTCGTCAACATTCGAGGCATCGATTCCAACCTGAATGGAGCTACCTATGGCGGCATTCCCATGGTTGGCACGCACCCGGCCAACACGGTGGCATCCGGCACCGGCCGCGCGGTCGAATTCGACACCGTGCCCACAGGCGCAATCGATGGTCTGGTCGTCTATAAGACGTTGGCACCCGACCGGGAGGCCGAAGGCCTGGGCGGGCAGATCGATATTACCCCACGCACTGCCAAAAGCGTGACCAGGCCGTTTGTCGAACTGGAACTGGGCGCCGGATACGAACCGTTGCACAACCATGGCGGACCCTACACCGCCAGCATCGCCGCCGGGGCGAAGCTGGGTGATTTTTCGTTCGTCATAACCGCCTCGCGGAAAGATGACCGCCGCGCGATCGACGATCTTGAGCCGAGCTATACCTCGTCCACCGGCCGCGACTTCGACCGCGTCGATTTCCGCCGCTACGACTACAGCCGCCGCCGCTTCGGCTACGGTGGTGAACTGGATTATGCGCCGAGCAGCGACCACAAATATTACGCGCGGGTCAACATCGCCGGATATACCGAGGGGCAATACAAGCAACACGTCTATGCACAGTTTGATGGTGCGCCGGTACCGGCCGGAAGCAAGGGCTATTCCCAGGATGGCTTCGCGCCGCAGGTTGATGCGGTCGACGCGCAGGAAACGTTCCGCAACACCGTGGCCGCGATCGGCGGCGAAGATCATTTCGACGATCTGGTGATCGATTACCGCGCCAGCTTCGTGCAAGGGACCTACAACCAGGACCGTTACTCCGAAGCGCGCTTCTATGGTCAAGATATCTACACCGGGACATACGACAACAGCAATCCGGATCGGTATAATTTCAACCTGTTCAAGACTGCAGCGTTGACCACGCCGTTTCAATCTTATGACGCCACGCAGTACGGCGGCACCAATGGCAAAATCGCTTTATCGAAATATGGCGAACACGATGATGACCACGAATATGCCGGCGCGTTCAACGCCCGATATCCTTTAGCGCTGTTTGGGGGCGTCGGACAGATCAAGGCCGGTATCAGCGTCCGCCGCCGGACCAAGAGCGTGGATGATTTCGGTGCCACCCCGTCTGGTCGTGCCTTTACCATCGCCCAGGGTTCTGCGGTGGTCTTGTCCGACTTCGCGCAAAGCGTGCCGCAGCCCGACAATTATTACTTCGGCCGCTATCCTACCGCACCGGTCGTCAACCTTGGCGACATAACCAATTTGGTGAACCAGTATGTTCCGGTACTCAGCCCACAATATAGCCGCGACTTCCGCGACAAGGAGAATATCACCGCTGGCTACCTGATGTACACGGGCGAATTCGGCAAACTGAACGTATTGACCGGCGTCCGCATCGAAGCAACCGATGCGGTTTATGGCAATTATCTTCTGACGACGCCGTCGACCGGCCCGAGCATCAACACATTCGTCAACAACGGCAAGAAATACACCAACGTATTCCCGACCTTGCAATTCAGGTATACCTTCACCAATGATTTGCAATTCCGGGCTACGTATTCCACCGGAATTGCCCGTCCTGGCTTCAATCAGGCCGGCGGCAATGCGGGTATTGATTTCACTGGGACACGTCCAGTCTACAGCGCAGGTAACCCCGAATTGAAGCCGACCACAGGCAACAACTTCGATATCGATCTGGAATATTACCTGCCGCATGGCGGTATCATTCAGATCGGCCTGTTCGATAAGGAGTTCAAGAACTACATCTTTGGTAAACTGCTGTCCAATCAGCTTAACCCGATTTTTGGCACTGGCGTAAGAGGCGACTTCCAGACGTTCGTCAACGAAAGTGCTTATGCGCGTGGGATTGAACTGGCCTATCAACAGAAGCTGGCGTTCCTGCCTGGATTACTGGGTGGGCTGGGCGTTGATGCCAACTTGACCTTGGTCAAGTCGCATTTCCTCGAATACGCCGCAGATCCGATCAACACTCCGGGATCGGTCGATCAATATGGCAGCCTGCCGGGTACATCCAACGTGACATGGAATCTGGCCGGGTTCTACGAGCGCGGCCCTGTCAGTCTGCGCCTGTCGGCCCAGTATGTCAGCGCGAGCCTGTTTGCATTCGGCGGCGACCGTACGACGGACGTCATCCAGGCCGCCCGCACGACGATGGACCTAACCGGCAGCTACAAGTTCACCAAGAGGTATGAAGTGTTTTTCGGCGCCAAGAACCTGCGCAACACCGCGCTGCGTTACAATTATGGCGCTGAAAATCGCCCACAACAGATTGAATATTATGGGCCGACCTATGAGGCAGGCATCCGGATCAAACTTTGACGGTGCCCCGGCGGGCATCGTCAGACCGATGTGGCAGCCGACGTCGGGCGGCGATAACGGGCGCTCGGGGCCGCAAATCCCACATTCGGCGACAGTGAGCGGATCGCATGCCTTTGGCCTCATCCCCCCGCCGCGGGGCCGGTCGAACAGGGGCGGATCGGCAGAGGTCGCCACGATCCAGAGCTGATCGGTCTCGCACAATCCCGTGCGTGGCTTCAGCAGGAATTTGGCGGTGAGGTGCGTATTCGTGCGCTCGCACCAAGCCGCGAAGGCCATATGCCGCCACGTCCGACTTACGGCAGGCGCGCCCCGCGGTCGCTATCGGTCAGATCATTGGACACGGCGCCTGTGCGCTGTCTGTTTCGCACGAGACGAACGAGCAGCAGCGCAACGATGACGGCCAGGGTATCGGCCATCCAGTCGCGAATATCGCAATCGCGATGCAGCGATGGGATCGACTGACACACTTCGATCAATGCGCCGAGGAATGACAGTCGCTCGCCAAGTGCTGGCAGGCTCATCCCGGGATAACCCATAGCGCCGAGGATCGCTAAAACGCTGAACGCCAGCATGTGCTCGAATTTGTCGCCAAACGAGTCGATGGGCAGACTCGGCGGGTGTGGGAGCAACGCCATCACCAGCGCGAAGGCGAGTGCGAGCCAAAACAATAAGCGGACAAATGCGATGTATTTTGACCCGACGGACATTCCACGCCGCATGGCTCTGATCTGCCGATCTGTCTATCCCTAACCACGCCACCGGGACAACGGCTCGCGGTATTGCGAACCGGTAGATCTGGCTGACCTGCCGCTTGAGCCGACGACGCATACCGCGCGCACCGCGCGTCTCCACGGCCCGCAACGGCGGGATTCTTCATTCGTCACCATCCGGACCTTGGCCGATTGGCCCCCACATCGGGCGACCACGTCGCCCGCACATCGATGTGGGTGCCCGACGGCCGCCCGGATGCTAGCGCTTGATCCGCGGCATTCCCATGAAATCGCGCTTCCCCAGCTTGACCCCCTGCGCGCGCAGAATCGCATAAGCCGTCGTCGCGTGAAAATAGAAGTTGGGTTGCGAGAAGGAGAGGAGGAAATTTGCCCCGGTGAAGGGCATTCTCGTTTCCCCGAACGCGAATTGGGTATCGGTCTCTGCCAGCGCATCGAATTCATCGCGGTCCAGCGCCTGCAGGGTGGCGATCGCCGTTTGCAGGATGCCGTGCAAACCGGCGAAATCGGTCGGCCAGGGTGCCATGTCGGGCGAGAACGTCCCGGCCTTGACCCCCTCGATTCCACCGACCGAATGCCCGACGCACGACTTCACCTGATAACCGAATGGCAGCATGTCGGGCGCCAGCCGCGCATCGATCAGGTCCGCCTCCGTCTTGCCCTGCTCGACACAGAACGCAGCCGCTTTGTCGAGCAAAGCATCGATCGCGCGCAAAACCTGAAGGTTGGTGGGCACGACGGCATCGTAGAGGGAGAACGACATAGTTTCTGCTCCAATTGATCGGCGGACTTCATGCCGGCTCCGCGCCATTTAATCCACGCCGTCATTCCCGCAATCCCAAATCCGGCCGCAATTGCTGGCCCCCCCCCGAGGAACGGTCAGATCCGAATCTGGCCATTGTCATCGCGGCGCAATGGAAGAGTCACGCGATTGGCATGGGGCCGGTGCACAGCGGCGCATCGCAGCAGGGGCTGCATCAAGGGGGCATTGTGATCCGTTATTCTTCCAGCCTGGTCGCGCTTGCCGGCGCGCTTTTCTACGTCACTGCCGCGTCTGCACAGACGGCACTGCCCGATAGCGTCGACAGCGCGCCCGATTTGGCCTCGACGATCATCGTCACCGGCAGGCAGACGCGCTCGGCCACGGTGATCGCCCAGGCCGAGATCCAGAAGGTTCTGCCCGGCGTTTCGCCGCTCAAGGCAATCGCGACGCTTCCGGGCGTGCTCTACATCACGGCCGATCCGTGGGGGAATAACGAGCAGAACGCCCAGATTTTCATCCACGGTTTCGCCGCCAACCAACTCGGTTACACGATGGACGGGATCCCCCTGGGCGATCAGAGCTATGGCAATTACAACGGCCTTTCGCCCCAGCGCGCAATCGTTTCGGAGACTGTCGGCCGCGTCGTCGTTTCGGCGGGCGCCGGTGATCTCGCCACCGCCTCGAACAGCAATCTCGGCGGCACCGTCGAGACCTATTCCTCGAACCCGCTGGACCGTCCCGGCATCCAGGCCGCGCAGACCGTCGGCAGCTACGACACGTCGCGCACCTTCGTGCGCATCGACAGCGGCACGTTCGGCCCCGGTGGCACGAACTCCGCCTATATCTCGGCGGTTCGGCAGCGTGCCCGGGCCTGGGATTTCAATGGCCTGCAGGGCGGATGGCAAGCCAACGCCAAATTCGTCCACGACAGCAAGATCGGCAAGTTAACGCTGTATGTCGATTATAACGACACGACCCAGCCGAACGAGGACGCGACCGTCTTCTTCAAGCCGTCCGCCGGCAATGTCGCGAACGCGATCCAGCTTTACACGCCGTATACCAAGCCATTTTTCTATCCGGATTTCAGCGGATACCGGGCCTCCTATCTGAGCGGACTGGGCAATTCTCCGGCCGCGGTGGGCAGCAATTATCGTAACTATTATTCCGATGCGCAGCGCACCGATTATCTCGGCTACGCCCGCTTCGACGCGCATCTGGGCGAGAATATCCAGGTATCGACGACGGCCTATTACCACCACAATGACGGTGTGGGCGTCGTCGCCGGTCCGCTTGGCCAGTCGATCACCACCGCCCAGCCTTATCTCGACCCCAATTATGCGGCCCTGCCGAGCGCTTGCCGCTTCACCGCCAATGCCAACGGCATTCGCCCCACCGCGTGCACCGCGCTGACCGATGCGCAGGCGAACGCGGCCGGCGCTGCGCTGGTCGCGACGACCGGCGGCTCCGGCCTGATCACCCGCACCACCGAATATCGCATCGACCGTGGCGGCGTGATCGCGGCGCTCACCGCTGATCTGGGACATCACAAGGTCGAACTCGGCGGCTGGTTTGAACATAACAGTACGACACAATGGCGCCGCTGGTACGGCGTCGACGTCAATGCCCCGTCATCCAGCACGCCCTATATCCGTCCGCTCTCGGTCGCCCCGCCGCTCTTCACGCAATATCAGGGCGAAGCTCGGATCAACCAGCTGCAACTCCATCTCCAGGATAGCTGGCAGGTGTCCGACAAGCTGCTCGTCCAGGGTGGTTTCAAGACCAGCGCGCAATGGGCCGACGGACGCTATCCGGTCCAGCCCAGAGCAGGGTCGCTTTCGGGGCTCTCGGGTGGCCTGCCACAGGGCAAGATCGATACGCTGCGCTGGTTCCTGCCCGCGTTCGGCGCGACTTATGAGCTTAACGGCCACGAGCAACTCTACTTCAACGTGCAGAAGAACCTGCGCCAGTACCAGGCGTATCTGGCCGGCGGCGGCGGCCCGTGGTTCACCGGCAGCCAGGCGGCGTTCGATGCCTTCGCCAGTCAGGGGAAACCCGAGTCCAGCTGGACCTATGAAGGGGGGCTGCGCACCCGCCGCACCTTCTCGAACGAGATCGGCGTCGAAGCGCAGCTCAATTATTATCACGTCGTGTTCAGCGACCGGTTGCTGGCGATCTCCACCAATCCGGGTGGCATAGCGGGCGGGGGCATCACCGGTGGCACCTCGATCCTCGTCAATGTCGGGAACGTTCATACCGATGGCGTCGATGCCGCCTTTACCGTGCGCCTTGGCCGGACGTTTTCGCTCTACAACGCGACGTCCTACAATCTGTCCAAATATCAGAGCGACTATACGTCGACGGCGAGCGGCATCGGCGCGGCCACGGGGACGTGCATCGGTGGCTTCCTGGTCACCAATGGCGTGGTGCCGACCTGCGGCAAACAGCTGCCCGGCACACCCAAATGGATGAACAAGACGGTCGCGACGCTGTCCCGCGGTCCGTTCGAAGCGCAGGTGATCGGCGATTTCGTCGGTCGCCGGTTCAGCACCTTCTCCAACGACGCCAGCGTGCCGTCCTTCTTCCTCACCTCGCTGCGTGTCGCGGCGAAGATACCGGACAATGTCCTGCCGGTGCGCAAGTTGGAAATCGCGCTGAACGTCACCAATCTGGCCGACAGGAAGGGCGTATCGACCCTGTCGATCGGGTCGGCGACCAACAGCTATTCGGCCTATCCGATCGCCCCGCGCCAATGGTTCCTGACCTTATCGGCAGCGTACTGAGATCGATCTTGCAGTCGTGCGTCTGATCCGCTTCCGCAGCGGGTCGGACGCACAGGGTTGTTGAAGAACGAAAGTCCGCCGGTTCCCATGCCCCGCTTGGCACCATTTCCTAAACGCGGCGTTCGGCTTACGTATGTCGCCGAGAATTGAATCCGTAGAAATGGCGTTCCCAAATTGATTCCCGAACATTGATCAAGGTCGCGAGCTATAACATCCACAAGGGCATCGGCCTCGATCGCCGGCGCGACCCGATGCGCGTCCTCGACGTACTGCGGGAGATCGATGCCGACGTGATCGCGCTGCAGGAGGCGGACCGGCGCTTCGGCGCGAAAGCCTGCGTCATCCCGCTGCACATGCTGGAGGATCACAGCCCGTGGAAGGCGGTTCCGTTCGGTGCGCGCGCAGGGTCGATGGGCTGGCACGGCAACGTGGTGTTGGTACGCAAGGATGCGCTGGTGATCGACAGCGAGGCGATCCACCTTCCCGCGCTCGAACCGCGCGGTGCCGTGATGGCCGATGTCCGCGTCAACGGCGTGGCCGTCCGAATCGTCGGCATGCATCTCGATCTCTCGGGCCTGTGGCGCCGGAAGCAGGCGAACACGATCACCAGCCATGTCGATGCCTGCGCCACCCCCCACCCGACCGTGATGATGGGTGATCTCAACGAATGGAGCGCGGGCAGCGGGTGCCTGCGCGATTTCGGCAAGGACTATGCCTTCGCCGCCACCGGCCCAAGCTTTCACGTCCGCCGCCCGGTGGCCCGGCTCGACCGGATCATGGTGTCGCGCGATGTGCGCGTGGTGGCGGCCGGCGCGCACCAGAGCGCGGCCGCACGCAAGGCATCGGACCATCTGCCGATCTGGGCCGTGCTGGAAACGGCATGAATGGTCTCGCCCGCGATTCCCGCGCGGATAAGGATATTTCTGCGCTTTCACATCCTATAAGGGACATGCGGGACAAGTGTCTGGTGAACCCGACACGCCCGCGAGAGGGTGACGGACGATGAAACGGCGGATCGGCTAGATGCGCGAAAAGGAACTCCGCCTGGCACTCGTCTGCTATGGCGGCATCAGTCTGGCCGTTTACATGCACGGCATCTCCAAGGAGATCTGGCGGCTCGCACGCGCGAGCGAAGCCTTTCTCAGCGGTTCCACGCCGGCCAATGGCAGCCAGGGGGTGTACCGCGCGCTGCTGGAGGAAATACAGGACGATACCGGGCTGCGGCTGCGCGTGCTGGTCGATATCATCGCCGGGGCCAGTGCGGGGGGGCTGAATGGCGTGTTCCTGGCGCAGGCGATCGCCACCGGGCAGAGCCTCGAACCGCTGACCCAGCTCTGGCTCGATTCCGCCGATGTGGAGGCGCTGATCGACGACGATGCCGCCCCGCAATCCCGCCTCTCCAAGGCCTGGGCCATGCCACTCGCCTGGATGGCGGCGGGACGCGGTGCGGGCCAGGTGGACGAGTCGGTCGATCCCGAAACGCGCGACGAAGTGAAGCGCAAACTGTCGCACTTCGTCCGTTCGCGCTGGTTCGAACCGCCCTTTGGCGGCGCGCGTTTCACCGGCTTGATCCTCGATGCGCTGGATGCGATGGCGGTCGGACCGAAAGGCCCGCGCCTCCTGCCCGTCGGCCAGCCGCTCGACCTGTTCGTTACCGTCACCGATTTCCGCGGCCACCCCGAACGCCTGCAACTCCATTCCCCGGCCGAGGTGATGGAAACCGAACACCGCCTCGTCGTGCCCTTCTCCGATCACGGCGTTCCGTGTGAAACGCTCGCCGATCCCGCCGAACTGGCCTTTGCCGGGCGGGCGACCAGCAGCTTCCCCGGCGCCTTCCCGCCGTTCACCGTGGGTGAACTCGATGCTGTGCTCACGACGCGCAAGGCCGACTGGCCCGGACGCGCCGCCTTTCTCAAGCGCGTCCTGCCGCGCCAATTCGCCGCCAACGTCGCCGACAATGCGGTGCTGATCGACGGATCGGTCCTCGCCAATGCGCCGTTCCGGCCCGCCATCGATGCGTTGCGCGAACGCCCGGCGCGGCGCGAGATCGACCGGCGTTTCATCTATATCGATCCCTCGCCGGGCATGAAGATCCACTTCGGTAAAACCGCGATGGACAAACCAAGCTTCTTCCAGACGATCCTCGGCGCGGTCTCCGAACTTCCGCGCCAGCAACCGATCCGCGACAATCTCGAAGCGATCGCCGGACGATCGGACCGGATCGAGCGGATGCGCAGCATCATCGTCGCGATCCGGGGCGAAGTGGAGCATCAGGTAGAATCCCTGTTCGGCTATACCCTTTTTCTAGATTCTCCGACCGAGGCGCGCCTCGCGTCGTGGCGGCGCCGCGCGCAGAACGCCGCCGCAACCAAGGCGGGCTATGGCTATGCCGCTTACGGCCATCTCAAGATAGCCGGCGTGATCGAGGATGTGACCGCCCTGCTCTACCATGCCGGCGGCGAACCCGGCCCCGGCCGATGGGACCGCATTCGCGGACACATTGCCGCAGCGGTCGCCGCGCGGGGTTTCGACGCGATCGGCCTCGCCTTCAGCGGCGGGGCGAGCAAGGAGACGATCGCTTTCCTGCGCAGCTACGATCTCGCCTTCCGCATCCGCCGCCTGCGCCTGCTTGGCCGGCGGCTGACCGAGATCGAGGCGGAGAACGACGCCGGAAGCGAGGCGGCCGACCTCGGCGGGATGCGCGACGCGATCTACGAATCGCTCGCCGCCTATCTCGACCTGAAGCGCACCGAAACGCATGCCCATCTGCAACGCGAGGTGCGCTCCCTGCGCGGCGATGCCGGCCCGTTGCTGGATCGGCTCGGCGCTTCGCTCGGTCTCACGCGCCTGGATTCGGAGACCGATGCGCGCCTCGCCACCGCCTTCGCCAATTTGCCGAAGGACACGCGCCGGCCAATCCTGCTCACCTATCTCGGCTTCCCGTTCTTCGACGTCGCCACGCTGCCGTTGCTGCAAGGCGAAGGGAGCGACGAGTTCGACCCGATCAAGGTCGATCGCATCGCGCCGGACGACGCCAAATCGATCCGCTCCGGCGGCGCGGAAGCCTCTTTGAAGGGGATAAGGTTCAACAAATTCGGCGCATTCTTTAGCCGTGCCTATCGCGAGAACGACTATCTCTGGGGCCGGCTGCACGGTGCCGAACGGATGATCGACATCATCGTTTCGACCCTGCCCGACAAGATGCGGCTCAAGCCCGGCCGTGTCGCCTTCGTGAAGCATGCGGCGTTCAAGGCGATCCTCGACGAGGAGGAACCCAAGCTGACCGCAGTGCCGGGGCTGATCGAGACGTTGCGGCGCGAGATCGGGTGATCTCGCTGCGCGAACAAGCCTTATGGTCGCGCTTCGAGCGACCATAAGGCTCGCGGTTGCGATGGTCGGATCAGACCAGGATGTTGACCGTAAAGATGTCGTCGGCTGCCTTGACCGGCTTTACGGCGGAAACAGGTGGCAGACTGTCGATGTGACGGATGGCCGTGGCAGCATGAGTGCCCGTCGCTGAGCCCTTCGCTGAGCCAGCCGCTGACGCAGCCGCTGAGGCAGTTGCCGGGGCACTGGCTGGCGCAGCGGCTGAGGCGGTGGAGGTGCTCTCCGTCGTAACGCTCGGCTGCACGGTCGAAATCTTGGGTGGTACCTTACCGTGCGCGTGATGGCCCTTGCGCGCCTTTTGCAACGTCTCCGCAGCGCCCTTCACCGCCTTCGTGTCGCCACTTTCGATCGCGGTGCCCAAAGCGGCGAGTGGGCTGTTGGCGGGCGGCTTGCGGTTGGCGGTCAGGCTGGCAAAGGCGCTCTTTGCCTTGTCCACATCGCCGGACGTCGCAGCGGAAATCAGGCCGGAGAAATCTTCCCGCTTCTGTTTCAAGGCCGCTGTCTGGTCGAACGACGCACTGCCGGCATGTATCTGTATTCCCATCATCGTCTCCAGTGCAACTTGGTGTTCAAGGAACCCCTGCGTGTATTGTAGGACAAGGATGGGCCAACCGGTCGGATTGCTGGTGTTTTAGGCGTGGCGCGGCGTCGGCGGCGGGTGAAAGCGCAACGGCGGACGCCCCCGCACTGGTCAATTGCCGCCGCTCGCGTTAGCCTGCGTCATATGCAATTCCTCAAAATCCTCTTCTGGTGCCTGCTCGCCTTCCTCGCGGCGATCTTTACGATCGGCAATTGGACCAATGTGCAGGTCAAGCTGTGGGGCGGATTGATTGCCGAGGTGAACCTGCCGCTGCTGCTGCTGGTCGTCTTTCTGCTCGGCCTGCTGCCGACCATGCTGTATTATCACACGATCCGCTGGCGCCTGCGTCAGCGTCTCGCCACCGCACAGAATGCGGTGGATATGTTGCGGGGGACGAGCCCGGTAATCGTCCCGAGGCTGAGCCCCGACGGAGAACCGGCGTTCACGGCAACGCCGGCCGAGTTCCATGCTGCGGTCCAGATGGCCCCTGCGGCCCAGATGGCGCCCGCAGCCCCGATGCCGCCCGCTGCGGTGCCGACTGCCGTTCCGCCAGGCTGCGCCTGATGAGCAATCGCATCTTCGTCGCGCTCGACACGCCGGATCTTGCCAGGGCCAAGGCGCTCGCGCAGCGCGTCCACCACCACGTCGGCGGCATCAAGCTCGGCCTCGAATTCTTCATGGCCAATGGCCGCGCGGGCGTGCGCGAGATGGCCGATCTGGGCCTGCCGATCTTTCTCGACCTGAAACTGCACGACATCCCCAACACGGTCGCCAAGGCGATCCAGGCGTTGCGCCCATTGGAACCGGCCATTCTCACCGTCCACGCCTCGGGCGGTCGCGCGATGCTGGAAGATGCCAAGGCCGCGGCCCCCATCGGCACCAAGATCGTCGCGGTGACGATGCTGACCAGCCTCGACGACAACGATCTCGTCACCACTGGCGTGCACGGCAGCGCGCACGATCAGGTGCTGCGCCTCACCGAATTGGCGATGGAAGCCCAGGTCGACGGCATCGTCTGCTCTGGCGCGGAGGTCGCGGCAGCCAAGAAGCTGTGGCCCAAGGGCTTCTTCGTCGTGCCCGGCGTGCGCCCCTCGCACGGCGCGCCTGGGGTTTTTGGCGGCGACCAGAAGCGCGTGGTGACGCCGCGCATGGCGGCCGATTCCGGCGCGTCGATCCTCGTCATCGGCCGCCCGATCACCCAGGCCGAAGACCCCGACATGGCTGCCCGCGAGATCGAAGCTACGTTATAGCCTGGCGCTGACCCCGCCGAGACACTCTGGCAGGTCGCGGAGTCCCCCGAAGCGTGGCGAGCGCGCTTGAGTTTGTCCGGCCAAGCGGCAATGGTCGCCGCCATGCCAGTTCATGCAAAAATCTGCGGTCTTTCCACGCCCGAAACGCTCGATGCCGCGATCCGGGGCGGGGCGAGCCATATCGGCTTGGTGTTCTTCCCACCCTCGCCGCGCCATCTCGCCCGCGAACGCGCCCAGCAGCTTGCAGCCCGCGTGCCGGATCACGTCACCCGCGTCGGCGTGTTCGTCGATCCGGACGATGCCCTGATCGAGGCGGCGATCTCCGCCGGCCACCTGCAAGCGCTGCAACTCCACACCACCACACCGACCCGCGCCGCCGCGATCCGGGCCAAGACCGGCCTGCCGATCTGGGCCGCCGTCGCGGTGAAGCAGCGCAGCGATCTCGCCGCCGCCGCAACTTTCACCGGTGTGGCCGATCGCATCCTTTACGACGCCAAGACGCCACCCGGCGCGACGTTGCCCGGCGGCATGGGCGTCCGCTTCGACTGGACCCTACTGGAGGGCTTTCGTCACCCCTTGCCCTGGGCGCTGTCCGGCGGGCTCGATCCGTTCAACGTCGGCGAGGCGATCCGGCTGACGGGTGCCGATCTGGTCGATGTATCGTCCGGCGTCGAATCGTCGGCGGGCATGAAGGATGTGGGCAAGATCGCCGTTTTTCTCAATGCGACCAAGGTGGCGTGACCCGACCCTGATCTCCCCCACCGTCATTCCGGCGACGGCCAGGATCTCGCGCGCAGGCGCAGGACAAGAGCCGTCTGAGACTCCGGCCGTCGCGGGGGAGACGGCGGGCAAGGTACGGCAGGGACGATCGGCATCAACACGTCGACCAGCGGGCAGTATCGCAGGTTTCGTTTTGCCGGATCCGCTGTCGCATCCGCCGCCCGCTTGCTATAAGTTTCGCGCACTGGATGGAGGCGGTATGGTACATCGGAAGGCAATTATTCTCGCGGCTGCCGGCAGCAGCCTGGCGGCGGCTGGCGCGGGGGCAGCAGACACAGTCTATGCCGGGTTCGCGGTCGGCCTTGGTCTCGTGCTGTGTGTCGGGGCGATTTCACTCTACCGCCGCCCGGCCTGAAGGCGCCGCGGTCACGGATCGGCCAGTGACGTCCGAACTTTCAAACTAACACACCGCCAAGCGGCGCGATCCCTCGACACGGCCGGCGGGGATGCTAAATGCCCCACATGAACGCCCCAGACACGATCCCCAATTCCTACCGCGCCCAGCCCGACGAGCGCGGGCATTTCGGCGATTTCGGCGGACGCTATGTCGCCGAGACGCTGATGCCGCTCGTGCTGGACCTCGACAAGGCGTACCGTGCCGCAAAGGCCGACCCGGCCTTCACTGCGCAGTTCGACGACCTGCTCGAACATTATGTCGGCCGCCCCAGCCCATTATATTATGCCGAACGTCTTACCGACGCGTTGCGCGCATCCGCGCCCGAGGGAAAAGGCGCGCAGATCTGGTTCAAGCGCGACGAACTCAACCACACCGGCGCGCACAAGATCAACAATTGCGTCGGGCAGATCCTGCTCGCCATGCGCATGGGCAAGACGCGGATCATCGCCGAGACCGGCGCGGGCCAGCACGGCGTCGCCACCGCCACGGTCTGCGCGCGCTTCGGCCTGCCGTGCGTGATCTACATGGGCGCCAAGGACGTCGAGCGTCAGGCGCCCAACGTGTTCCGCATGAAACTGCTCGGCGCCGAAATTCGCCCGGTCGAAAGCGGGGCGCACACGCTGAAGGATGCGATGAACGAGGCGATGCGCGATTGGGTCGCGAACGTCCACGACACGTTCTACATCATCGGCACCGCCGCCGGCCCGCATCCGTACCCGGAACTGGTGCGCGACTTTCAGAGCATCATCGGCAAGGAAGCGCGTGCGCAGATGCTCAGCCGCATCGATCGCCTGCCAGATCTGCTCGTCGCCGCGATCGGCGGCGGATCGAACGCGATCGGCCTGTTCCACCCATTCCTCGACGATGTGGATGTAAAGATGCTCGGCGTGGAAGCGGCAGGCCACGGCCTGCACAAGGAACATGCCGCCAGCCTCGCGGGCGGTTCCCCCGGCATCCTGCACGGCAACAAGACCTATCTGTTGCAGGATGAGGACGGGCAGATCACCGAGGCACACTCGATCTCCGCCGGGCTCGATTATCCCGGCATCGGCCCGGAGCATTCGTGGCTGCACTCGATCGGTCGGGTCGAATACACGTCGGTGACCGATGTGGAGGCGCTCGACGCGTTCCAGTTGCTCTGCCGCACCGAAGGCATAATCCCGGCGTTGGAACCCGCCCACGCCATCGCCGCCGTGGCCAAGGTCGCCCGCGAAATGGACCGCGACCAGATCATCCTCGCCAACCTGTGCGGGCGCGGCGACAAGGACATCTTCACCGTGGCGGAAGCACTCGGAGTGAAGATGTGAGCACGAATCTTAAAGCCCTCTCCCCCGAAGGGAAGAGGGCTATATGACCCGCCTCTCCACCGCCTTCGCCAAAGACCACCCCGCGCTCGTCACCTTCGTCACCGCTGGTGACCCCACCCCCGCCGCCACAGCCGCGATACTCGACGCGCTGGTCGCAGGCGGCGCGGATGTGATCGAACTCGGCATGCCGTTCACCGATCCCATGGCCGATGGTCCGGCGATCCAGGCGGCGAATTTACGCAGCTTGGCCGCCGGTACGAAGACCGCCGACATCCTCGCCATCGCGCGTGCCTTCCGCGCGCGCCACTCGGAAACCCCGCTCGTCCTGATGGGCTATGCCAACCCGATGACGATCCGCGGGCCCGAATGGTTTGCCGAGGCCGCCAGGGATGCTGGCGTGGACGGCGTGATCTGCGTCGACATTCCGCCGGAGGAAGACGACGCGCTCGGCCCCGCATTGCGCGCGGCGGGCATCGACCTGATCCGCCTCGCCACCCCAACCACCGACGTCGCGCGCCTGCCCACCGTGCTCGATGGCGCCAGCGGCTTCCTCTATTACGTCTCGGTCGCCGGGATCACGGGGCTGCAACAGGCCGCGCAGGTGTCGATCGATGAGGCGGTCAGCCGCCTCAAGGCCGCGACCGATTTGCCCGTCGCGGTCGGCTTCGGCGTCCGCACGCCCGAACAGGCCGCCGCCATCGCCCGCGTCGCAGACGGCGTGGTCGTCGGTTCGGCCATCGTGGACCTCGTCGCCCAATACGGCACGGATGCAGCCGAGCCGGTCCGCGGCTATATCCAAAGCCTGTCGACCGCCATCAAGGCCGCACGGGAAGAAATCGCCTTGGAGATCAGGCAATGAGCTGGCTCACCAACGTCCGCAACGCGCTGTCGTTCGTCGTCCCCAAGAAGGACACGCCCGAAAACCTCTGGCACAAGTGCAAGGGCTGCGGCCAGATGGTGTTCCTGAAAGAACTGGAGGACAATCTCCACGTCTGCCCGCATTGCGAGCATCACGATCGCATCGGCCCCGTCACGCGCTTCGCCTATACGTTCGACGCAGGCAGCTACACGATCATCCCGCTGCCCAAGGTGCCGGACGATCCGCTCAAGTTCCGCGACACCAAGAAATATGCCGATCGCATCAAGGCCGCGCGCGCGGCGACGTCCGAAGGCGATGCGCTGATCAACGCGCGCGGCACGATCGACGGGCATAAGGTGGTCGTCGGCGTGCAGGATTTCGCCTTCATGGGCGGGTCGATGGGCCTCGCGGTGGGCGAGGCGTTCGTGCGCGGCGTGGAGAACGCGATCCTCGACAATTGCCCCTACATCATCTTCACCGCCGCCGGTGGCGCGCGCATGCAGGAGGGTATTCTCAGCCTGATGCAGATGCCGCGCGCGACCGTGGCGATCGCGATGCTGCACGATGCGGACCTGCCGTACATCGTCGTGCTGACCGACCCGACCACCGGCGGTGTGACGGCGAGCTACGCGATGCTCGGCGACGTGCAGATCGCCGAACCCGGCGCGCTGATCGGCTTTGCCGGCCAGCGCGTGATCGAACAGACGATCCGCGAGAAATTGCCCGAAGGGTTCCAGCGCGCGGAATATCTGCTCGATCACGGCATGCTCGACATGGTCACGCACCGGAAGGACTTGCGCGCGATGCTGGCCAAGGTGGTGGATTACCTGTCGATAAAGCAGGCGGCTTGAATTTGCTTCTCCCCTCCCGCTTGC
>NZ_JANYEK010000024.1 GCF_025363195.1 Sphingomonas sp.
CGCAATTTCTTCGTACCGGTCTTCTCGGTGAACATATTGTATCGCTGGCCAGATTCCGGTCACGGTCAATCGGCGGCCGCCTGGGTGATCGGTATCGAGCGCGATCCCGGCGCGAAGATGGCGCCGTTCCGGCTCGATACCGGACCGCGCATGTATGATGCGGTCGGCCAGCGTGCGCAGGGGCTTACGATTACACGCTGAGACCGTCCAGCGATTGATCTTGGCCAAACCTGCGCGCAAAGCTCTGCGATCACAGGATCAAGGAGTCGCGTCCCACATGAAGATCATTCTCGCGCCCGTCGTCATCGGCATGACGATCGCCAGCCTCGCGGTTGCCGCCCCGGCCCAGCAGATTTCGACCAACGGTGCGGCTGCAGCGGCGCCGTCGTCCGCCCCAGCCCCGGCAAATGACATTCCGGCGAAATTTACGCCGCCGACCGCTGCGAACGATTATGTGCGCCGCGAGGTGATGATCCCGATGCGCGACGGGACCAAGCTGTTCACGGTCATCGTCGTTGCCAAGAATGCCAAGGACGCACCGATCGTCCTGACGCGCACGCCGTATGACGCCGGCAGTCGCGCCCAGCGCTCGACCAGTTCCAGCATGCTTTCTACGCTGCCGCTGGCCGACGAGATGTTCGTGCGCAACGGCTATATCCGCGTCTATCAGGACATTCGCGGCAAATACGGATCGGAGGGGGATTATGTGGTCACCCGCCCGGTGATCGGCCCGCTCAACCCGACCAAAGTCGATCATGTCACCGATGCCTATGACACGATCGATTGGTTGGTGAACAAGGCAAACCTGCCGGAATCGAACGGTCGCGTCGGGATGATCGGATCGTCGTATGAGGGCTTCACCGTTGCGATGGCGCTGCTCAATCCGCATCCCGCGTTGAAGGTCGCCGCGCCGGAAAGCCCGATGATCGATGGATGGATGGGCGATGACTGGTTCCATTACGGCGCGTTTCGCCTCGCCAACATCGCGTGGCTTGGCGGGCAGACCGGCTACAAGGCCAAGGGCAGCGTGCCGCCGACCGGTGGGTATGACGATTACGACAATTTCCGCGATATCGGCTCGGCCGGGGCGTGGGCGGATAAGTCCGGCTATTCGCAATTGCCGTATTGGCAGAGGATGCTGGCGCATCCCGCGTATGACTCCTTCTGGCAGGGGCAGGCGCTCGACAAATTGCTCACTGCCAACCCGTCTAACGTGCCGACGATCTGGGAACAGGGGCTGTGGGACCAGGAGGATATGTACGGCGCGATCACCGCATACGAAGCGCTCGCCGCGAAGGGCAAGACCGCCAACAATTTCCTCGTCATGGGGCCGTGGCGCCACAGCCAGATCAACCGCGACGGCCGCAGTCTCGGCCCGTTCCAGTGGCGCGGCGACACTGCCGAACAGTTTCGCGAGGAAATGGTCCTGCCGCTGTTCAACCATTATCTGAAGGACGGCCCGGCAGTGAGCCTGCCCGCCGCGACGATCTACAATACCGGCGAGAACCATTGGGACCGTTTCGCCGCCTGGCCATTGGCATGCGAGAAGGGATGCGCATCGCCCCTTAAGCCGATCTATCTGCAGACCGGCGGCGGGCTAGGCTTCACGAAGACCGGGGCAGGCGAGGACAGCTACATCTCCGACCCCGCCAAGCCGGTGCCGCATCTGCCGCGCCCGGTGAATTTCGATGACGGGCGCTGGGGTGACTGGCTGGTCAGCGATCAGCGCGGCGTCGACGGTCGCACGGACGTGATGACCTATGAAACACCCGTGCTGGACGCTGCAGTCCGGGTCTCGGGCGCGCCGATGGCGGACATATTCGCCAAGACGACCGGCACCGATGGCGATTTCGTCGTCAAGGTGATCGACGTATTCCCCGACGAAAATGCCAGCAATCCCAAGATGGGCGGATATCAATTGCCGATCAGCCTCGACATCTTCCGGGGCCGTTATCGCGACAGTTTCGCCAAACCCTCGGCGATCCCGGCGGGTAAGGTGCAGCGCTACAAGTTCCGCCTACCGACGGTGAACCACGTCTTCCAGCCCGGTCACCGCATCATGGTGCAGGTCCAGTCGAGCCTGTTCCCGCTCTACGATCGGAACCCGCAGAAATTCGTCCCCAATATCTTCCTGGCCAAGAAGTCGGATTACCAAAAAGCGACGGTGACGATCGAACGCGGCGGGGCGAATGCCAGCGCGGTGTGGCTACCGGTCGTACCAGTGGACCAGAGCGCGGCGATGGTGAAATAGCGGGAGCGAAATGGGGATGAAATGTCTCGCCCCGTCGCGGCATAAGAAAAGGGCGGCCCCGTTGCTGGGGCCGCGCTTTCCGTGTC
>NZ_JANYEK010000225.1 GCF_025363195.1 Sphingomonas sp.
CGAGATCGTGTGGAACACGTCAGAGGGTGATTCGATGACAGTAATGGGCTGGGCCGCCATCCGCGCATCGATCTCACCGATCAATTGGCCGACTAGGCCTCCATAGGTCGCGGAGCGTGACTCGAACTCAATCGGCGCCGGGCCGGTCGCATAAGCCTTTTTTGCTGCTGCAGTCTCGCTGGCCATGCCGAATTCCTCCAAACGCCAGACCGGCTTAGAGGGGCATTGGTTTATTTTCCGTCAACACGTCCGCGCCGATCACCCGCAGCAACACCGCTCAATAAAGCCAATTGCTCCATTGCGCGCGGATAGCCCAGCCGGCGCCCTGCCGAGCCAGGGCATACGTCGTCCCCCAATGATCCGCCGTCACGGTGACGAACGCGACATTACGCACGACGATGGGGTTGGATATGCGGAAGTTGGGCTGGCAGTGGGACGATATACGATTTCTGAGCCACCACCGCGCCTTCAACCCGCCGACCGGCCAATCGGGGGAAATCATCACCTTCTTCGTCGCGCCAAGCGAGGACATGATCCAGGCGTTGCGGTCGAGCTGGGTTTGCAGCGCGGGTAGAAGCGGAGCGGTGTTGTTGGCGGGTTGATCGATATGCACCGACGCCTGCTTTTGCGTGCTGTCATACAATTGCGCAATCGACAGCGCGGTCGTGGGCTTCAAGCGTGCGGGGACATACCACATGGGCAACTGCAGACCGGGTGGCGGATTGCTGACCATGGTATGGAATACATCGAGCGGACGACCAGCCGTCGCTGCATCGACGCAGATCGCCTCGCCGGGCGCCGTCAACAGCTTCAGTGTCTCGAAAACGACCTTTTCGCTGTCGGTCTTCGGCATAGCGCCGCTTCCCGTGCAGCCCGCAAGCACGACGCAGAGCAGGGCGGCGATCGACACGCCAGCCGCCGCCAAAGCTCGCCGCGCCCCCGAATGCGTCCGCGACATTTCCGCCGACCCGCCGTTCGATTCCAGCCCGATCCGCGTCATTGTCCATCCTCGCCGTGTACCATTATCGCACAGGTTGATGCTCCTGCTGCCTTAAGGCGTTAGTGCTGTTCGGCTGCCCTAGCAAACGGTCTATCGCTTTCGAATTGCATTTGGTGTATCGGCAACATGTGGAAAATATAGCCAAATCCAATTTGCGAGCCGAACGGTACAGCTTTACATCGGCTGCGCTGGCAATTGGTGCAGTCGTCGTTCTGATCGGCATCGCCCCTCGTAACGAGCGCGCATTGTTCCTGCGCGATACCTTGGGGCAAGCAAAGGCGTTTGCCGCCGTGGTGCCGCCACTGGATGCGGTTCGTGCGCAACTGGAACGAGGGGCGCTGGACGACCTCGCCTTGCGCAGCGCACGGCCCGATGCCGCAGTGCTCAATCGCGGAAGCCGCCGCGGCACCCCGTCTGGCACCGACCTGATGCCGGGTACGATCCCAGCCTTGCTGTCCAACGGCCCTGGCGGAACGCAGTCCGGTGACGGCATTGGCGGAACGGGTAATCCAACCCCTACGAACAACGCCGCACCTAACGTTATCACTCCGGCCCCGACCGGTGGAGCGGCCCCGGCCGGCGGCGGCGGTGGCGTGGGACCTGCCACCATACCCCCGGCCCCGCCGGGCGCACCGGGCCCAAATGTCCTTCCGGAACCGGCCACCTGGGCGATGATGCTGATCGGGTTCATGGCGATCGGCGGAATGATCCGCCGCAGCGGTGCGCGTCGTTTTGGGCTGAGCGCCTAGCGGTCTTTCGGGAACGACATCTCGTCGGCGGTCAGCATGATCGGCCCGAGTTTTGACAGCATATTCTGGCCCATCAGCGATACGCTCAGTCCTCCATGCATCACGGCAGCGTCGACGCCGGCAAGCTCGCGCCCGGCCACCGATACGCGTTCGAGCGTCACGCGACCCATGCGCGACGTGCCGCCGGCTGTTGCTATATTGTCGATCGGGTTGACCACGCCCCCCAATGCTCCCACACGCCGCGCATCCGCCGCCGTAAGCACGACGAGATTTGCGCCCGTATCGACCAGAAACCGCACCGGCATTCCGTTTATCCGCGCATAAACGTAGAACAATCCGTCAGACGCCTTCGCAATCCGCACCTTCTTGTCGGGCGAGACGGATTCAGCTTCAACTGACGTGGTGGGATCTGCGATCGCAGCATTGGCCTGCAACGGCGCACCTTCGGCCGGTAATATGTCGCCGTCCCAAACCGCCACGCCTGCGCACAGCAGTGCCGCAGTGCCCAATAAGCAGAATGACGGGAACGGGGAGACCATAAGCAGCGTATGCCCCTGGGCCTTTTACCGCCATGTTACGTGTCCCGGTAACCCCACCATTAACGGTGTTAGGCCGATCACGCGGTCTACGCCGCCGAGTCCTCGCGTCCGATATCGAGCCGCCGCAGCCTCCGCCGGCGATAACCATAGACGCCGGCAACCAGCCCGATGAACACCGCCAGCACGACCAGTTCCAGCGCCGTAATCAAATACGACCGCCGCATCGATGAACCGGACGCATAAAGGACGTAGTATTGCGGCGCGATGTTGAATCCGGCGTAGCGATACAGGTTGATCAACTCGCCCGGCAGCCCGCCTTCACGCAAGATACCGCGATGCACCGAAATCAGGTCATGCCGGTCCGGCAATAGCTCCGACGGCAGTTCGACGAAATAGCGCAAGGCCGCTCGGTTGCCGTTTTCGCCGATCAAAGGTGCAAAGCGCGTGTCGCTGCGCCCGATGTGGAAGTCCTCATTGAACACCGCCGTGCTGTCATAAAGGATCCGGCCACGTACTTCCGCCGGGCCCAAGGGCGGCACCAGCAGTTCGTCATTCGCCGAGATGTGATGCGGCGGTCCGTTATCGCGGGGCAGGAATAGCGTGTAGGCAGCGATCAGCGAGGCCGCCAGCACTGCAGCCAGCGCGCCGCCGATCAACGTCCGGAGCAGCCGCGAGGTCAGGCCAATGGCCCGACGCAAACCCGATAGCGGCTCGACCGGCTCATCCTGCGCAGCACGCTTCCGCTTCCGCTGCCGCCACAACCGCAACAGAAGAAGGGGCGACGAAAGCACAAGCACCAGCACCAGAAACGTCAGCGCCGGATGATAGAATCCGAATTCGTTAAACTGCCATTCCGCTGCCAGTGCCGACAACCCACGATAGGTCATCGACTGCCACAGCACGAATAGCGCCACGATAGCGATCCAGAGCCGGGGCACCCACACCGGCCACCGGGGCTTGCGGCGTAACTTTGCGCCCTCCACCCCATTTCCCCCTATATTTACAGTTAACGGCGTGTGGACAAAATCCATCGCCATGTCAAAGCGCCCATGGTGCTTGTTCAACGACCGCCGCGTTGCTCCGGATGCATGGACAACACGATTTTAACATTGTCGGATCATGACGTACACGACGGAATGAGCGGGGCCGCATGAACAGAAAGTTATTGGTCGGTATCGCAGCGCTATGCGTAGTCAGTACCTCCACGCTCCTGCTGCTGATCCGGTACGAGACGGTGCAGCCATATCCGGCCATCGCCATTCCGGCAAAGCGGGTCGCATTGCCGATGCCGCAGCACTCCGCACCACCCGCTGCGCCACCGGGGGCGCCCGAAGTCTCTGCCGTCACTTATGAACCGCTCGCTCCGCAAACGGCGGAGGAGATCAATCGGCATGTGCCCTTGCAAAATGCCGGGCCGGGCGCGCGCCCGTTCGTCATCGCGGACGACATGCCGTTCAAAGACCGCGCCGCACGCTGCATAGCTCAAGCAGTCTATTATGAGGCGGGTTCGGAAAGCGACACCGGGCAACGCGCCGTCGCGCAGGTCGTGCTGAATCGCGTCCGTAGTGCCGCCTTTCCCGCCACGATCTGCGGCGTGGTCTATCAGGGCTCCGAGCGCGCGACCGGCTGCCAATTCACCTTCACCTGCGATGGATCTCTGCGGCGCGAACCGACTGCGGCGGGGTGGACGCGCGCGATGGCGGTCGCCACCGCGGCACTCAGCGGTCGGGTTTATGCCCCGGTCGGCCACGCCACGCATTATCATGCCGATTACGTCGTACCGTATTGGGCAGCGAGCATGGCCAAGATCCGTACCATCGGCCTGCACGATTTCTATCGCTGGGCCGGCAACTGGCGGCCGGCGACCTATTTCTCGCAAAGCTATGCCAATAGCGAGCCGGAGGTGCCCGGCGCCGCGTCCAATGTCTTGCCTGGAGTGGCAACCGTGGCAACCCCGACGATGCCGACCACGGCCCCTGGTGCGGCCCGGTCCGTCGGCACCAGCGCTTTGGCTATCGACCGCAAACCGTCGATCCTCATCGCCGGGGACAAACCTCGGCTTGATCCGAAGCTCGACCGGATCGTCTTATTGCGCGCAGATCTCGAAGGGGAAGCTCTGCCCGACCCCAACCGGAAGGGGCAACCACGCCGAGAATGATGCCATCCGACCGCACCGGCAAAAAGACGCGGTTATTCGTATCCGGCCTGGCGTGCCGCTTCGACCGAATCCGCAAGCAGCGTAGCCGTTCTGGCGGGCCGGGCCCTCGCGCCGCGATTGGCGCGCCAAAGATCCAGCGGGTTGCGCGATAACGTCGATACCGATGTGTAGATCGGCAGCTGATCGCGCCATTTCCGCCGCGCATATCGATACGCTTCGCCATAACCACCATCCAGCCTGTTCACCGGCTGGTTATTATGGATCACCGGCAGATCGACCGCATAGGCGCTGCGACCACTCGTCAGGGCGCTTTGCGCCATATCGGTGCCGTACAGATGAAAATGCGGCAATCGCTCGTCGAACCGATAGTCGGGATCGCGCCTCAGGATCAGCAGCAATTCGTCGAAGGACCGAACCGGCACCGGAGTGTTCAACGCGCTGCCCAGTTCGCGATTGAGCGAAACATCCCAGACTCGCCCATAAGGTGTGCCTCGATCACCCACACCGAACGGGCCCGCGACCTGCCAATTTGGGTCGAATTCGCTGAGCGCATTTAGCGTCGTGACGGCGCGCGCCTGCCATCCTTCGGGCAGATAGACATCCTGATGCGCGAAAATACATATTGTCCGGTCGGTTCGGGACAATCCTTCATTATAAGCTTTCGTCATCGACGTGGAGCCCTCCACCGTGACGACGGGCAAGGATCCCGCCATCACGTCCGGCGACCGCATGAGGCAGCGCGACAGAAAGTCGCGGTTATCGACCGAGCAGATCACGACCATATCCGCGTGTGTGATGGGGGGCTGCACCGTCCGGTCCTTCGCGATTCGCAGGTTCGATTGGCAATATAGATCG
>NZ_JANYEK010000226.1 GCF_025363195.1 Sphingomonas sp.
TAGTGCTGAATATTCGCCGAGCGAATGGCCCGCGACATACTCCGCCTTGTCGGCGAGCCGCATGCCGCCTTCCTGCTCCAGGACGCGCAAGGTGGCGATGGCGTTGGCCATGATCGCTGGCTGGGCATTCTCGGTCAGCAGCAATTGGTCCTCCGGCCCCTCGGTCATCAGGCGGAAGAGATGCTGGCCTAGCGCCTCGTCGACCTCCTGAAAGACTGCCTTGGCCACGGGGCTGGCATCGGACAGCATTTTGCCCATGCCGACGGCCTGGCTGCCCTGTCCGGGAAAGATGAATGCTCGCATGGGTTTCGCTCCGTGGTCAGGGCCGCCGGACTAGCCACGCGCGGGGCCGGCGGCAAGCTTGCGACACTTTGCGACCATTTTGCTGCAAAGTTGGGACGGGCCTACGACACCTGCTGCCCATTTAGGGGAGGACGCCAAACGCGGCGCCGGGTTTTTCGGGAGTTAAAACCATGAAGAAGTTCATCCTCGCCACGCTGGCCGCAACGGTCGCCTTTTCGCCACTCGTCGCCTCGGTCGCGGAGGCGCAAGGACAGCGCGAGGGCGATCATCAGGAGCGCCACACCACGATCGTCAGGCGCAATGGCGACGTCGTGCAGAAGACGGTAATCAGCCGGCAGGCGCCGCACTATCGCAACTGGCGCAGAGGCGAGCGCTTCGACCGTCGCTACGCACAGAATTATCGCCAGATCGACTATCGCCAGTATCGTGGCCTTCGCGCTCCGCCGCGCGGCTATCATTATGTCCGCTCAGGCAATGATGCGGTGCTGGTCGGCATTACCAGCGGCCTGATCGCCGCAGTCGTTGCCGGTGCTATCAGGTAAACTGGTCAGTAAACTGACGAGTACACCACAGATCATCGGGCGGGAGGCTTGCCTTCCGCCCAATTCCTTGTATAGAATACCACTTCGGGGTGGAGGGCTTACCGCTTTTCCGCCCCGTTGCATTGAAGACGATAGCCGGAGGGGCGTCTCGCATGGTGCGGGCGTCAGCGATCGGCCAAGACGAAGGACAAGACATGGCTCTGTATGAGCATGTGTTCCTTGCGCGCCAGGATCTGGCACAGGCGCAGGTGGATGCACTGGCGGAAAACGCCACCAAAATCATCAACGATAATAACGGCCGGGTCGTGAAGACCGAGAGCTGGGGCTTGCGTAGCCTGGCGTACAAGATCGCCAAGAACCGCAAGGCGCATTACGTGATGCTCGAGATCGATGCCCCCGGCGATGTCGTCGCCGAGCTGGAGCGTCAGACGCAGATCAACGAAGACGTTATCCGCTACATGACCGTCAAGGTCGAGGCTCACGAAGAGGGCCCGAGCGTGATGATGCGCAAGTCCGATCGTGACCGTGAGCGTCGCAGCGACCGCGAAGGCGGCCGTGAAGGTCGCCCCGACCGTGGAGACCGCCCGGAGCGCTCCGAGCGCCCGCGTCGCGACTTCGACGGCGAATAAGGAGCACATAGACAATGGCACGCCCATTTTTCCGCCGCCGCAAGTCCTGCCCGTTTTCGGCCAAGGACGCCCCACGGATCGACTATAAGGACGTCCGGTTGCTGCAGGGCTTCGTGTCCGAGCGTGGCAAGATCGTCCCGAGCCGCATCACTTCGGTGAGCGGCAAGAAGCAGCGCGAACTCGCCCAGGCGATCAAGCGCGCTCGTCATCTGGGCCTGCTGCCCTACATCGTTAAGTAAGGAAGGACTGACCATGCAAGTCATCCTGCTGGAACGCGTCGAGAAACTCGGCGTCATCGGCGACGTCGTCACCGTGAAGGACGGGTTCGCCCGTAACTTCCTGTTGCCGAACAAGAAGGCGCTGCGCTCGAACGCGGCCAACCTGAAGGTGTTCGAGAAGAACCGCGAATCGATCGTGGCCGACAATGCGGCGCGTCGCGGCGAAGCCGAGATCGAGGCGAAGTCGATCGACGGCATCACGCTCACCCTGATCCGTCAGTCGTCAAACACCGGTCAGCTTTACGGCTCGGTCGCGGTGCGCGATCTGCTCGACGCACTCGAAGCCGAAGGCCATAAGGTCGCCAAGTCGGCGATCGTGCTCAACAAGCCGATCAAGGCGATCGGCGTGTATGAGGTGAAGGTCACGCTGCATCCGGAAGTCGCCGTGACCGTAAAGGTCAACGTCGCCCGCTCGCCGGAAGAAGCCGAGATGCAGGCCCAGGGCGTCAACGTCATGGAGGCCATGTTCGAGAAGGACGAGGCCGGTTTCGTCGAGGCATATGATCCGAATGCCGAGCCGGGCGTCACCGCCGAGGTTGAGTCGGACGAAGCTCCCGCTTCCGAAGAACCGACCGAAGGCTGAGGCTTTCGCTTTACGCCAATGAAAGGCCGTCCGGAGCGATCCGGGCGGCCTTTTCGTTTTCGGTCGGGACGCGATGACACCGGCTTGACCCTTTTGTTTCGAGCGCTGTCGAGGCGTCGTGATCGGGCAGGTGGGAACGGTTCGCCTACTGCGCTGGAAACGAACGGGTCGCGGGCCGAGCCCAACAAAATCATCGGGCATCAGGCGCCATCGCCCAAAAAAAGCCGCCCGGATCAGATCCGGACGGCTCATAAATTAGTTTCGCTTTCAAGGGGGGAAAGAAAACGAAACGCTCAGATCACGGCACCGATACGCAGGCCCCGACTATGGCGGCCAGCGGAATGAGTGCGAAGATCAATGAGGTTATGCTCTTCATGTGGAATACACTTCGTGATCTGAGGACCTGCACGCTTAAATGCCCGCCGAAGGAAAAGGTTGCCGGCGGATGAACGGAATATTTCGACTGGACCGCGTTGGCCTCAGCTCACCCGCGCTTGAACCCATCACTTCCGGCCGAACAATTTCTCGATATCGCCGTGCGCCAATTTCACCCAGGTCGGGCGACCATGGTTGCACTGGCCCGAATGCGGGGTGACCTCCATCTCGCGGAGCAACGCGTTCATTTCAGCGACCGACAGGATGCGCCCTGCCCTGACCGAACCGTGGCAGGCCATGGTCGCGGCGACGTGATCGAGACGTTCCTTCAGGCTCAAGGCCTCGTCGAACGCGGCCAGTTCGTCGGCCAGATCGGTGACCAGGCCGATGACGTCGCTCTGGCCGAGCAGAGCGGGCACGGCACGGACCAGCATGGCGCGTGGGCCGAAGCGTTCGAGATCGAGGCCGAATTCACTCAGTTCGGCGGCGCGCGCTTCGAGCCGATCGCAGGCAGGTTCATCGAGTTCGATGACTTCGGCGAGCAGCAGCGCCTGACTTGCGACACCGCCTTCTGCCATCGCTTTGCGCATACGCTCGAGAACGAGACGTTCATGCGCGGCGTGTTGGTCGACCAGCACGAGGCCATCAGCGGCTTCGGCGACGATATAGGTCTTGGCGACCTGCCCCCGGGCGACGCCCATCGGGAAATGGGTGGTTTCCGGAAGTGGAGCATATGCTGGTTCGGCGCGGGCTTGCGGGACGAGCGCTGTGAAAGATGCGCGCCGGTCTTGAACGGAATATTGCCGATCCCACAGGTTGAGCCGTTCGCCTTGCGAGGGAGAATAAGGATTCTCTCCAACCTCATCGGTAGTGGCACTGTCCCACCCCTCCCGTGAAGCCCGGGGGCCTTCGGATGTCCACGCGGCCATGGCGTCTTCGCTCGCGTGCCGCACGCTGCGGTGGCCCGCTTCGTCCAGCGCGCGGCGCAGTCCACTGACGATCAGGCCGCGCACCAGTGACGGTTCGCGGAAGCGCACCTCGGTCTTGGCGGGGTGGACGTTCACGTCGACGGCGTCCGCTGGCACATCGAGGAACAGGGCGACCATCGCATGCCGGTCGCGCGGCATCATCTCGGCATAGGCCCCGCGGATCGCGCCGATCAGCAGGCGATCCTTCACCGGGCGACCGTTCACGAACAGATATTGATGATCGGCAATGCCGCGATTGAAGGTCGGCAATCCGGCGATCCCGCCAAGCGTCAGCCCCTCGCGCGTCAGATCGACCGCGACGCCATTGTCGATCATGCCCTTGTCGGTCAGCGCGGCGACGCGCTGTTGCAGACTTTCGCCCGCAGCCACCTGCACCGCACGCCGCCCGTCATGCTCCAGCGAAAAGGCGATGTCGGGCCGCGCCATGGCGAGACGCTTCACGACATCCAGACACGCGGCGTATTCCGAACGCGCCGAACGCAGGAACTTGCGCCGCGCCGGCACGCGTTCGAACAGACTTTCCACCCGAACCCGCGTTCCCGGCGGTATGCCGGCCGGACCTTCGGCGATGAGCGTTCCGTTATCGACCATGCGTGCCCAGCCCTCGGCGCCGCGCACCCGGCTTTCCAGCGTCATGCGCGCCACGCTGGCGATCGAGGGCAACGCTTCACCGCGAAAACCGAGCGTTGCGACGTTTTCGATGGCTCCGTCTTTCACGAGCTCGTCCGGGAGCTTCGATGTGGCATGTCGTTCGAGCGCCAACGCCATATCACCGGGCGTCATCCCGCAGCCGTCGTCGATCACCTCGATCCCGTCCATTCCCCCACCGGATAAGCGCACATCGACTCGGCAAGCGCCCGCATCGATAGCATTCTCCACTAGTTCCTTGAGCGCGCTGGCGGGTCTTTCGACCACTTCACCGGCAGCAATGCGATTGACGAGATGTTCGGGCAGGCGTCGTATTGACATGGGGGTTGCTCTAGACCAAGCGACGGCATCCCGCGACCCGGAACTGATCGGCAAACCTGAGCGTGGACCCCATGCCCAGGTCGCGCCGATATAGACCGTTCGCACCCGAATTCTAACGCGCACCGCCATCTCGTGCACGGGATGGCCAATTACGGAACGACCCAATGGCATTCTTCTCGCGCCTGTTCAGACTGATGTCGCACGACATGGCGATCGATCTCGGCACCGCGAACACCGTCGTTTATCTGCGTGGGCGCGGCATCGTGCTCAACGAACCTTCGGTGGTCGCCATCGAGACGATCAACGGCGTCAAGAAGGTCAAGGCGGTCGGCGAGGACGCGAAGCTGATGATGGGCAAGACGCCCGACAGCATCCAGGCGATCCGCCCGCTGCGCGATGGCGTGATCGCGGATATCGACGTGGCCGAACAGATGATCGGCCATTTCATCCGCAAGGTGCATGGCGGCAAGAAGCCGTTCCTGCGCTGGCCACAGATCGTGATCTGTGTGCCGTCGGGCTCCACTTCGGTCGAGCGCCGTGCGATTCGCGATGCTGCCTCGAATGCTGGTGCGTCGCAGGTGTGGCTGATCGAGGAGCCGATGGCCGCCGCGATCGGCGCCGACATGCCCGTGACCGAACCGATCGGTTCGATGGTCGTCGATATCGGCGGCGGCACGACCGAAGTCGCGGTACTGTCCTTGCGCGGCCTCGCTTATACCACGTCGGTCCGCGTCGGCGGAGACAAGATGGACGAAGCGATCGTATCCTACGTCCGCCGCAACCATAATTTGCTGATCGGCGATTCCACCGCTGAGCGCATCAAGCAGGAAGTCGGCGTGGCCAAGCCGCCAGCGGACGGCATCGGCCTGACGATCCACGTCAAGGGCCGCGACCTGGTCAATGGCGTGCCGAAGGAAATCCAGATCAACCAAGGCCAGATCGCCGAAGCGCTGAGCGAGCCGGTCGGCGCGATCGTCGAAGGCGTGCGTATCGCGCTGGAGAACACTGCGCCGGAACTGGCCGCCGACATTGTCGACCAGGGCATCGTGCTGACTGGCGGCGGCGCATTGCTGAAAGGCATCGATGAAGTCCTGCGCGACGAGACCGGCCTGCCGGTGACGATCGCCGACGATCCCTTGATCTGCGTTGCGCTCGGAACCGGTCGCGCGCTTGAGGATCCGATGTTCCGGGGTGTGCTGCATAGCGCCTGAAGATCAGAGACTGAAGGCTCCGGGGCGAGGATCGCCGCGCCGGAACCGGATGGTGAGCGTTGAAGCATCTAAGCCCGTACGATCATTGGCGACCGTGCGATATGTGAAGGGATAGAATGGCGCCGTCTCGCAACCGGCGCCCGGGTTTTTCGCGGCGGGCGCAATATAGTCTGTTTTTAGGATATGTCATCGCGGTCGCTGGGGCGATGGTCGCGGCTGTGATGCTCGCGCTTGCCACCCTGAACCCGCCGGTGTTTGCCGCCTTGCGCGCATCGATCGCCGAAATCACGACGCCGGTTTCCTCTGGTATTGCGGGCGTCGGCCGCGGGATCACGGCTATCCCCCAGGCCGTGTCGGACCATTTTGCGGTCGTCGACAAGAATGCCGCGCTGAACCGCGAGTTGAAGGACGTGCAGGCGCTGTTGTTGCGTGCGCGCACTCTGTCCTATGACAATCGACGTCTGAAAGCGCTGTTGCAAATCCGCGAGCGCTCCGACGTTCCGGTCGTCGCGGCGCGCCTGGTCAGTTCGTCAGCGTCCAGCACGCGACGCACCGCCACCCTCAACGCTGGATCGTGGCAGGGCGTGAAAGAAGGCCAGCCAGTGCGCGGTCCCGACGGGCTGATCGGGCGTATCCTGGAGACGGGGCCAAACACGTCCCGCGTCCTGCTCATCACGGATCCCGAAAGCCGCGTGCCCGTGCGCCGGACGCGGGACGGAATGGTCGCACTGGCCAATGGGCGCGGCGACGGGCAATTACAGATCAGCGCCGGCACGCTCTCCAATGTCTCTCTTGCACCAGGAGACGTGTTCGTGACCTCCGGCAATGGTGGCATCTATGCACCCGGTATCCCGGTCGCGCGGGTAACAGAGCGCGGACAGGACAGCGCCGTCGCCCGCAGTTTCGCAAGACCCGATACGCTCGATTTTGCATTGGTGCAGCAAATCTTCTTGCCGCCGCCCTCCCCTGCTCCGACGTCCAGTCCTACCCCCGTCGCCAGACACAAATCCAAACCGGCCGCCGACGAGTGAAGCTGCCGCATCCTCTTCCGCAGCCACGACGCGGGCCGTTCGATCCGGCACCGGCCGGCAAGCTGTCGCGTGCACTGCCCGCTTTGACGGTGATGTCGGGATCGTTGGTGACGATCTGGCCGGTCATCGCCAATATTCCGGTGTTGCCTCCGATCGGGCTGTTGATGCTGCTTGGCTGGCGGCTGATGCGATCCGATAATTTCTACATCTGGGCGGCCTTACCGCTGGGTCTGTTCGACGATATGTTGAGCGGTCAGCCCTTGGGCAGTTCCATGCTGCTATGGACGCTGTGCTTCTTCGCCATCGACCTGATCGAACAGCGGCTGATGTTCCGCGATTTTTGGCAGGATTGGTTGATCGCTTCCGGCGCGATCAGTTTTTGCCTCATCGTCGGGCGCTATTTCGCCACGCCGATCGCCGCGCACGTCGACACGCTCCTTTTGATGCAGGCGATCATCTCGATCATGTCGTTTCCGATCGTGGCGCGCCTCTGCGCCTGGCTTGATGGGAAGCGCGAGAGCGCATAGACCGACCCATGCGGATCCCCACCAAGCAATCCCAATCCTACAGTTTCTCACGCCGGGCCGTCATGCTTGGTGTTGGACAGGGCGCGGTCGGCTTGATGTTGGCCGGGCGGATGGCGTGGCTGTCGATCGCCGAGAACGAGCATTACAAGGCGATGTCGGAGAGCAACCGCGTCAACATGACGCTGGTGCCGCCCCGGCGCGGCTGGATCGTCGATCGTCATGGCACGCCGATTGCCAACAACCGAACCGACTTCCGCGTCGACATCATCCCCGATCGGTTGGAAGACAAGGATCGCGTCATCGCCCTGCTCGGCCAGATCCTGAACCTGCCGCCGGAAGAGATCGAGCGCATCCGCATCGACCTGAAGCATGCCGCCGGTTTCCAGCCGGTACAGGTGATTGAAAATCTCGACTGGGAGCGGTTTGCCGCGGTGAGCGTGCGGTTGCCCGAATTACCTGGTGTCGCGCCGACGCGTGGCTTTTCGCGAAATTATCCTGCCGCGCAAGCTGTGGCCCATCTGACCGGCTATGTCGGCGCTGCCTCGGCCGACCAGTATCGCGCGACCAAGGATCCGCTGATGGTCACGCCGGGGTTCAAGCTGGGCAAGGACGGCTTGGAAAAGACGCTCGAGGCCTCGCTTCGGGGCAAGCCGGGTGCCAAACGCGTCGAGGTCACCGCGCGTGGTAAACTGGTCAAGGAACTCGAAACACGCCCCGACGTGCCGGGTAGGACAGCGCGGCTGACGATCGATGCGGGTTTGCAGGAATATGCCGCCCGGCGCCTCGGCACCAACAGCGGCTCCGCCGTGATGATCGATTGCGATACCGGCGACATTCTGGCGATGGTGTCGATGCCGGCTTATGATCCGAACATATTTTCCGACGGGATCAGCCATCTCGAATGGAAGATGCTGTCGGATAACGATCATGTGCCGTTGATGAACAAGACGCTGCAGGGGCTGTATCCCCCTGGTTCTACCGTCAAGCCGATGAACGCGCTGGCGCTGCTCCACGCCGGGGTCGATCCGCATGCCCGGATCAACTGTAGCGGTGCCATGCGGCTCGGCACCGGCATCTTCCATTGCCACAAGAAGAGTGGCCACGGCGCACTCGATATGAAGAACGCGGTGATGCAAAGCTGCGACATCTATTTTTACGAAATGGCGCGACGGGTGGGGTACAACACGATCGCGCCGGTCGCGCGCACGGTGGGGCTTGGGCAGAAGTTCGAGCTGCCCTTTTCTTCGCAGCGCTATGGCACCGTGCCCGACAGCGCCTGGAAGCAGAAGAAGTACAAGACCGCATGGACCGTCGCGGATTCGCTCAACGCATCGATCGGCCAGGGGTATGTGCTGGCCAACCCGTTCCAGCTGGCGGTGATGGCGGCGCGAATCGCATCCGGTAAGAACCTGAAGCCGCGCCTGGTGATGCACGGCCCTGCGCCGGTGGCCGAACCGCTGCCGTTTTCCGCCGAGCATCTCGCGATCGTGCGGGATGCGATGTTCGGCGTGGTCAATGAAGGTGGCACTGGCGGGCGGGCAAGATTGCTCGTGCCTGGCGTGGCCATGGCTGCGAAGACCGGCACCGCGCAGGTGCGCCGCATCACAATGGCGGAACGGGCCGGCGGCGTGCTGAAGAATGGCCAATTGCCGTTCAAGCTGCGGGATCACGCGCTGCTGGTGGCCTTTGCCCCGGCGGACAAGCCCAAATACGCGATGGCGGTCGTTCTGGAACATAACGGCCACACCGTCGCCAATCTCGATACGCCGCTGACCGGGCGCGATATCATGACCTATATGTTCGATCGCGAGCGGGCGTTGAAATCGCTCGCCGAAGTCGAGCCGACCTGGGGCGGTGACATCGCCACCCGCGCAACGGCAGAGGCCGCCGCCTATCGTGCCGCCGCATCCGCCCCGCCCCCGGCCGTCGGCGCTGCGACCGAGCAGGATGCCGGTGCGGCGACCGACGCACCTGCGGTGGAAGCCGCGACCGACGCGGCGAATGCCACTGCGGAAGCGCAAGCGCATGATACTGCAACCGGCAATGGCGTAGCCCAGACCACCGGATCACCGGAGCCGCAATGAGCAGCCGCAACTTTGTCCCCGCGCCACTCACGCAACTGCCGTGGATGATCATCCTTCTGGTCTCGGCGATCGGCGCGTTCGGGCTCGTCGTGCTGTATTCGGCTGCGGGCGGCAGCTGGCAGCCCTGGGCGCTCAATCAAGGTGTGCGCTTCGGCGTCCTGTTGGCGGGGGCGATCCTGCTGTCTCGAGTACGCGAAACATTCTGGGGCAGCGTGGCCTTGCCGGTTTACGGTGTGCTGGTGCTCGCGCTCGTTGCGGTCGAATTGCTGGGCGCCATCAGCGGCGGTAGTCAACGATGGCTCGATCTTGGCATCATCCGCCTGCAACCGTCCGAATTCATGAAACCATTCATCGTCCTGGCCTGCGCGAAATTCTACGATTTGTTGCCACCAGGCGAAACGCGACGCTTCAGCGCGATCTGGCCAGCGGCGTTGCTGATTGGCGTGCCCGCGGCGTTGGTGATGAAGCAACCCGATCTCGGCACCGCACTGATGATCACGGCGGGCGGCATTACAGTGGTGTTCCTGGCCGGCGTGCCGCTGCGTCTGTTCATCGGCGGCGCGTTGGCGCTCGGCGCGACGGTGCCGCTGGTCGTCAATTATGTGCTGCACGATTATCAACGCAACCGCATCCTGATCTTCCTCGATCCCGAAAGCGACCCGCTTGGCACCGGCTATCACATCAGCCAGTCCAAGATCGCGATCGGATCGGGTGGCATCTTCGGCAAGGGCTTCCTCAACGGTACGCAGAGCCACCTCGACTACCTTCCCGAAGGCCATACGGATTTCGCGCTGGCCACGATGATGGAGGAATGGGGCCTTCTCGGCGGCGTGCTGGTGATCGCCGCGTTCCTGACGATTATCTTCTGGGGTGCCAGCGT
>NZ_JANYEK010000248.1 GCF_025363195.1 Sphingomonas sp.
GCCCCATTCGTCATATTCGTTGGTGGTCAGCGGGATGCTGGCATCGAGCATCGTCGTCACCACGTCGACAAACGGCACCTGCGCGATGATCGCCTTGTAATCCTGCGGCGCCATATTGGCGACCGCGCCCATCAACAGCCCACCCGCACTGCCGCCCAGCGCCGCGACCCGACCCCTGGCGGCATATTTGTTGGCGACCAGCCAGCGCGTGACATCGATGAAATCGTTGAAGCTGTTCTTCTTTGTGAACAGATGCCCGTCATCATACCATTTACGGCCCAATTCCTGCCCGCCGCGAATGTGCGCCAGCGCATAGACCATGCCGCGATCGAGCAGGCTGACCGTCTGGACCGAGAAGGCCGGGTCCATCGACGCGCCATAGCTGCCATAGCCATATTGCAGCATCGCCGCGCTGCCGTCCTTCTTGAATCCCTTCTTGTAGACCAGGCTGACCGGCACCTTCGTCCCGTCGCGCGCCGGAACCCAGACACGCTCGGTGACGTAGTGCGTGGCGTCGTAACCCGGCACCGGCTGCACCTTCAGCGTGCGGCGTTCGCCGGTCGTCGTGTTGACCTCATAGGTCGTCGTCGGCGTGGTCAGCGAGCCATAGGTGTAGCGCAGCCACGGTGTCGCCGGCTCCTCGTTGACCGACAGACCCATGACATACGCAGGTTCGTCCGAAGAGACGAAGCTGCTCTTGCCCGCGTTCGTCAGCGTGCGCAGCCGCTTGTTGCCGCCCGATCGTTCCTCGATCGCGAGGAAGCCGTCGAACGGCTTGAACGCGGCGATGAACACGTCGGGCTTGACCGGAACGAGATCGCGCCACGCCGCGCGTCCGCCCGACGCGTTGGCATCGGCGACCGTCATCAGGCGGTAGTTCGGTGCCAGCCAGTTGGTGCGGAAGATCCAGCGGTCGCCGAGATGGTCGGCATCGTACAGCACATCCTTCGCGCGCGGTGCGACGATCGTGTAATTGGCCGGTGCGCTTGCAGGTGCACAGCGTTGCTCGGCGCTGATCGTGCTCTGCACACCGATACAAATATATTTGTCATCGGTCGTGCGCCCCAGCCCCATGTAGAAGCTGTTGTCCTTCTCCTCATACACCACGCGGTCGGCGGAGGCCGGTGTGCCGAGCACGTGCGCTTTCACACGCTTACTCAGCAGGGTGACGGGGTCTTTCTCGACATACAGAATCGTCTTGTTGTCGTCCGCCCACACCGCGCCGGGTTCGACATCAGGCACGGTATCGGTGAGCAACTGCCCGGTCGCGATATCCTTGACCTTGAGGATATATTGCCGGCGACCGACCGTGTCTTCGGCCCAGGCGAGCAGGCGGTTGTCCGGGCTGACCACGCTATCGCCGACTGCGAAGAAGCCCTTGCCCGCGGCGAGCTTGGGCTGATCGAGCAACACTTCCTCCGGTGCGGACATCGCGCCCTTGCGGCGGGCGATGACCGGGTAATCGGCACCGGTTTCGAACCGGCTGTAATAATAATAGCCGCGCTGCCGATAGGGCACCGAGCTGTCATCCTGCTTGATGCGCCCGACGACCTCCTTGTACAGCCGATCCTGCAACGGCTTGGTCGGGGCCAATACCGCATCGGCATAGGCATTCTCGGCCTTCAGGTCGGCGAGCATTTCCGGATTCTTGCGGGTATCATCACGCAACCAGTAATAATCATCCTCGCGCGCGCCGTTGGGCGACGTCACCTGAAACGGCTTCTTCGCCGCTACGGGCGGTTTGGATGCATCCTGTGCGAGCGCCGGAACGGCGATGGCGGCGATCAGGCTGACGGCGAGCAAATGCTTCACGAACGATTCCCCCGGGAGATGATATCGGGACGAAAGCTAGCGCGGGCACACGCAAAGCGGAAGCGACTTCCCGTGCCGATCCTTCCCTAATCCGCGCGCCATAATACGCGCCCTGTTGTTGCGCGAATGTTGACAACGTTGACGCGCCAGCGTGTTTTGCGACTCCCAGCTCAACATTGACGTCTCAACATTCGCCGGTTCGACATCCATCGTCAGGCGATACGCGAAGACCAAGATATCCGACCCGCATCGTGTAGGAAAGCGCGAAATCTTCGGCAGGTGACGTATCAGAGCACGAAGCGGCTCAGATCCGTATTGCGCGCGATGCTCGCCAATTGTTTCTCCACGTAAGCGGCGTCCACCGTCACCGTTTCCCCACTGCGATCCTCGGCGTCGAAGCTCACCTCTTCCAGCAGCTTTTCCATCACCGTCTGCAGGCGGCGCGCACCGATATTCTCGATCTCGCCATTCACTTCCGCCGCGATGCGCGCCACCGCGGCGATACCGTCCTCGGTAAAATTCACCGTCACGCCCTCGGTCGCGATCAACGCCGAATATTGTGCCGGGAGCGAAGCCTTGGTGTCGGACAGGATCGCGACGAAATCCGCCTCGGTCAGCGCCTTCAGCTCGACGCGGATCGGCAGGCGACCCTGAAGCTCCGGCAAAAGGTCGCTGGGCTTCGAAACGTGAAACGCGCCGGATGCGATGAACAGAATATGGTCGGTCTTCATCGGCCCATATTTGGTCGCGACCGTCGTGCCCTCGATCAACGGCAACAGATCGCGTTGCACGCCCTCGCGGCTGACCGATCCACCGCCGCGATGTTCGGACATCGCGATCTTGTCGATCTCGTCGAGAAACACGATACCGTTCGCCTCCGCATCGGCCAAAGCGGTGCGGCTGACCTCTTCCTGGTCGAGGCGCTTGTCGGCTTCCTCCTCGACCAATTTGTCCCAGGCGGCGGGCACGGTAAGCTTGCGGCGCTTGAGTTGCGGACCACCGAACGCCTTGCCCATCATTTCCGACAGGTTGATCATCTGCGGCGCACCGCCCGGCACCTCGAACGGCATGCTCGGCGCGGCTTCCAGTTCGATCTCGATCTCGGTCTGGTCGAGATGCCCGTCGCGCATGCGCTGCGTGAAGGCGGCACGGGTCGCCTCGCTCGCGCCCTTGCCGGTCAGCGCATCGAGCAGGCGGACCATCGCGGCGTCCTCCGCCTTGTCCTTCACCGCGATGCGGCGGCGTTCCTTTTCCAGCCGCACCGCTTCCTCGACGAGGTCGCGCGCAATCTGCTCCACGTCGCGGCCGACATAGCCGACCTCGGTGAATTTGGTCGCCTCGACCTTGATGAACGGTGCATCCGCCAGCTTGGCCAGACGGCGGCTGATCTCCGTCTTGCCGCACCCCGTTGGGCCAATCATGAGGATGTTCTTCGGCGACACCTCGTCGCGCAAATCGGCGCCGAGCCGCTGCCGGCGCCAACGGTTGCGCAAGGCGACCGCGACGGCCTTCTTGGCGTCGGTCTGCCCGATGATGTGCTCATCGAGGGCGGCGACGATAGCTTTGGGGGTGAGTGCGTCGTTCATATCTGTCTCTTCTTCCCCCCTCCCACTGGGGGGAGGGGTCGGGGGCGGGCCTTCAAACACTTGCGAGAGGCGGGAGGAACGCCCTCCCCTAGCCCCTCCCGCAAGCGGGAGGGGGACTAAACGGCGTCCAGCGTTTCGATCGTCAACCGGTCGTTGGTGTAGACGCACAGCTCCGACGCGATCGCCATCGCCTTGCGGCAGATGGCTTCCGCATCCTGTTCGTAATCGACCAGCGCCCGCGCCGCCGCCAGCGCATAATTCCCGCCGGAGCCGATCGCCGCGACGCCTGCTTCGGGCTCCAGCACGTCGCCATTGCCGGTCAGGATCAACGTCACTTCCTTGTCGGCGACGATCATCATCGCCTCCAGATTGCGGAGATATTTGTCGGTGCGCCAGTCCTTCGCCAGTTCCACCGCCGCGCGCAGCAATTGGCCGTGATGCGTCTCCAGCTTGCGCTCCAGCCGCTCGAACAGGGTAAACGCATCGGCGGTCGCCCCAGCGAACCCGCCGATGACCGATCCGTCGCCCAGGCGACGCACCTTGCGCGCATTGGGCTTCATCACCGTCTGTCCCATCGACACCTGGCCATCGCCCGCGACGACCACTTTGCCATTTCGGCGCACGGAGAGAATCGTCGTGCCGTGCCACGTCATGTTATCGCTCATGGCGGCGCATATGGGTGGCGGGAATGCGCTCTGCAATCAGTGCGAATGCTCAAGCAGGAAATCGACGCTGTCCTGCAAGGTCGTCGCGCGGTAGCGGAGCGGCTTGGAGATGCCCATGATCAGATCGTTATGGCTCTTGCCGGGATAGAGTTTCAGCGTCACCGGTGCGCCCAGCCCGTGAAGCTTCGCCGCCAGCCGCTCGCTGTTATAGGGCCTTACCTCATCGTCGGCGGTGCCGTGGCCGAGCCACAAGGGCGGGGAATCCTTCGCGGCGAAATTGATCGGCTGCGTTTCCTGCGGGTGCGGCCATCGGCTCATCGCATCGATGCTGCGGCGCTTGATGAAGGGGTAGAAATCATACGGCCCGGCAAGCAAGGCGGCGGCGCGGACGATCTTCGGGTCGACCCCGATATCGCGCAGCCAATGCCCGTCGAGCGCGAGCATCCCGGCATTGTACGCGCCGGCCGAATGCCCGCCGAGCGTGATACGCTTCGGATCGCCGCCAAATTCCGCGACGTGATCACGCGCCCATTTCACCGCCAGCGCGCTATCCTGCACGAACACCGGGAAGCGCACGTTCGGCACCAGGCGATAATCCGGCACGACGACGACGAAACCCTTCGCCGCATAAGCACGGCCGGCAAAGCCATATTCGCCGCGTGAGCCCGACACCCAGCCGCCGCCATAATAGAAGATCAGCACGGGCAGCGTCTCGCCCGGCTTGCGGTCCTTCGGTGCCCACACGTTGAGCTTTTGCGCCGGGTCCGTGCCGTACGCGACACTATCCGCGACCTGCTCGGCATTGGCGTCGCCGGGCGTGTGACTGTCCATGAAGTTCAGCAAGCCCGGCGGCGAGGCGAACGTGTAGACCAGGCCGAGTACAGCCGCGACAACCCCCAACACGGCGAGCAGTTTGATCCAGATGCTCATGCCGCCTGTCCTCATCCGTTTATTTTGCCCTGTATGCGGGGTGAGGATCCAGGGGACAAGAGCGGTGCCGGGGCGGTTCAGCATGACGACCGGAGAATTGTCAGGCCTGGATCACTTGTCGACGCCCTTCGCCTTCCCCCAGCTGCGCGCGACGGTGTACCCCAGATAGCCCGTACCGAAGAGCGCATAGAGCGGCTCCGGGATTCCGGCGAGATACGCGTTCATGCCGCTCGCAATGTCCTTCGCCATCGCGGGCTGCGCGGCGGCGATCAGGCCCATCGGGATCGCCCAGAGCAACAGCACGTACCTCACATAGAGAAAGCTCGGTCGGGCGCGGCTGGTCCAGGGATCGGGTGATTGCGCCTCGGCGACGATCGCCGACAATTGCGTGCGCACCTGCTCCATCTCCTGACTGCCCTGCAGCTTCAACAATTCCAGCTTCGCCGCGTCGCGCGCCTTGGGATCGGGAATGATTTTGTCGATGATGCCCGCGATTGGGCCGATGATACCTTCGATGATGCTCATGACATTCTCCACTGCCAGTCGTTGGGCGGCAAATTAACTAACCTATCTGGTTATCTGTAGGACAGGACAATCTGTCCTAGACCACCGTTCCTTCGCCCGCCCTTGTCGTGACTGCACGCGCCTGTACTCTAACCGTCACCAAGGAGACGGGTATGAAGGCCAAGGCGAACGGCATCGAGATCGAATATGAAAGCTATGGCGACGAAGCTGCGCCGGCGGTGCTGCTGATCATGGGCCTGGGCGCGCAACTGACGCGCTGGCCGATGCCGTTCGTCGAGGCGCTGGTGGCACGCGGCTACCGCGTGATCCGTTACGACAATCGCGATATCGGGCTGTCGACCAAGCTGGACGATGCACCGGTGCCGGGCATCGCCGGGCTGCTGGTGGCGCGCTTCTTCCGCTATACCCCGAAGGTGCCCTATCTGATCGAGGATATGGCGGCGGATGCGGCGGGGCTGCTCGATGCGCTGGGGATCGAGCGCGCGCACATCATGGGTGCATCGATGGGCGGCATGATCGCGCAGATGTTCGCCGCCGCGTATCCCGAGCGGACGCTCTCGCTGATGTCGATCATGTCCTCGACCGGCAATCCGGCGCTGCCCAATTTTCTTGCGGAGGCCATTCAGATCGGTTGGCCATGAAGGACTCCTT